>JAJPIY010000216.1 GCA_021324515.1 Planctomycetota bacterium
GGCGGCAGCGATGAAGCGCAGCATCGCTTCGCGTTGGTGGCGCACGGCGTCGCGGTAGCTGCGGATTGGCTCCGGCACGCCGAAATAGATGCCGAAACGCGCTCCCAGTCCCTGCACGCGCGCGGGGATGTCATGGTGAGCAAAAAGGGCGTTCAGTCCCGTATACAATTGCTCGGCGACGGCATGGATGTGAGTGTAGAAGCCGGGCTGACAATAAGCTGTCACTGCGGCCAGGCCAGCGGCGACGGCAACGACATGGCCGTTGTAGGTGCCGCTGTGTTGACAATCGCCCTGCGGCATCAGCCGAGCCATGATGTCGGCGCGGCCGCCGAAAGCGCTCAGGGGAAAACCGCCGCCCACCGCTTTGCCCAAAGTGCAAAGGTCGGGCGTGACCCCCAGATACTCTTGTGCGCCGCCGGGGGCCATACGAAACGCACTTAACACCTCATCGAAGATCAGAAGCACGCCATGCTCGCGGGTGAGACGGCGTAGGGCGGTCAGGAAATCGGGAGTGGGAATGATGCAGCCGGCATTATAGTAGATCGGTTCACAGAAGACGGCGGCCAATTCCGGGCCGTGCCGTGCGAAGGCGGCTTCCAGCAGATCGGTGCGATTGTACGGCACGACGACGATGTTTTGCTCCAGGCCGGCAGGCAACCCGGAAGAACCAGGATAAACAGTCGGCGCATCCTCGGGACCGAGACGGTCGGCAGGGGTACCGATAGCGTACATGACCTGATCGTGATAGCCGTGGAAATTGCCCTCGAATTTCAGAAGTTTGGTGCGGCCGGTGAACGCACGTGCCAGGCGCAGGCAGTGCATCGTCGCTTCCGTGCCGGAGCCGGTGAAGCGCACACGCTCGCAGCACGGCACCGTTTCGCACAGCAATTTTGCAAGTTGCGTGTGCAGTTCGTTTTCGTAAGAACAAGCCGCCCCACGCGCCAGCACTATCTCGACGGCTCGGCGCACGCGTCCATCACCGTGGCCCAAAAGCGTGGCCCCGTGGCTGCAACAAAGATCGATGTATTCTCGACCATCCAGATCCCAAATACGGCAACCGTCGGCGCGATCGACGAACATCGGCCGGCCCAGGGCGCGATTGAGCCGTATCGAGGCGCTCACGCCACCGGCCAGGTACTTACAGGCTTGTTCGTATTGTTCCTGAGTGCGGCTCATGGGACCTCATACCCATTGCGCCCTCGACGACGCTATCGAGCAAAGAGCGCTCCTCTGCAACATGCTCGCCGAGGACTTGAGACCAATGCATGGCGATTCTTCAACGGTGTGTTCTCTGCATTCTTAACCGCGTGGATGTGGAAATCCGTTCCTGGAAGGGCCAGGGCTTCCGTAGTTGATAGACAGGCGGCCCTACCATCCTTGGGATCCTTTCCTCGAAGAAGCAGCTCATGTAGGAGCAAGCGTTAAAACACGTGAGCTGCGAGCGTCAGCTGGCATCACACAACCGCTTGCTGACGCTCGCAGCTCGATCGATGAAACTCTTACTTCCTCTTCGCCAATTCCTCCTTGAGCGTCTGGACGGCCTTCTCGATCTGCGCATCGCGGCCCTTGAGGAAGTCGTCCGGGGTGTTATCGACATAAACATCCGGCGGCACGCCATAGTTTTCCAGGTTGGTGTTGTGGATGTTCCACAACCCGACCGTGGGCGTGCGGATCGTTGAGCCATCCATCAGCCGGTACGCGCCGGTGCCGATGACGGCGCCGTAGGTGGTGACTCCGACGACTTTACCGAGCTTTAAAGTCTTGAAACCATCAGGGAAGACCTCGGCGTCGGAAGTGGAGCGCTCGTTGGCCATCACTACCATTGGGCCGAAGAAGCCGCGCAGCGGCCGCGGCACCGTCACCGAATCGCGCGTGCGTGTGTACTGATACTGGCGCTGCTGCAAAATCTGCAACAGCTCCTGATCGATGCCGCCGCCGGGATTGAAGCGCTGATCGATGATGAGCGCCTTCTTGCCGGCCATCTTGGCCAGGTCGCGCTCAAACTGGCGCAGCGATGCTTCGTTCATCTGGCGGATGTGCAGATAGCCGATCGTACCGCCGGATAATTGGTCTACCATCTGGCGGCGGTCGGCGACCCAGCGCTCGTATTGCAAGTCGGCGTAGCGCAGGGCGTTGACCGGGCGGACCTTAGTCGTCCAGGCGCCTTCCTTCGTGGGCTTGTTGTTGACCAGGAACTCGATCCGTTCACCCGGAGCGGTGGTGTAGAGTTTCCAGTAGTTGTCGCCGGCTTTAAGGGGCTGACCATCGATGGCGAGGATAAAGTCGCCAGGATTGATTTTGACGTAGTCTTTATCGGCCGGCCCATTCTTGTAAACGTGAACGACCTTATAAAAACCTGTGGGGTCGGCTTCCAGCTCGAAGCCAGGATAGCGTGTCTGATCGTTCTCGCTGTCGCGTCCGCGCCCGTCACGGCCGCCGGCGCTGATGCCGGTGTGCGACGCATTCAGTTCGCCGATCATCATCATGATGACATCGTGCAGTTCTTCTTGGCCGCCAACGTGGGCCAGAAGCGGCTCATAGGTGTCGCGCACCTTGGTCCACTCGACGCCGTGCATAGCCGGGTCGTAAAAACGGTGTTTCATGATCCGCCAACTCTCTTGAAATACTTGTTGCCGCCGTGCCCGCTGATCGACCTCAACGCGAGCTGTGAAGGTGAGTCGGCGCGCACCAGCAGCTGCGGCGGAAGTATCGGAAGGCGCGGCCCCGGGGCCACGGCGTGATCGAGGCGCGGAAGCTGCCTCCGAGACGGCATCGCCGCTGCGCGGCCCCATGCCCCCGAGCGCCAGGGCGTAAATGCCGTTGCCTTGGTGGTAGAAGAGGGTGCGGCCGTCCTTGGCGAATTGCAGTGAGCCGAGACCGCCGAAGCGGCCGCGGAAAGACGGCGGTCCTTCCTCATCGGAAGAACGACCCGTTTGCGTCAGGCGCCGCGGCGGCTGACTGCTTTCCAGCGACACCGACCAGATCGATTGCACGGGCCGTCCCCCCTCGACACCGCTGGTGACGAACACCAGTGTTTTGCCGTCCGGCGACACGGCCATCGCCCCGACCGTATCGCCGCTGCGCGTCACCTGGCGGGCGCGACGGGAGATGCGGTCGAAATCGATCTTCACTTCAACTGGCTTGCGGCCGACAGACCGCCCGTTGGGGCCGGCGTCGCGCCGGCCTTCGTCCGCCGGGGCCGGCGTCTCAGCTGTTCCCGATCGAGAGCGGCGCCCCGCTGCTCCGTCTCGTTCCTTGCGGGTAGCTTCTTCTTCGCTGTCGATGTTGTCATCGCCCGGCTCCTTCTCCTCGCGTGTCAGCGACACGACAAAAATCTGTGTCGTCGAACGGCCGCCCTGACCAATGTTGCCATTGTCCACTCCGGCGAGATAAACGAGCGCCTTGCCGTCCGGCGTCCACAACGCTGAGCTATCGCTGTAGGCGTCGGCGTCGGTGATGCGCTTCTCCCCCCCGCCGGCAGCCGGGACGAGGTAGACGTGCGGCAGCAGATCGCGGCCAGATCGTGTAAACGCGATCCACTTGCCATCCGGCGACCATTGCGGATTGCTGATGGCTGAGCCGCCGAACTGGATGACCTCGCCGCGCGCCACCACGACATCCTTGTTGTCGGCGAGGTCTATGCGATGCAGGGCGCGATCGCTGGCGGTGTACAAGAGCGCTTGCGAGTCCGGCGACCACACGGGCGTCCCTTTCTGCGTATCGCTGTTGGTCAAGCGTTTCAGGTTGCCGCCGTGCTCGTCGCAGATCCAGATTTCCTCGCGGCCGCTGTGATCGCTGACAAAGGCGATGCGTTTACCATCCGGCGACCACTGCGGGTTGGATTCGCGCACGTCGGAGGTTTTCGTCAGCCGCCGCACGTCGCCGCGTTCTGTGGCAATGGTGAAGAGTTCGCCATGCGTGGCGATGACGGCGCGCTTGCCAGACGGCGCCAGGTGATAGCTGTCCGCTTCGCTGTTTACCGCCACAGTTTCGAGATTGTTGTCTTTTTCATCGGGGACAATATCGATCTTGATTTCGTGTGTTTCACCGGAGGCGGTGTTGAGCTTCCATAAGCCGAAGTTTTCCTCGTAGACGATGACTTTGCCGTCGGCAGACAGCGACGGCCAAAACAGCGAGCCGCTGGTGTGCCGGGTTACTTGCACCGGCTCGCCGCCCTCGGCCGGCATTTTCCAGATGTTGTTCCGTGAAGCCATGACAGCGGGGCTGCCGGCCTTGGCCTTCACGTCGCGATCGGAAACGAAGTAGATGAAACCGTTGCCGTACATCGGCCAAAAGTTATTGGGTTTTTCGGCATCGGGCACATCGGTGTCCAGCAGCTTGCGCGAGGAGCGCGATGCAACATCGAGCACCCACAGGTCGGCGGCATAGCTGCCACGATAATGCTTGCGCGACCACACCATTGGATGGCGGTTGTAGGCGAACTTCTTACCATCGGGGGAGAAAGAGCCCCAGAAACCCCAGTCGGCCGGCAACGGTTCTTCGATACCGCCGTCGAGCGGCACGGTGTACAAACTGGGAATACCGGGATAGACGCGGCCGCGCGCCGAGGAGAAGACAACTCGCTTGGAATCGGGCGTCCAGCCGACGACGGTATCCCCGGCGCTGTTCCAGGTCAGCCGCCGCGCTTCGCCGCCCTCGCTGGGAATAACGAAAACATCGTGATTGCCATACCGCGCCGCCGAGAAAGCGATCCACTTGCCGTCCGGCGAAAAGCGCGGATGCACCGAGGCGGCGCGATGCGACGTCAGGCGTCGCGGCTGGCTGCCGTCTTCTTTGACCAGCCACAGATCGCCGCGGTAGCTAAAGACAATTTTGCCATTGGAGTAATCGGGGTGCCGGGCCAGCTTGATCTCGCCAGCGTGGGCCGGGGCCAGGACGACAAGGGCCAGGATCGTCAGCGCGATCAGCCGCATCGATGGAGGCAGCAAGTGCGGAATCATGGGATGGTTCCCTCGTTGAAGTAGAATCATGGGATGGTTCCCTCGTTGAAGTAAGTGCAGAGAAATGGAGACGGGGTAGGTGTAGTGAATCTCAGCAGGCGGACAAGCCTAGTGATTCGGGCTTGGGCATGGGGAGAAAAACAGAGGCGTGGCCCAGGGAGCCACGCCTCTGTATCTATAGGGAACGGCCGAAGCTCGGCCGGTTTAGGGGAGATCCGGCTCCTCGGAGGCAGGGTGTTCCTCCGGTTCCTCGGCCGGTATGCGGTAGGTTTCGTCTAACCAGCGACCTAGGTCGATGGTCTTACAGCGTGGCGAGCAGAAGGGAAAAGAAGGCCATTCTGCCCAGCTGCGTCCTTCCATCCGCCGACCACAGATCGGGCAAGACAACCTTATCTTCGGTTGATCCGATTCAGGACCTGGAGCTTTTCGACTCACTTTTCTTGCCCTTCCCCCCAGCGCAGGCGCAAGCTGTGCCGTTTGTACAGGGCGTAGCGCCGGCACCGTTGCTGGACGCCTTGCTTGCCGCCTCCTGGTCTGCTTTGGCTGCCTGCTTGTATGATTCGCTGCGATAATCGGTCTCATAGAAACCGGAGCCCCGGAAGAGGACGGCTGCTCCTGTGCCGAAGATGCGGCGGAGCTTTGGCTTGTTGCACTGCGGGCACTTCTTCAGCGGCGCCTCGCTTATCGATTGGAACTCCTCGAACTCATGAGCACAAGCGTCGCAATGATATTCGTAAGTCGGCATACAGTCATCTCCCCATAATGGTAATTCGAAATTCGAAATTCGAAATTCGAAATCCGAAGGAAATCCGAAATTCGAAATCCGAAATCCGAAGGAAATCCGAAATTCGAAATCCGAAATCCGAAGGAAATCCGAAATCCTTACTCCGGTTTGTCAGTCTGCTCCGGCGCCGTGGAAACGACCACGCGCGCAGGGCGGAGCACTCGGTCATGAATCCGGTAGCCCGGCTCCAGCACTTGCACCACCGTCATCGGTGGATGCTCTTTGCTCGGTTGCTGACTTACCGCTTGATGGCAGTTCGGATCAAACGGTTGCCCCTGCGCCTCGATGCGCGTGACACCGTGGCGGCGCAGGATGTCGAGCAGCTGGGTATGGACCATCGCCACACCTTGGACCAGGGGGCCTTTTTCACCGGCTTGCTCGGCCGCGGCGGTAGCGCGTTCGAGATTGTCTAGAGCGGGCAGCAAATCGGCTGCCAACGGCGCCTGGGCATAGCGGCGCTCTTCGGCCTGATCGCGCTTCATGCGCTTTTGATAGTTCTCGAAGTCCGCCCGCGTTCGTTGGGCCAGGTAGAGATACTCGTCGCGCTTCTGCTCGGCTTCCTGAAGCTTGGCCCGCAGACTGTCCAGGTCTTCAAGCACTTGCTCGGCGGCCTGGTCCTCTGCCTGCGTCCGGGCCTGTTCCTCAGCCGTTTCCGATGTGTTATTCAAAGTAGCGGAGTTCTGTTCCTTGTGGTCCGTCATGGCTTCTCATCCTTCCCCTATCCGTCGTTTAGGTTTCCGACTGGTCGGCATTTGACGTAAAGAACTCGCGGATGCGTTCAAGAAAACTCTTCCGTTCGGGAGGAATTTCGGCGCCATCGATCTCCTCCAGTTCGCGGAAAAGCTCTTCCTGGCGTTTGGTCAAGCGCCGCGGCGTGACCACGCGCACATGCACAACCAGATCGCCGGGTCGGCCGCCGCGCAACGAAGGCATGCCCTTGCCGGGGATGCGGACTTCCTCGCCGCTCTGGGTGCCGCGTTTGAGCGTATAGGTGATCTGCCCGTCCAGGGTCGGCACCTCGATGGGCCGACCCAGGGCTGCCTGGCTGATCGTCACCGGCACTTCGCAATGGAGATCCTGGCCGCGGCGGACGAACAACGGATGCTTGCGGATCCGGAGGACGCAGTAGAGGTCGCCCGGCGGCGCACCGCGCTCGCCGGCCTCACCTTCGCCGGCCAGACGGATACTCACATCGTCATCCACCCCGGGCGGAATGTTCACCGTCAGCGTCCGTTCGTTTTCGACCGCGCCGCGTCCGCGGCAAGTACGGCAAGGGTCGGTAATGACCGTGCCTTGGCCACCGCAGGCCCCGCACGTTTGTTGAATGCGGAAGAAGCCCTGCCCCTGAATCACGACGCCGTGTCCGCCGCAGCGCCGGCAGGTCGCCGGTCGTGTGCCGGGCCTGGCCCCGCTGCCGCGGCAATCCGAGCACGTCTCCATCCGCGGAACTTTAATTTCCTTTCGCGCCCCGCGCGCCGCTTCCAGCAAGTCGATCTCAAGGGTCATTTGCAGATCGCGGCCGGGTCGGGGCCCGCGCCGCCGCCGACCGCCGAAAATATCGCTGAATAAGTCGCCGAAAATGTCGAAAACCGCGTCGGCGCTGGTGAAATTCGGCATGGCGGTCCCTTCCAGACCGGCATGACCGTAGCGGTCGTAGAGCTGGCGCTTGTGCGGATCGCGCAACACCTCATAGGCTTCGGAGGCTTCTTTGAATTTGGCCTCGGCCTCGGCATTGCCGACATTGCGATCCGGATGATACTGCATGGCCAACTTGCGGTAGGCCCTTTTGAGCGTGTCTTCATCGGCGTCGCGCGGAACGCCCAGGACTTCGTAATAGTCCCGCTTGCTGGCCATAGGCATAATCGCTAACCGTCCTCCTCCGCCGGTCGCGCCGGCACAGGGCGTCGCTTGCCGGCATGGCCGACGGAAGAGGACGGCATCCTCCTCCTGTTAATCGGATAACGCCTTTATCGGATAGCGCCTTGCACTTTACTGGCCGGCTCTTCCTCATCGATCTTGGTGACCATCACCTCCGTCGTGAGCATGAGTCCGGCGATGCTGGCGGCATTTACCAGGGCTGAGCGTGTCACTTTGGTCGGATCAACAATACCGGCCTTGTACATGTCCACAAACTCGCCCGTATTGGCATTATAACCGATGTTGGGCGACTTTTGCCGCGCCACTTCATCGGCGATGACCGCGCCATCGGCCCCGGAGTTCTCGGCAATCGTGCGGATCGGCTTCTCCAACGCCCGAGCCACGATCTCGGCACCGAGTTTCTCATCGTCCTTGAGCGTTTCCGCCAGTTTCTCCACTGCGGGGATGCAGCGCAGCAAGGCGGTGCCGCCACCGGGAACGATGCCCTCGGCCACAGCCGCGCGCGTAGCGTGCAAGGCGTCTTCGACGCGGCCCTTGGTCTGTTTCATTTCTGCCTCGGTAGCTGCGCCGACGCGGATGATGGCCACGCCGCCCGTCAGTTTGGCCAACCGCTCGCTGAACTTCTCCTTGTCGTATTCACTCTCGGTCTGCTCCATCTGCGCGCGGATCTGAGCGATACGTTTTTCGATATCAGCCTTCTTGCCCGCGCCGTTGATGATGGTGCAACTTTCTTTTTCGACTTTGACGGTCTTGGCCCGGCCCAATTGCGATAGCTCTACGTTCTCCAGTTTGAGGCCGAGATCTTCGCTGATGAATTGACCACCGGTGAGAACGGCAATATCGCCGAGCATGGCCTTGCGGCGGTCTCCGAAGCCGGGCGCCTTAACGGCGCAGACCTGTAACACGCCGCGCAGCTTGTTGATGACCAGGGCAGCCAGGGCCTCGCTTTCCACATCTTCCGCGATGATAAGGAACGGCTTGCCCGTCTGGGCCACTTTCTCCAGCAACGGCAGCAGATCGCGGACGTTGCTGATCTTCTTTTCGTGGATGAGGATATAGGCGTCCTCAAACTCGCAGGTCATCTCTTGGGTGGTGATGAAGTATGGCGAGATGTAGCCCTTGTCGAACTGCATGCCCTCGACGAACTCCAGGGTCGTCTCCGAAGTCTTGCCCTCTTCGACGGTGATGACACCGTCTTTGCCGACCTTCTCGAAGGCGTCGGCCATTAGTTGGCCGATTTTCGGATCGTTATTGGCACTGATGGCGGCCACCTGGGCCATCTCTTCCTTCTTGGTCAGCTTCTTGGACATGCCGTCCAGGGCCTCGACGACCTTTTCGACGGCTTTTTCGATGCCGCGTTTGACGCCCATCGGGTTGGCGCCGGCGGTGATGTTGCGCAGTCCTTCTTGATAGATGGCCAGAGCTAGGATAGTGGCCGTAGTGGTGCCGTCGCCGGCCACGTCGCTGGTCTTTTGGGCCACGGCGTTGACCAGCTTGGCACCCATGTTCTCAAAGGGATCGGGCAGGTCAATCTCCTTACTGACAGTGACGCCGTCCTTGGTGACGGTGGGACCGCCGAAACTCTTGTCGAGAATGACGTTACGTCCGGTCGGCCCCAGGGTGATGCTCACGGCGCGAGCCAGTTTGTCCGCGCCGGCGAGCAGTTTCTTGCGTGCCTCGTCGGTGTAGAGTAGTTGTTTTGCCATCGGCTTATTCTCCCCAATTGAACCCCAGAGACCCAGAGGCACAGAGAAGACAAATGAGAAAGAAAAGAGGCCAACGGCCTTCGATGCTCTCTGGTTTTTTCTTCTCTGTTTCTCTGTTTCTGTGGTTAAGAGTTTTACTTGATAACCTTGGCGAGGATGTCGCCTTCCCGCATGATTTTGATCTCTTTGCCGTCTACTTCGATGTCGCTGCCGCTGTAGCGGCCATAGATGACTTCGTCGCCTTTCTGCACAGAGAGCGTGAGGCGTTCCCCTTTGTCCGTGAGCTTGCCGGGTCCGACAGCTAACACCCGGCCGCGCTGCGGTTTCTGCTTGGCCGTGTCCGGCAACAGAATGCCGCCCGCCGTCTTTTCTTCGGCTTCCAACGGCTCGACTACCACCCGATCATCCAAAGGCCGAATCCGCACACTGAGATCTTTTTCTTTCGCCATGATTTTTTATCCTCCTTCGTTTAGCCGCGAGCCTTCGTTTAGCCGCGAGCCGAAGGCGAGCGTGTTCGCGCTCGCCTTCGGCTCGCGGCTAAACGAAATCTCCCTGTTACATCATCCCCATGTCTCCCATACCGCCCATGCCGCCGTGATGATCGTGCGGCCCTTCCTCTTTCTTCTTCTTTTCGGGAATGTCCGCGACCATCGACTCGGTGGTAAGCAGCAAGCAAGCGACGCTGGCCGCATTCTGCAAAGCCGTGCGCGTCACTTTGACAGGATCGACGATGCCGCGCTTGCGCAGATCGGTGTACTCGCCTTTGTCGGCATCGTAACCGTAGTTCTTGTCTTTGCTGCGGCGGATGTTGGCGACCACGACTGAGCCATCCAGACCGGCGTTTTCGGCGATGGCCCGGCAGGGCATCTCCAGGACGTTTTGTACCAGACGCACGCCGGCCTGTTCGTCTTCGCCCTCGGCCTCAAACTTATCGAGGGCCTTGCGGGCTTGCAGCAAGGCCACACCGCCACCGGGCACAATCCCTTCGGCCAGGGCCGCCCGCGTAGCGTGCAAGGCATCCTCAAACAGTGCCTTGCGTTCCTTCATCTCCGTCTCGGTGGCGGCCCCGACCTTAATCTGGGCGACGCCGCCAGCCAGTTTGGCCAAACGCTCTTGCAATTTCTCGCGGTCGTAATCGCTGTCGGTCTTGTCAATCTCGCGGCGAATCATCTCGCAGCGGCCCTCGATGGCCTTTTTGTCGCCGGCACCCTCCGTGATGGTGGTGTTCTCGGCATCGACCTTGACCTTCTTGGCCCGGCCCAAGTCCCGCAACTGCACGTTCTCCAACTGGATGCCGAGATCCTTGAAAATGGCCTTGCCGCCCGTCAGCGTGGCAATATCTTCGAGCATGGCCTTGCGGCGATCGCCATAGCCCGGCGCCTTAACGGCGCAGACCTGGAGAATACCTTTGAGCTTATTGAGCACCAGGGTCGCCAGGGCATCGCCTTCGACATCTTCGGCGATGATGAGCAACGGTTCCTTTTTCTTGGAAATGGTCTCCAGAAGCGGAATCAGCGCCTTGGCCGAGCTAATTTTTTCTTCGTAGATGAGAATGTAGGGGTTCTCCAGCTCGCACGTGACGGTGTCGGGATTGGTAACAAAGTGCGGCGACAGGAAGCCACGATCAAATTGCATGCCTTGGACGACCACGACCTCGGTTTCGGCGGTCTTGCCTTCTTCAACGGTGATGACGCCGTTGGTAGCGCCAACCAATTTCATGGCCTCGGCCAGCTTCTTGCCGATCTCGGCGTTGTTATTAGCAGCGATGGTGGCAACCTCGGTGATCTCTTTCTCGTCTTTGTCGTCGATCTTCTCGGCCAATCGCTCCAGCTCTTCGACAACCTTTTCGACCGACTTCTGGATGCCGCGTGTCAGGGCCATAGGATCGTGGCCGGCGGCGATCATTTTGAGACCTTCGCGGTAAATGGCTTCGGCAAGGACGGTAGCAGTGGTGGTGCCGTCGCCGGCCACATCGCTGGTTTTGCTGGCCGCTTCCTTGACCAACTGGGCCCCCATGTTCTCGTAAGGATCTTGCAGTTCGATCTCTTCGGCCACCGTGACACCATCTTTGGTGACTGTGGGGCTGCCCCAGCCTTTATCGAGCACCGCATTGCGGCCGCGCGGCCCAAGAGTGCAGCGAACCGCCCGCGCCAGCTTGCTGACGCCGGACAACAATTTTTGCCGCGCTTCATCGCTATACGTGAGTTGCTTGGCCCCCATTCACTTATCTCCTTTCACTAGATTCACTTCCGCCCGATGGTTTGCTTCTGCTCCGCGGCTGCCACGTTACAAGCACGCCGCGATAGGGAATCTCTTCAAGACTGCACGTCGGAGCATAGCAACTTATGTGCCGGGATAGGTTCCCAGTTCAAGTCTTTAATCAGTAAGGAGTTGAGAAAAAGTGTTTCACTTCGCTGCAAAGGCAAGACCGCCAATTTGGCAGAGGGCGAAGCGCGGGCTGACAAAAAGTGTCAGGGCAGAAGTCTTGGTCTTGGAAGTGCTCTCTGCTCAGTGGCTGCACGACGTCCTCTTCGCATTGGATTGAAGCGGCGGAGGGGCAGTCCTTCTCTTGTTATTCCGTAATATCCGGCAGACCGACCTGTTGCAAATAATAGCGTTCGCGTCGGCGCATGGCGGCACGATCCGCATCCTCGTGATCGTCATAGCCGCACAGATGCAGCAGACCGTGTATTACGTACAGCGTCAGTTCCGTCTGCACGTCATGGCCGCGCGTGGCGGCCTGTTGGGCAGCGATCTCGACGCCCAGTACCAGTTCACCAGCCAACTTCGACGCCTTTGGCTCGCTGAAAGGAAAGCTCAGCACGTCGGTCGGCTCGTCATGCTGGAGATAGCGTACGTTGAGACGATGAATAGTGGGGTTATCGACGAAGGCCAAGCTGATCTCGTACTCGGCCACGTCCTCGCCGGCCAAGACGGTACGCACGATCTGCCGCATATAGGCACGGTCAATGGGCACAATTTCTTGCGGCGTGGCGATGGAAATGCGATTCATGGCGTCTCACAACGGTGTCGATTACCAGCCCGCAGCGCCAGCAAGGGCGCCCTCTCTATCGAGCCCGCAGCGCCAGCAAGGGCGCCCTCTCTATCGAGCCCGCAGCGCCAGCAAGGGCGCCCTTGCTGGCGCTGCGGGCTCGATAGATAGAGCCCTGGGCGCTGCGAGCTGAATAATCATTCTATCACGCCGGCACCGATGGTTCCCCGATTTCCTGGCGTTCGACGCTGAGGACAGTGGCTTGGCCGCGCTCGTCCATCTCGACGCGCGCCGCCAACACCAGCGGTGCTTCGCCGAGCACTTCGCGGGCCAGGGCGGCATAGTCTTCTGCACCGTGGCAGTGCGGCGCGTAGGCGAAAATCGATTGGCCGAAGCTGGGGCACTCGGCCAATTTGATGTTGCGGCGGATACGGGTGGCGAAGATACGCGCTTTGGCCCAGGGCGCATTGGTGCCGCGGCTTTTCTCGAGATATGCTTGCAAATCCTGTACGACTTCTTGGGCCAGTCGGGTGTTCGATTCGTACAGCGACAGGATGATGCCGGTGACTTTCAGGGCGGGATTGATGCGCTTGGCCACCAGGGCAGTGGTCTCCAGCAGTTTGCCCATGCCGTGCAGAGCAAGGAAATGCGGCTGCAAGGGGATGAAGACCTCGTTGGCCGCTGACAGAGCGTTGAGCGTCAGCACCCCGAGCGAGGGCGCGCAATCCATGATGACGTAATCGAATGCCCCTTCCTCTTGCAGCAGCAGATCGCGGAGAATGACTTCGCGGCCCACGACGCCGGCCAACTCGACCTCAGCGGCAGCGAGGTTGATGTCTGAGCCAGCCACCCACAGGTTGTCGTCAACCTTGCGGCGCACTTCGGCCAACGGTCGATTGTTAACCAGCACGTCGTACATAGACAGTGCTTTGCCGTTGGGTTCGATGCCGAGGTGAGTCGTAGCATGGGCTTGCGGATCAAGGTCGATAACACAGACACGTTGGCCGAACTCCGCCAGCGCCGCTGCCAAGTTGACCGCCGTGGTCGTTTTGCCGACGCCACCCTTTTGATTGATGATTGCGATCCGTCGCATGATATGTTCCTCGGGAGAAACCATCCGGGCCTCACGTACAAGGAAGTGATTATACGCGGCAAGGGCAAAGGCGCGAACCCCAAGCTGTCCCCTGGGTGTATCATAGGATCAGTAGGGCTTCGGCAAAGGGGCGCTAACCA
>JAJPIY010000377.1 GCA_021324515.1 Planctomycetota bacterium
ATGTCGGCGTCGGGGATGTCCTGGATATGGGCCGTGGTGCGCAGCAAGAGACCGATGGCGATTGACGCTTGCTGTGCAATCAAGAGCGACGCGAAGGTGATGCCGGCGACAATGCCAAGATACTTGGCTCGATCTCCGGTCAACATTTTTATGGCGATCCAGGTCATGGTTCTTCTCGATTTGTGTCCTTTATGTCCTTTATGTCCTTTGTGTCTTTGTGGTTAGCTCCTCTCATCGAAACACCGCAGCCGGCTCCAGGGCGAGGACGCGGCGGAGGCTAATCATCGCCGAGCAGAAAACGATCAGGGCGGCGGCCAGGCCGGTGCCCAGCGGGATTGGCCAGGCCATGAAGTTGGCCGGCGGCAAGCCACGGCTGCGCATCTGCAATCCCACTAGCTCCATGAACGCTGCTCCCATTCCCAAACCGATCATGTATCCCAACACGCCCACTACCAGTCCTTGCAGCAGCACCATGCCGACAATCCGTCCGTTGGCCACCCCCATCGCCTTGAGTGCGCCGAACTGCTTCAGGTTGTCGAGAGTGAACAAATAGAACGTCTGCCCAGCGATGGCGGCGCCGATAAGGAAGCCCAACAACACGGTGATGCCGAAATTCACCGGAATGCCCGTTTGAATCAGATAATACTCGATAGTCTTCCAGGCAAAATCACCCGGCGACATGGCCATCAATCCAGTCTGCTCTTCGATGCGGTTACACACTTCTTCGGGCGACGCTCCCTCTTCAACCTTGGCCAACACAAACGACAGCGACCGGCGCTCCTGGGCGGCAAAACGCACGGCCCGGCTATAAGTCGTATAGACGATGGGGAATGTCTGAAAAGTCGGCGACGCGCCACAGATGCCGACGATCTCGGCCCGGCGGTCATTCATCTCGAAAACCTTGCCGGTTTGCAGCGGCTGGCCGGGAAACAGATAGCGAAAGCCGCTTTCATCGAGAACAACACCGTCCGGACGACGCAGATCGGCCAGCGAGCCGAGCAGCAATTTCCGCGGCGCGCCGACCAGCGTTTGATCGTCGATGCCCAGCACGATGAACTGTTTGAAATTGCCTTCGGGAAATTGTGCGCGAGCCTTGCCGTCGTAGAACCGAACCGCCCAAGCCACGCCCGGCACGCCGCGCACTCGATACACGGCATTGTTCGACAGGGGAGTAATGTCGTCGATGAACTGCACGCTGGGGTCCATGACCCAGATGTCGGCCCCCAGAATGTCGCGGATTTGGCTGGTGGTGTTGCGCATCAGGCCGGTGAAAATGGCCGACTGCTCGGCCATCAGCATGACGGCGAACGAGATGCCGAAGATGATGGCATAATACTTGGCCCGATTGCCGGTCAGCATCTTCAAGGCAATCCAGCTCATAGTCCCCTCTCTAGGAACCACAGAGGCACAGAGACACAGAGAAGAAAAATCACCGAGAGAAAGCAAAAATAAATATTGTGTCCTTTCAGTCCTCTCTTGTCTTTTTCTGTCTTTTACTTCTCTGTGCCTCTGTGGTTAATTCTTCTCGACTCCTAGCGCCCGCAGGGTGAACTGCGTGATATGTTCGGCCAAAGTGGCCGGGTCCAAACGCTGATATTCATCCTCGCCGATCAGCAAACGGATGATCGGTTTGTGCGAGCAATAGAAATGGCACTGGCCGACAATGCTGAAGGCGGTCAGAAACAGCTTGCGGCGCGGCGTGTTGGGCGGCAGCAGCTCGCGGAGGACGCCGAGCAGCACTTTGCTTCGAGGTTCGATATACTCGCGCACCAGTTCGGCGCAGGCGTCGCTGGGTTGCGTCAGCTCGCGCATGATGAGTCGCGCCAACCAAGCAGGCCGGCTCGGATCAAGAAACTTGAGTAGCTGAAAGCGGATGATGTCGCGCAACTTCCCGGCCGGCGGCGTGCCCTCCGGCCAGCTCAGGTGCGGTTCCTCCGGTTCGCCGCAAGCCGCGTGCTTGACCGCTTCGATGTATAGCCGTTCTTTGTCACGAAAGTAGTAATTGACCGCCGCGATGTTGACGCCGGCGCGGTCGATGATCTCGCGCACCGTCGCCCCTTTGAACCCTTTCTCGGCGAAGATTTCTCCCGCCGCTTCCAGCAGCCGCTCTCGTGGGTTCTCCGGCGTCATGGCCTATCCCTCCTCCTGTACTCTCCAAACAATCATATCAAACAAGTGTTTGAAAATCAAGATCAAAACCCGCCCCTTTCTCTTCATCAGCTTTCCGCCTCTTCTTCGCGCAGCTTGCTCATTTTCTTCATCTTGCCCGGATAAAAGAACGGCATCCTGAGGTCAAGATTTTTCCTCGGGCTGTTCCTGATCCTACATTGAAGGAGGTTCCCATGCGAAGTCGTCGAGCCTTCACGTTGATCGAGCTGTTGGTGGTAATCGCCATCATCGCCATTCTGATCGGCCTGCTTTTGCCCGCCGTACAAAAAGTACGCGAGGCCGCTGCCCGGATGCAGTGCCAGAACAACCTCAAGCAAATCGGCCTGGCGATGCACAATTACCACGACGTGTACAATAAGCTCCCGCCCGCCTCGCAGGTGCCGTGGGGGACGCCCGGCACAGGCGATTGTCACATGGAGTATCACGGCACGTTTGGGCCGAACTGGGCCGTGTTGATCCTGCCGTTCATCGAGCAACAAAACCTCTACAATTTCGCGAACGTGCTGTCCTTCCCCGGTGTGCCGGTCGTGCAAAATAACGTGGACCCGGGGGCCAACATCTCCTGGCGGGTCATCGTCGGCACTCCGCTCAAGGTTTACCAATGCCCCTCCGATGGGTACAACCAGGTTCCTTACTACAACCCGGCGGTGCCTGGAACTCCGACCGGGTGGGCGCGCGGCAATTATGCGGCCAACGCCGGCTACGACGACTACGACCACGTCGCCTGGGGAGTCAACTTCCCTGGCCACCCGTCTCAGGTGTGCGGCGCCGCCGGCATCACAGACAGCCCCGTTATGTCCTCCAACTACGGCTGCAAGATCACGGATATGACCGACGGCTCCTCGAACACCGCGATGATCACAGAAATCCGCGCCGGACTGGTCCCAATCGATCCCCGCGGGGTGTGGGCGATGGGATTCCCAGGGGCGAGCGTCACCAACGCAGGGCGCGCAACGTACAATCCCACCCCGAACAACCTCCTGGGAGGCACCCCGGCGGACGGCGGGGATGAGCTGGAGGATGGGGCCTTGTTCTGCTCTCCGCAGAACGCACTGCTGGGCATGGGCTGCACTACCTCCGGCAGCCTCATGACCTCGGCGATGTCCCGAAGCCTGCACACCGGCGGCGGAGTGAACATCTGCTTCGGCGATGGCAGCGTCCACATGATCCAAAAATCGATAAGTGAACTGGACTGGTGCCGGTTGTGTTCGAAGGCGGACGGCCAGATCAGCACCTACACCGACTACTAACCCGGAGGGCCAAACCATGCGACGCGCTCTGACGCTAACCGTCTTCGGACTGTGCATCTTCATGACCGGCTGCGGAGACGGGCGGCTGCGGACCAAGGGCCGGCTGCTCAAGAGCGGCCAGCCGTTCATCCCACCGGAGGGGGAATACCTCCAGATCACCTTCGTCCCGATTCGGTCGGACGGCCAGCCGGTCCCCGATTACTACTACGCCGAAGTCGATCAGACGACCGGCACGTTCCGCCCGGCCGGGAAGGATCTCAAGGGCATGCCCCCGGGCAAGTACCGGGTCGCCGTCGAGTTGATGAAGAAAAAGAAGGATCAGTTCGGTGGGAAGTTCGACACAATCCGCTCTCCGTTCGTCTTCGACGTGGATGGCCAAACCAAGGAAATCGTCATCGATCTGGACAAACAATAAAATAAATAGCCCCCGGCACGCCGGGGGCTATTGAACCTTTACGGAGACATTACCGCCATGTTTTCCCCGTCTCGCCGGGCGTTTCTGGGAGCTTCGCTGGCCAGCTTGGCTAGCGGCCGTCTCTTGGCGGCGTCCCCTTTGGAAGACATCAAGGGCATCAAGGACACTGATGAACCCGCCTTTGAACCAAGTACCCTCTTTCTCACCTGGCAGCGCGATCCGACCACGACCATGACGGTGCAATGGGTCGGCGCGCTCGGCGAGACGACGGACACGACCGTTTACTACGCTCCGCTGGCCGGCAAGCAGTGGAAAGGGCAGACCACCGCCGTTCGGCCCTATCCGCGCACCGACTTGAAGGTTTTCCGCACCGAATTGACCGGCCTAACGCCGGGCACCGATTATCAGTTCCGAATCGGCAAGCAGTCGCCGATCTATCGTTTCCGCACCATGCCGGCCAAGGCGACGGACACGATCCACTTCATCTCCGGCGGCGATTGCGGCGTTAATCCCCACGCCGTCGCCAACAACATCTCGGCAGCCCGGCAAGACCCGATGTTCGCCGTCGTCGGCGGCGACCTCGGCTACGACAACGGCATCTCCGCCGCCATCAGTCTGGGGTTTCTGCGCAACTACAGCAAGCACATGATCGGCCGCGGCGGCCGGCTGATTCCCATGATCGCCTGCATCGGCAATCACGAAGTCGAAGGCGGCTACAATCAGCCGCGAACCAAGGCGCCCTTTTTCTACGCACTTTTTGATGGTTTATATCCGGAAAAAGGCTTCGCCAGCCTCGATTTCGGCGACTATCTGAGTCTGATTTTGCTCGACACTAACCACACCACGCCCGTCGCCGGCGAACAGGCGGACTGGCTGGAGAAAACGCTGCGCGACCGCAAGGACCATCCCCATGTGATCGCGGTCAATCACGTTCCGTCGTATCCGTCCTTTCGTAATCCGAACCCAGTCAAAGGCAAGGACGGCAAGGAGACAGCCGGCACCGGTGCCGACAGCCGCAAACACTGGGTGCCGCTGTTCGAGAAATACCGCGTCCCGGTGGTGCTGGAACACCACGATCACACCTTCAAGCGGACCAAACCGCTTCTGGGCGGTCTGGCCCACGACAACGGCGTGCTGTACTTGGGCGATGGTTCGTGGGGCAAGCTGCGCACACCGAAGACGCCGGACCAACTGCCCTACCTCGTCGCCAGCAGCCGCGATTATCACCTGTCGCTACACCGCATCCAGGGCAGCGAGCGCTTCCATCTGGCGATGGATGAACATGGCCGCATCATGGACGTATGCCGCAGCGGCCAGCGGAAAAGCAGCTAGGTTTTCGGTTTTCAGTTTTCGGTTTTCGGACACAAACCGAAAATCGTAGGATAGTCGCCATGATCCGAAAACCGAAAACCGAAAACCGAAAACCCGGACGGATCGTCTTCATCGGTGGCGGAACGCGCTCGGGCAAGAGCGCCTTTGCTCTGTCGCTGGCGCGGCGGCTGGGACAGCGACGGCTTTTCCTGGCCACGGCCCAGCCCAGCGATGATGAGATGCGCCAGCGGATCGAGCGCCATCGCTGCGAGCGCGGCCCGGACTTCGACACCACGGAGGAACCGTTGGCCGTAGCCGAGGCCATCGAGCGACACGCCGGCCACGATGTTGTCTTGTTCGATTGCCTGACGCTGTGGCTGTCGAACCTTCTACTGCAAGGGAACGATCCGCAAACTATTGTGCAACGAGTCGAGGAATTGACGGCGGTGCTGGCGCGGCGCTCGCTTCATGCGGTGGTGGTCAGCAACGAGGTGGGTTTAGGCATCGTGCCGGAAACGCCATTGGGGCGAACCTTCCGCGATGTTGCCGGCATGGCCCATCAGCGGATCAGCGCGGCGGCGGATGAGGTCTACTTCGCGGTGTTGGGCACAATTCTGCGGATCAAACCGTCGCCGGCATTTCTCGATCTCGCGGAGATACAGGGATGAGCCTGCTTGCGGAAACCTGTCGTGCCATCGTCCCGGTGGATGACGACGCCGCGCGTCGGATGCGGCAATGCCTCGACGGCAAGACCAAACCGCGCGGCAGCCTGGGCGTATTGGAAGATCTCGCCTGCCGGATCGCATCGATCTACGGCACCGAATCGCCATCACTTCCGCGCAAGGCCGTGGTGGTCATGGCTGCGGATCACGGCGTCGCCGAGGAAGGCGTCAGCGCTTACCCCGCAGAAGTGACGACGCAGATGGTGAGGAACTTTGCTGCCGGCGGCGCCGCCATCAACGTGCTAGCGCGACAGGCGGAGGCGCGCGTTCTGGTGGTGGACATGGGAACGAAATCGCCGATCAGCGCTCCCCCCACCCCCGCCCTCCCCCACAAGGGGGGAGGGAGACATCTTACTCCCTCCCCCCTTGTGGGGGAGGGCGGGGGTGGGGGAGAAGTTCGTGACTTCCGGCTCGGTCCCGGAACGGCAAACTTCACCCGCGGGCCGGCTATGAGCAAAGAAACCGCCGTCCGCGGACTGGAAATCGGCATCGGCGTATCTGCGGAGTTGGCCGCGGACGGTATTGGCCTGATCGGCGTGGGCGACATGGGCATCGCCAACACCACGTCGGCGAGCGCGTTGACGGCGGTGCTGTGCGGTCAAGCCGTGGAGCGCGTCACCGGACGCGGCACAGGAATCGACGACGCTGGCCGGCAGCGCAAGATCCAGGCCATCGAACGCGCCCTGGCCGTCAACCGAGCGAACCCCGCCGATGCACTCGACACGCTTGCCAAGCTCGGCGGTTTCGAGATTGCCGGACTGGCCGGTGTCCTGCTCGGTGCCGCCGTTCGCCGCATTCCGGTGCTGCTCGACGGCTTCATCACCGGCGCTGCCGCTCTGATCGCCGTCCGCCTCTGTCCCGCCATGCGCGGCTACCTGATCGCGTCTCACCGCTCAGTCGAGCCGGGACATCAAGCGATCCTGCACGAGTTGGATCTACGACCGCTGCTGGATCTGGAGATGCGTCTGGGCGAGGGCACGGGTACCGTCCTGGCCATGCATCTGGTGGAGGCATCGCTGCGGATCGCCCGCGAGATGGCGACATTCACCGCGGCCGGCGTGACCGACACGGGAGCATGAATGCACGCGGCAACGGCATCGGCGCTGATCGTCCTGGCCGCCGCGCTCGTGGTGGATTGGGCACTCGGCGAGTATCCGTCGCTGCTGCATCCGGTGGTGTGGATCGGCAAAACGATCCATGCGGCAATGCGGCTGGCACCGCAACAGGGCCGCTGGCGACAGTTGCTTTTCGGCGCTATTCTGGCGCTTGGCATTTGCACTCTGAGCGCAGCGACGACATTTCTGATCCTGCATTGGGCCGCTGAGTGGCCAATCGTAGAAATCCTCATCGGCATATTCTTCCTCAAGGCATCCTTCGCCCTGTGGGAGTTGAAGCGCGCCGCCAACCGCGTCGTCCAGCCTTTTCAGCACGGCAACCTTGCCCAGGCGCGCGAAGCGCTCCGATCCCTGTGCAGCCGCGATCCCTCTTGCCTCGATGAAAGCGCTCTACTTGCAGCCACTATCGAATCCCTGGCCGAGAATTTGTGCGATAGTTTCATTGCGCCGCTGTGTTACTGGACCGTGTTCGGCGTCCCCGGCGCGATGGGCTATCGAGCCGTCAACACGCTGGACGCCATGATCGGCTATCGCGGTCGCTTCGAGTTTTTGGGCAAGGTGCCCGCTCGCCTGGATGACGTGGCCAATTGGCTCCCCGCCCGTCTGACGGCGGGTCTGCTGTTGCTGGCGGGTTGCCTAACGGGCAAAAACGTCGCCTCCGCCTGGCGCATCCTCCGCCGCGATGGCGCGAAAACACCCAGCCCCAACGGCGGCCGGCCGATGGCCGTCATGGCCGGACTTCTCGGCGTCGAGTTGGAGAAAAAGGGCGTTTACATCCTCGGCGATCCGCGCGAGCCTCTGACGCCGCAGAAAGTGCGGCAAGCCTGGCTCCTCGTAAGCATCGCGGCGATGATTATGGTTGTCCTCTGCGGGTTGGCAGCTTTGACCCTTGTTGGCGCTGCGGGCTGGTAGGCAGAGAAAAAAAAGAGAATAACCACCCAGTCGGGTAGTGCAGTATAATACGCCTACAGTCACATGATCACTTGTTCGGCCCTCAGAGGTGACGTGTATGGCTTATGCGAACTTGCTCGCTGCTGTCATGCCGGAGCAGGTTACGGCATTCCGAAGCGACGGTAAGATCCGCCTGCGTCCTAGTCGCGTCACTTCTGTTTCGCATCTGATCGGCATGCGCGGTTGGGTCAATGCGCAGCCGTTGCAAAGTCTGCTCTCTCGGGCGCTGGATGGCGGTGAGCTGCTTGCTGCGCCGCTGTGGCATCCGCTCCGCGCACCAGTTTACCACTCTCCGGAGAGCGTCCGCGACCTGTCGGCGGCACTGATGCTAGCGTGGGATAGCTTCCTCGCCGAGTATCCATTGCCAGAAGACGACTGGTATCGCATTGAGATTGGGAAGGCAGTCGCGTTGTTCCGCCATGCGGCAGAGCGATGTGATGGTGTCGTAAGCATCTTGCAGCCACCGTATGATGCAGAGCGAGCCAGCCGAGTGCAGATCCCACTGGAAACGATGTAGTTAAAGCAAAAGGTCGAAAGTGGAAACGCTGGACATTTGTCCGACAGTTGTGCTAATCTGTCAGACAGAGCACATGAGAGGAAATGCCGACAATGAACCCGGTACGCATTACAGTTCGACTCGATCGGCGCCTGGAGCAACGGCTGCGGGAGGAAGCTCGCGCCGCTGGCACCAACGAATCCGAGGTCGTGCGTGAAGCCCTGGCAGCGTACTTCGCATCTCGCCAGCCGCCGGAAACCGCTTTGGATGTGGCGCGGCGGGCTGGTATCATCGGCTGCGCGACAGGGCTGCCGCCCGATCTCAGCACCAATAAAGATCATTTCGAGGGCTTCGGTCAGTGAGGCGGCGCGATGTGCTACTGGATACCGGGCCGATGGTGGCCATCGTGTCTCGCCAAGATGCACACCACGAGCGTTGCGTGGAGGAACTGGCTGAGCTGCGCACACCGTTGCTCACCTGCTGGCCGGTAATGACCGAGGCTCTATGGCTCGTTCGCCGGGAGGCGGCCGCGGTGCGGGGCCTTTTCCGCGGGTTTGCCGACAACCTGTGGGCGCTGGCGCCCCTCGGCCCAGAAGCGCTGCCGTGGATCGATGCCTTTCTGGATCGCTACCACGCGCTTGGAGCGCAACTCGCCGATGCCTCCCTGGTTTACCTGGCGAATCGCGAGGGCATCGATACCGTCTTCACCCTCGACCGCCGCGATTTCTCCGTATACCGCTATGGCAAGAACCGCCGACTCAAAATCATCCCCGCACCGACATACTGATAGAGTGATTTGCCTCCGGCTTTCGCCCCCGCTTTTGCTACATCTAATACGCTCTGACAACCCGAATTCACGGCAGGGGCCGAGACGGAGGCGGGAAGACTCGCTCGTGGTGAGCATGGCGGCGACGGTAATGGTTGTCCTCTGTGGGCTGACAGTTTTGGTCCTTGCTGGCGCTGCGGGCTGGTAAGAAGAGAAAAGAAATGGGCAAGTTGATTCTGAAATCGATCTTGGGCCTTGCCTTCCTCATGCTGATTATGGCGGGGGCGCTTTTTGTGTCGGCCGGATCGCTGAACTTCTGGCAGGCTTGGGTCTACTTGGCCGTCTTTATGCTCTGTACTCTGTTCATCACCGTATATTTGATTACGTACGATGAAAAACTGTTAGCCCGTCGCATCAAAGCGGGACCAGTCGCGGAAACCCAACGGCGTCAACAGCTCATCCAAAGTCTGGCGAGTCTGTTCTTCATCGGCCTGTTCATCGTTGCTGGCTTGGATCATCGGTTTCAATGGTCGGAGGTACCGCTAGCCGTGAGCGCGATTTCCAACTTGTTTGTGGCACTTGGCTTCTTGATCGTGTTTCTGGTCTTCCGGGAAAACAGCTATACGAGCGCCATTATTGAAGTGTCAAACGAGCAAAAGGTAATAGCCAGTGGGCCGTACAGCATGGTACGACACCCGATGTATGCGGGAGCCAGTCTGTTGCTTATCTTCTCGCCGCTTGCGCTTGGATCCTGGGTGGCCCTTCCCTTCGCCTTACCCTTGATACTCGTTATTGTGACGAGATTGCGAGAGGAGGAGA
>JAJPIY010000153.1 GCA_021324515.1 Planctomycetota bacterium
CGCCAGCAAGTGCTCATCGCCTCCGCACTTGCTGGCGCGACGTGCTCGGATCAGACGAGCTTGCGCCGCCGGATCTTTGACGATGTTCGGGTAGCTTCGAGTCCGTTTCAATAGATTTTGCTCGATGTATGTTCTTCGCCGTGATTTCTCCTCCTGGGGCCTAACGATAAAGCTCAGCTGGTCGGCTTGCCTGAGCCAATCTTCCCCAGCTAAACGCCAGCAGAAGTCAGCGCGGAGGCAATTCTTTACCCCAGCGCCTGTCGCCGCTCGACTTCTGCACCTTTGGGGAGGTTATTTTCGCAACTCCTTAATTTTTTAGGGGCTTGCGTCCACTCCGACGGGACGTTATTCACCATCTGCTCCGTTCTCTTCTTTTTTGCTCAATTCTCGAGAGCGCGGCTATGATTTTCAGAGAGACGCCTGCGGCCCCTATGGAGAAAAAATGCATGAGGAAAACGATGACGACAGCGTTGCTTGTGAGCATGGGCGTGGTGATGTTGTCGGGCGGGTCCGTGGGGGCGGCCCCTTCCGACGAGGTGATCGAAGAAAGCTGGGAAATGGCCCAAGTCGAGGGGGTAAAAGTCGGCTTCCTGCATACCACGGTCCATCGCATCGCCGCGGAGGACGGCAAGCGCCTCCGCGCCACGGCTGAACTGGACCTGATGCTTAAGCGTCACAACACGCCGCTCCGCCTGCGCCGCCTCTGGGGCGCCGAGGAAACGATGGGGGGAAAGGTTGTCGGCGTCTTCATGCGCCAAGGTCAGGAAGGCGGACGGCAGCTGGTGTTGGCGGGACGCCTCGAAGACGGCCGAATGCACGTCCGCATTGATGAGGGACGCATCGAGCGTTGGCTTCGTTGGGGCGATGACGTGGTCGGTCTGTATCGGCTGGAGCACCTGTTTCAAGAACGCAAGCCGAAACCGGGTGAGAGTTGGACGCTGAAGCGCTATGATCCCACCTACAACGCCGTGGTCACGCTCCGTGTCGCCGTCAAGCAGCGCGAAGAGAAACTGCTGCGCGTCGAGCTGACGCCGGAGCCTTTGGAAGCGCCTGGAATCAAAGTGCAGCCGCCGCCGGAAGTGTGGTGGCTGGATGAGCGTTTCGCTCCGGTGCGGCGACAAATCGAACTGGAGGGACTGGGCGCAGTCCTGTTGACCCGGACGACGCGCGAAACCGCGACGGCCCCCACGCTGCCACGACAATGGGCGGACATCGGCCTGAAAACGCTGGTCTCACTTAATCGCCCGCTGCCCCGGCCTTATGCCTTGCGCTCTGCTGTCTATCGCATCCAGCTGAGCGGCGTCGGCGACCCCGCTTCCGCTCTGGCTCACGACGATCATCAAGAAATCTGCAATCGTCAAGGCGATACTTTCGAGCTCCACGTCCATCCCGTGCAGAAATCCCCGCGCCGCCCAGGATCGGAGACTCCGCCGGCAGATTGCTTGGAATCGTGCTATTTCATCGATTGTGGGGATGTCCAAGTGAAGGAACTGGCGCGGCGAGCGGTTGGCACGGAGAAAGACGCCTGGGCCAAAGCACGACGGCTCGAACGGTGGGTCAAGCAGAACATGCAGGTGGACAATGCAACACCTTTGGGACCGGCCAGCGCCACAGCCCGCCGGTTACGCGGCGATTGCCGGCACTACGCCCTGATGACGGCGGCCCTCTGCCGCGCCCAGGGCATTCCCGCTCGCACGGCCATCGGTCTGCTGTACGTTGAAAAAGGTGGCCGACCGAAAATGGGATTTCATATGTGGACAGAAGTATGGATCGACGGCCAATGGCTGGGCCTGGACGCCACTCTCGGCTTGGGCGGCGTTAGTGCCGCCCACCTTAAGATCAACGATCACTCCTGGCACGATACGGCGTCGCTGACGCCCCTCCTACCTGTCAGCCGCATCTTGGGAAAAATTACGGTCACAGTGGTCCGTTATACCGCCCCTGATTGAATTCCCTCCCCCCCAACCTCCCTCACCAAGGGGAGATTGGGGGGAGAGAGGGAAAGTGCCCCAATCCGCTGTGCTCCGTATGTCGGTTGCCCGTTGGCCGGCCGCCAGGTCCAGCCGACCACGGGCCACGGCCCCTACTTGTGCGATGCCTGCTGGATGCCGGAGTCGCCGAGCACGCTCAGGGCTTCCTCCGCCTCCTGGCGCACGCGCGGATCCCGGTCGGCTTTGAGATCGCGCACCAAGGCAAGCGCTGCCGGCGTTGTGACTTTCATCTGGGCCAAAGCGTGAACACAGGCAGCCCGCACCGTCGCCGCCGGATCCTCGCGGGCGGCTTTCATGAGTTGTTCTACCACAAGAGGCTGAATACGCCAGTCCAACTCGCTCAGATGTTCAGCAGCAGCCTCGCGCTCCGACGGGCGCAGCGAATCGTTGAGTGCGGCTAGCAGCTGGGGCACCCCAGTTGGCGGAGCAGAGACCCCGGCGGGAGCAGCCGTCGCACTCGTTGCCACGCGCTGCATGGGAACACCTGACGGCACACTCATGAGCGGATTGATCATCCCCGGCGTTTGCGGCATCATGGCCATCGCATTGGGCATCGGTGGGCGATATGCCCCCGGCCGGGCCATGCCATAGGCCCGCGGCGGGGATCCATCCATTTGGATCGGCGGATCGAAGCCATTGGGTTCCTGGGGCGTTCCACCGAAGTCCGCCGGGATAGGTCGGCGTGTACCAGACAAGGTGAAGGCATTGGCCATCGCGTCCGGCACGCCGGTATCGGGCGGCATCGGTTGGGGGGGGCCAGGTGGGGGAACATACGGCGCCATGGGGGGGCGCGGCGCGTTCTTCAACACGATCCCCTGCGGCGGCGGTCCTTGCATGATACCAGGGACTACGGGTGGAGCACTAGTCGGGCCGCGCGAGATCATGCCTGGGGAGGCAGACGGTACGCCCTGCGGCGGCGGATCCGGTTCGCGGTCGAAGGCGTTGGTGGGCGCCTTGGCTTGTCCTGCGCCGGCTTGCTGCGGCGACCAAAAGGCATTGGGTTCGTCGGCGGCGATCGTAATCACGCGGCTGGGCGGCAAGCCCTCATTGGGCGGCAGCGTGTGGGGTTCCCGGACCTGCTCGGCAGGGCGAGCCGGCAGCCTGGTTCCTTCCGGACGTTTCAGCGCGGCCAGCTTTTCCTTCAGGTGGGTTGCTGCCGTCGAGCGGTTTTCTTGCGGTATCTTGCTGTTGGCCAAGCGTGCATTCATCACCATGTCGCGGTACTGATCGGGGGCCTTGAGCGGATCGGGCGGTAGGGCCGTTTCCCGCTGTACCGGAGTCGAGTCAGCACGCTTGGACGCTTCGATAGGTCGGAGGCTGCTTGCCGAGACCGGCCCTTTCCACGACTCCACCTTGCCCCAGGATTGGCGCCAATCCCCCGGCTTGGCCGGTTCCGTGATCGTTTGGGTTGCCTCCGAGGTGCGAGATGTCGTTTGGGCCGCGACAGCCGCCAGAGGCCGTGGTTTCCCTTCTTGGATCGATGCACTGGCTGCGGCGCCGCTCGCAGCCGGTTTACAAGCCATTGTCGGACAAGCGTCGGAGGCTTTCGATGGGAACAGCCGACTGATGAGCGGCTGTCGCATGGGCGAGGGCGTGCCGCAGACACACGATGATTGACCGCACGGATTGCACGGTTTGCAGCAGGGGGCGCAGGGCGTCGAACAGGTGCAGTTACAGGGTTTCTGATGGACGAGACTACCGGCGGGCAGCGGCGTCAGGCGCGGCTGCGAAGTGGATGGTAGGGTGGCAATGGCCGCGGGGCGTTGCTCGCTCGGTTTGGAGCCAGGCGAATACTGGACCACCTGGGTGCTCATGGGCGTAAGCGACGGTTTGCTTGAGACCACAGGGCTTGGTTTGGCAGCGACAGAAGACGCCGCCGCCTTGGTGTCCGTCAGAGCATTCGATTTGGCGGCGACAGAAGGTGACGCTGCCTTGGTGCCCGTGAGAATATAGGGGGAAGTGGCAGGTTGGGGCGGCGCAGGGACTGGGCTTGGCTCCGGTTTTCGCACCGTCTGGGAGGTCGGACTTGGTCGAGGTGTTGCAGCAACGGCTGCCGGACGGTTCGGTTGTGGAGAGACCGTTGACAGCTTTTGCACCGTTGTACTCGTTTGCCCCCTTGGCATGGGAGCGTCCGGCGATGGGCTTAAAACGGTGGCGTGAGGCGGCGGCACCGGCGCGCCGAGCGGCGGTTTATTGTCGCGGCCCCAACGGAAAATGCGCGTAGACATCTCCCGCAAAGGGCTTCCCCCTCCTGATGGGGCCGTACCGACAATAGTCATCAACTCGCCGGTATCAACGGCCTGTACCTGAAAGGCCGGGGCCCCGTCGGCTTCGCGCCAGGTTTTGAGGAGTTTGCAGCGCTGAGGCGGTTTGCCTTCTTCGGTCACCATGATGTAACGGGCCTTCTCCAACGGCGAGGACGCTTGCGCCCCAACAAAGCCGGTCCAGGCCAACCCCAGCACCGCCGCCGCTATCCCGACTGACCGGACCATCACCACACTCCTTTCCGCGCATACCTTTCGGGAGCCGATCCGCTTGCGCCGGCTCCGTCTTTTCCCTTGTTATCGGCTGCACGAGAAGAAGCGATTAGTCCGAATAGGGCAGATATGCCAATCTTTCACAGCCAACCAAGAGTACGCAAATCCGCACAAGGCTCGTCAAAACTGCAACTGCCGAACGAACGCACAAAATCCCGGCGCGCGGCGATGATCTCGGCGGTCGTAGCACGGTATTTCTGCCAGCGGGCCTCCTTGGCAGTGAAGGAGAAATGATCGGCCTGATCGTCGTCAAGCAAGCTGCGGATTGCTTCAGGCGAGAGGTTGCGGCTGTATGCCAGCACGCCGGCCAGAAAAATATTGATAAAGCCATGCATCCGTGCCGGTACTGTGGCATCGAAGCGCGGCAAAGGATGGTGTAAACCGGCCGTTGCCTTGAACGGCACTCCCGCGTCGAGACACCCCTGAAGGAGAGCGGCAACTTGCGCGCTGCTGGGGAACGCCGAGGCTTCCTGCCCGCCGCAGCGCAGCTTCAGGCCAACGTGGTCGCCGGGCAGCCGCACCAGTTGCTCTAGCAAGTCCTCCGCTCGTCCCGGCGCTTCGCAGAACGGGAACAGATCAACTACGGAAAAGACCCGCAACATCTTGTAAAGGTTCGAAGCCGATTCCGGCAAACGCGGATCGGCCAGGTCGGGCGGCAGCCGCATTTCCAGCACCTCGACCTTCACTCGGCTGCCGTGCCGTTTGCGAAAGGCGGCAATGTCGCGCAGGTCGGCGCGCAGGTTGGTCAAGAACTCCGTGAGATTGTTGCCGCCGCGGCCCAGGACACTGAAAGTAAACGGCGGACTGATGCAGAACAGTTCCTCGTGATAAGGCCCCAAATCTTCCAGACGCGCGGCGGGGATAACAAAACGGCCCAGCATCCAAGCGTCGGGCCCTTGGCGATAGCGGGCATAATTGCGGATGGCCTGATCGAGCGGCAGCCGGGCAGGCGGAAAAAGCCCGGCATAATCGATCAGTTCCGTTAACAGAGCACGCAAACTGGCGAACACGGCTAAACCTCCGCCGATGCGATCGGGGTCGGGTCGCTCGAAAGCGGCTGTTAAGATACGGCCCAGATCGCCTCCGGCCCTATTATAAGCAGATTACGGGCGCAAGTTTCGGGCAGGTGGGCGTTTCTTCAAGGGATGAATAGGAGGAAAATATGAGCCAGAAGCTACACTCGGTGACGGAACTGTTCCTCCAGTATCTGCACCGTCAGAAGGCGGCCCAAACCGCGGGATTGGGATTGGCCGACCCAGATGGCCAGGTGGTGCCGCATGAGGCGGCGCCGCTGCGGCCGGTTGATCCGCAGCTGGCCTGGGACGAGGCGCTGGCCGCAGGCCGCCTGAGTGAAAAAAAAGACCTCTTTTCTCGCTTGACAGCGCCGCCGGAGTGGCCGGGCCTTGTTGCCGCTCAGGGGCCAGCCTTCGCTTTGGCTTTCTGTATCGGCAATTTCCCGCAGATGGTACGTCATGTGCAACCGCTGCTGGCGGGCGGCAACTTGCCCGCGCTGCGCCCGACTGCTGCTCGGCCGATACCCCTCCCGACCGCCCTGGTGCAGTGGACCAATGCGGTCCAGGACTATTCTCAGCTTCTTACAGCCGCAGCGGTACTACGGCTGGCACAGCGTTTCGAGGAGGCCCACGAATTGTTGAGGTCCAGCCGATCCGTGCCCGAAGGTTGGCAGCCCCTATGGGCCAATGAAGAAGCGGCGCTGGCCTGGCATCGCGGCCACGCCGAGGAGGCATGGGCGCGGTGGCAAACTCAGAAAATCAGTGTGCCGGTAAGGTTCAACTGCGGTATGGCCGCTCTCTTCCTCAACCGGCCCGCAGAGGCCCAGATCGCTCTGGAGCAAGCCGTCGCCCAGCTGCCTGATACCAGCGCCTGGCACCATCTCGGCCGCCTCTATCTGGCGTTGATCGCAGCTTCTGTTTAGCAGTCTCGCGCGGCTTTAGAAGATACATCTATGCCGCCGTTTTCTGCGGAACTTCCTGACTCGTTCGTTCCCTCGCTGGGGAGAACGGAGAGCTGCGCTTCGGGGGCCGCAATTCTGAAACACCCCAACAACGGCAGCCCCCCTCGCACCGCAGGTTCGACGGATTGGCGTAGCAAGTCGGACAGCAAGGCCCAGCAGTAGGCCGAGACATTTCTTTGCTAACCCCGTGACTTCGAGATTCGCCGTAGGTACAATTGCCCTATTGCATTCTTGCACCTGGACTGCTCTACTATCCTCCGCCCAGAGAGGCCCCATGGCCGTGGACTCCATCCGTAGTTTCGCCGCCCTCCTGTAACGTTATCACTTGCTGGGACCGGCCCGGATGATAGGGTGGAGTATGGCCGGCGGTTTGGCCCTAGGGGTGCTAATCGTATTTCTGGCGATTTTACTCCGATATGTAGATAATCTACATGCGGCATGGAGGAAAAGGATTGACCGATCGGTTGAATGTAATCACGGGGGCTACGGGCCTCCTGGGTAGTCACATCGCCGAACATCTGCGTTTGCGCGGTGAACGGGTCCGCGCTCTTGTACGTCCTACGAGTGATACAACGTTCTTGAAACAACTCGGGGTCGAGCTAGTTACCGGCGATTTGACCAAGCCGGCTGGCTTGCCTGGCATTCTCGATGGCGCTGATGTGGTGTATCACTGTGCTGCCCGTGTTGGGGATTGGGGGCCTTGGCGCGTCTTCCAGCGCGAGATTATCGACGCTACGGCCAACTTGTTGGGGGCCTGCCATGCCGTCGGCGTCGGCCGTGTCCTGCACGTCAGCTCGATCATCGTCTATGGCCATCCGCATCTGGGCGACGCTTGTTTTACCGAGGACGAGCCTTTGGGCCAAAACCTGTGGCTGTGGGACCACTATTGTCGGGCCAAAGTACGGGCCGAGGAATTATGCCGGCAATATCTCGGCGAGTTGACGATTGTCCGGCCCAGCTGGATCTACGGTCCCCGCGACCGCACGACCTTGCCGCGCCTCCTCAAGGCCCTGGACGCTGGCCGAGTTGCCATCATTGGTCGCGGCGACAACCTGCTGAACATTGTCTATGCCGGCGACGTGGCCGAGGGTGCCATTCGCGCCGCCAATCATCCGCGAGCCAAAGGCCAGGCTTATAACCTCAGTAGCGAAGGCGAGATCACGCAGCAAGATTTCCTCGATCTCCTCGTGGAGGAACTGGAACGGCCACGCATCCGCAGGCGCGTGTCCTATCGGTTGGCCTATTGGGGAGGATTTTTGTCGGAAGTGATTGGCCGCATGATCCGCTTGCGCCGCCCGCCGCACCTGACACGCTACGCCGTGGCCCTGGTCGGCCGCCCTACCCGTTTCAGTATCGCCAAGGCGCGCGAGCATCTGGGTTGGCAGCCGCGCATCGGCGTCGTCGAGGGCCTTCGCCGTACCCTTGAATGGTATCGCAAGGATTATCTCAACCGCGACCATGAAAGGGCCGCATTCCCAACGGCTGTCTTAGCGTCGCGGCTCGGAGGACGCACGACATGACGCACTTCGCCGATCGTCTGGCGGCCGCCCTTCGTGCCAAGGGCAACGCCCTCTGCGTCGGATTGGATCCACGCTGGGAGTTGCTGCCGGTTGACCTGCGCCAACGTCATGGTACGGCGACGCTGGCGTCAGTTGCTGCTGCTTATGAGGAATTTTGCCGCCGTGTATTAGACATTGCAGCTCCTTTGGCCCCGGTGGTTAAATTGCAGAGCGCCTTCTTCGAGGCATGTGGTCCCGACGGTATGGCAGTGTTGCAACGGGTGCTGCACAAAGCCCGCGATTTGGGGCTTATCACCATCCTGGACGGCAAACGCAACGACATCGCCTCGACAGCGGCTGCCTATGCCGACGCTGCTTTTGCCGGCACGCGCCTGGCCGGCCGCACTTATCCCGTGTGGCAGGCCGATGCCTTGACGATCAATCCCTATCTGGGACGCGACGCCGTCGAACCGTTTCTCGAAAGCGCACGCCGCGTCGGGGCCGGGCTGTTCGTCCTGGTACGCACAAGCAATCCCGGCGCGGGCCAGTTTCAGGATCTGCTCGTCTCTTCCGGGACGCTGCCGCCGCGGCCTTTGTATCAGCATGTCGGCGAAGTCGTGGCTGCATGGGCCCGCGAAAACCTCGGCGCTTGTGGCCTGGGCGATGTCGGCGCCGTAGTCGGCGCGACCTATCCGGCCGAGTTAGCGCTGTTGCGCAAATTGCTGCCGGAGGTGATTTTTTTGGTGCCTGGTTTCGGCGCTCAGGGGGGCACAGTAGCCGAGGTCGCTCCCGCCTTCCGTCCCGACGGACTCGGCGCCGTCATCAACAGTTCGCGCGGCATCCTTTTCCCCTTTTCTCCCGACGAACCACGCTGGGAGGCCCGTATCGAAGAAGCTGTCCGCACTGTCCTCGCCGACCTCGCCCCCTTCTGCAACCTTGCGGCAGGGGAAAAGAATTAATCCATCTCAGGTAAAGGGGAAATCATGTGTTCACACTATCTCTAGATGCTCGTATGCACAGCGGTCACTCTGGACGCTACCCCCGCGTTTCGCCTGTCCGGCCTGATGTTGACAATGCGGCTGGGCACACTAGGATACAAGCAGAAATCGGAGCGGGGCGTAGCTCAGCTTGGCTAGAGCGCATGGTTCGGGACCATGAGGTCGCTGGTTCAAGTCCAGTCGCCCCGACTTTTTTCCGAAAGAAGCAAAACCGGGGGTTACCGGGGGCGAGCGGGGGGTGTGAATCCCCCGGTAGAACTCTGGCGAGCGGGAGGTGTCAACCCCCCGGTAGATTTCCCGGCGAGCGGGAGGTGCCAACCCCCCGGTAGAACTCTGGCGAGCGGGGGGTGTCAACCCCCCGGTAGAACTACCGGGGGGTTGACACCCTCCGCTCGCCCCCGGTAACCTCGCTGGTTCTGCGTTCTCGAGGGAATGGACGTCTGCTTCGCTGCGTTCACATCATTCTAGCCGCCATTTGCCTTTCTCAAGGACGATGGTGCGCTTGCCTTTGTAGCGGTCGTAGACGCTGTGCATTTCGGCCAGGTCCTCGAACCAGCCGACGATGTAGGCCGCTCCGAACGTTTCGCCGGCTTGGACTTTTTTGCCATGCAGTTCTTCGATGAAGCAGACGTAGCCCCGCTGATGGCACCACGCTTCGGAAACCGCGGCAGGATCGAGCGTCATGCCCGCTAGCCACGGGCCGGGCTTGCCGTCTCGCTTTACCTGATAAGCGCGGATCATGCGAGCCGGTACCTTGTCTTTTCTCCTCTGATAAAAAAACTTCTGATCAGGACCGAAATTATCCTTGAATTCCGAGGCAGGGATAGTTTTGTCGAGGTAACTCAGGTAAACCTGCGTGAACGTGTCGCCGTTGCGATGGCGGATATGGCCGGGCATGTCGATGCGATAAAACAGATCGTCTACATCATTGACACTGGTGATGCGCTCGCAGGAAAAGAACCAGCGGACGCCGGGCTGGAAGACGAGTGTCTGCTCCCAGGTTGAGCCGGCCTTGTAGCCCTTGCCCGGTTGGTTGAACGTATAGCGTTGGCGAAGGGCGAGGAAATTGTCTCCTTTAAAGACCTCTGGTTTCAATTCTTTGGCCTGAGTGCAAATTTGCGGGCCTTCCACCAAGTGCTTGGGCAAGTTGCCGTGGAGGTTCGCATCACGCGAATAGCCGTCGTCGCGCCAGCCAGGGGCCAACAAAAAATCCATGATGTGCAGTCCGAAACCGAGATCGCGCGCTCCGGTCTTCTTATCGAGAAACGTCCCTTGCTCGACGCCGCTGACATAACCTTTCTTGCGGATGCGAGCTTGCAAGGCATCGGTGTCGATCTGAATGAAGGCGCCGGCGTCCTCGAGGTGAAGTTTCACTGGCCCCGCCGCACCGCTGGGTGCGGACAGGTTCAAAAGCGATAAAAGCAGTACGGCCAGAAAAAAAGCACGCATGAGACATCCTTCGCCAAGGTGGGGAGCGTATGCTAAATATACCAGACGTTCCAGCAATTCCAACGAATTTTCGGTCCATCCTTGCTCTGATGAGCGGCTCACCATTTCAGTTCCATTCGCGGCAGCGGGCGATGGGCGCCACGCTGGTCGAGCCAAAACAAGAGGACCGAACTGACGATTGCAATCAGGTGCAGCAGTACAACCAGGCGCAGCCAAACGGTGTGACGCAGCCTTTCCAGAAGTTCACCGCGAGTCGCATTGGCCAACTTCCGTTCCGGCGTGGTCGGATTGCTCTTGGTCTCGCGCTTGGTCTCCTTGTCTACCCACTCTTGGTAACGGCTGTCGAGGCTGAACCCCAGAAGCAATTGCAGCCCCAAAAAAAGGAACAAAATAAGGTTGGCTGCCGCCGTGATCGCCCAGCGCCACGGCAGAAGTTCCGTCACCTGGGGCGGTAGTTTCGTCGGGACCAAGGGAATGACCACACTGGCTACCGTCACAGCGAGGGCAGGAAAGAACAACAACAGGTAGAAGAGGGTCAGGACGCTTACGCCAGGTTTATACTTCTCATCCTCGACGAAAGGCACAAGGTTTTTCAGGTCGCCGTCGATAGCATAGACCCCGAAGGCAATACGCCAAGCATTACCCACTTCTGCCGGCTCGCCGCCGGGATAAAGCCCGACCCAGTCGAAGAATTGCAAGAAGAACACCAGCAGCAGACACACCGGGGCAATCCACGGTAGCACTGTAGGGCTGAGCGAGAAGACTAAAGTACGTTGAAAATCGTCCCGCTTCGTGGTGCGTTGGGGGGACGGCGGAGGGACAGCCGCCGCTTCCGGAGAGGGCGACGGCGAGTACGCCAACGGCGATGGTGCAGACGGCGGCGGCTCAGGTCGGATGGGATAAATATCCGGCTCTGGCGTGGCGGCAAACAAGGGAGGCGAAGCAACACCGGGCAGGCTGGGCACCGTGAAGGCGCCGTTGCACAACTGACACCGCATCGACTGCCCGGCGCATTCATCCGGGACCGTCAGCATTTTCTGACAATTAGGACAAAGAATATTCATAAAGCTACTGGCCTCTGGTCACCGGGGAAACGGAAATCGCGGCTTCTACAGTTTTTCTTATCTATCCGCAATGATGCACCGCCGTCAAGCGTTCCTGGAGCGACGTACCAAACGCTGGAACGACAAAAGCGAATCGATTTAGCAGTACGCGGCTCAAACAGCAGCATCTTTGGCGGCACGGCGAAAACGACTGGGTGTGAGGCCCAGACGCGCCTTGAACACCGCCCCCATGTACTCCTGATGACGAAAACCGGCCTCCTTGGCAACCTGTTGTAACGGCAGATCAGTTTCGCCCAGTAGTTTCTTGGCCCGCTCCAGGCGAACGCGAATGATCTCGTCGTGCAGATACAGCCCCTATACTTCCCATGTTCGTCTATCCCCGCCGGGATAAACCTGGCGGCTCGCCCTAAACCCGGCGGCTCGCCCTCAAGGCCGACGTTGGAAAGCTTGCGGCAGAAAAGTGAGCAAATCGCTGGCGATCAGTGATGTTTCGCCGAACTGCTCGCGCGCCAGATCACCGGCTCGCCCATGAAGATAGACACCCAATTGCGCTGCGGCAAATGTTTCCAATCCCTGTCCCAGAAGTGCAGCAATCAAGCCGCAAAGCACGTCACCGGTCCCCCCTGTGGCCATGCCGGGATTGCCCGTCGTGTTGACATAGATGCGGCGACCGTCCGTCACTACCGTGCCGCGGCCCTTGAGCACCATAATGACCCCGTGCGTCCGCGCGAAGTCCGCCGCCAATTCCTGGCGCTGGGCCTGCACCGCAGCAATGTCGCAACCGAGCAAGCGGGCAAATTCACCCGGATGCGGCGTCAGCACCACGGGACCACGATGCTTGCCCAGAGCGTCCAGCCGGCCCACCAACACGTTGAGGGCATCTGCATCGAGGACAAGCGGCGTCGCCGTTTGTTCCAGGAGGGCGACGATCATGTCGCCGAGGGGGATGCTCTGCCCCAATCCAGGACCGAGAGCGGCGACGCTATTGCTGCGCACCAAGTCGAGCAGTTGCGGCAAGGCCACAGCACTGAGACGGCCGTGGTCGTCTTGGGGCAGCGGTGCCGTAGTGTAACAGGGGTTGGCCGCAGCAACAATGGTCCAGATCCCTTCGGGCACGGCCAGACGCACCAGACCGGCGCCGCCACGCAGCGCTCCTGTGGCGCACAATACAGCTGCTCCTGACATGCCGCGGCTGCCAGCCACAATCAGCACTCGACCAAACGTACCTTTATTAGCATCCAAAGGCCGCGGCGGCAAAGACGGAACATCGGTGATTACAACTAAAGACGACGAGGTAGAAGACATAAGGTCGTTATACTGTCCCCGGCTGGCAGGAACCAGAACGCCTCCGGGACGCGGGCCGCACACAAGGCCGTGTCCGCACACCGTCGCGTGGCGTAATAGTACGAACTGGAGGCCAACACACAACTCTGATACAACAGGCGCCCATCGAAGTCCTCAGCGGTGGCAACCACCAGGC
>JAJPIY010000096.1 GCA_021324515.1 Planctomycetota bacterium
CCCCAACCCTCCCCCACCAGAGGGGAGGGAGAACCATTCCCCCCACCCCAACCCTCCCCCACCAGAGGGGAGGGAGAACCATTCCCCCCACCCCAACCCTCCCCCACAAGGGGGGAGGGAGCCTCGTTCCCCCCACCCCAACCCTCCCCCACAAGGGGGGAGGGAGAACACTTCCCCCTACCCCCACCCTCCCCCACAAGGGGGGAGGGAGAAAAATCTCCCTCCCCCCTTGTGGGGGAGGGTGGGGGTGGGGGGGGGGAAAGGGAAAAAATGGCACTTCTCCCCGCGCCCAGTATAGCCGCAGCTAACCGATGAGGCTCATTCGGCCGCCTCGGATTCGGTGGAAGCAGTAGTCGGCTGTTCACTCTTTGGTGAGGACACGGCTCCGGGGGCGGCTTGCGGGACCGCTTCCGGCCCGGGTTCGCTAGCGGGCGTTTCCAGTTCCGCCGAAGGAACAGCCGCCGTGGCTTCGGCGGCTGCCTCTGTTTGCTCAAGCGGACGGAGCGAAGGTGTTTCCTGTGCTGGGCCAAACAGGCTTTCAAAGGTCTGCTTAGCGTCGGTGGGAGGCACGGCAGCCGTTTCCTCGCCAAGCGGAGCGAACAATTTCGCCACCTTGTCCGCTGCTGTCTGGGGCGCGGAGGGCGTCGGCGTTTCCGTCTTGGTCAGGCGTGCCTCTTCTTCCTGCTCCTCCGCTTTCTCTTCGGCAAAAGCGATGATTTCTTCGGCCTGGTCTTCTGAGATGCCGCCCAACTCGGCCAACTCCGCCGGTTCCACAAACGTCAGGTCCGTGTACGACAAGAAGCCTTCCTCGATGAATGCTTCGACCATCTCCGGCGTCACGCCGGGGATCGCCAGGAAGCTGGCCTCGGCTTTTTCGATGCTGGTGTTCAGTTCCTCGTGCGTCATGATCTCGATGTCCCAACCGACCAGCTTGCTGGCCAGACGGACGTTTTGGCCGCGACGACCGATGGCCAGCGACAGTTGATCTTCCTTGACCAAGACAATGGCCCGGCCCAGGCGCGGATAGAGCATTACGTCTTCGATGGCGGCCGGCTGCAAAGCATTGGGAATGAGCACCTGCAACGAATCGTTCCAGCGCACGATGTCGATGCGTTCGCCGCCCAGCTCATCGATAATGTTCTTGATGCGGCTGCCGCGCACGCCAACGCAAGCACCGACGCAATCGACTTTCATGTCGATCGACGACACGGCGACCTTGGTACGGTGCCCAGCTTCGCGGGCCACCGCTTTGATAGAGATGGTCTGGTCTTCGATCTCCGGAATTTCGGTCTCGAACAGCCGCCGCACGAAATCGGGGTGGGTGCGCGACAGGATGATCTTGACGCGATGGCCGACCTTGCGGACATCGAGAATGACGGCCTTAACCCGCTCACCAACGTGGTGCGATTCGCCGGGAATCTGTTCGCTGCGCGGCAAGAGCGCCTCGACTTTGCCGATCGTCACCGTGGCCGCTCCGCCTTCAATGCGCTGTACAGTGCCATGCACCAGATCGCCTTTTTGCGCGGAATATTGATTGAAGACGTTTTGGCTCTCTTCCTCGCGGAGCAGCTGAATGATGGCCTGTTTGGCCGATTGAGCGGCGATGCGGCCCAGCTGATCGGGTGAGAGCACCTGTTCGCCCTTCTGAGCGTGGATTTCGCCGGTGGCCCGATCGATGGAGACGGCGACGCCTTCTTCATCTTCGTAGCATTTGTGGATGGCCAGGCGGACGGCCTTTTCGATGGCGCCGAAAATGATGTCGCGGGAGATGTTCTTTTCGCGGTGCAACAACTCCACGCCGTTGAGCAACTCTTTCCCGTTCATGTCATTTCTCACTCTGACAAACCGAAGGCGTAGCGCATTCGCGCCAGAAATAAAAAAAGTGGGACATGTCCCACTCCCCTGCTAGCGCTGTTTCTCGCTGCCCGTGGCTGACCTGTCTTTATTGTCGCCCGAAATCGGCAAGGGGGCAAGGGCAACTCGCAGCCAGAGGGGGTCAGCGGCAGACCCCCGCCCGAAAAAAAGAAAGGGCCGGGCCGCTTTTGTCGATAGATCTCTTGGCACTGGCTATGCAGGAACTCCTTGCCTGTCTCCTCGCCAGACAGGACATTGCGTCGGCGGCAGCGGCTGCTGCTGTTCGAGCGCGGCTGTCTTGCCGAGGATCGTCATGTTACCGGCGTTGCTCCTCACGACGCTGCTTCTGCCTGCTCAGCCTAATCCCTCTGCTTCCTCTTCGAACGAGCAAGAGGTGTTCGACAAAGCCCCCCTGTTTTCAACAGCAACATATCAGCCGGAGACCGAAGCCGCAACGCTTCCCGTGCCCACAGTAGTTGCCGTGCCCTTGCTGGGACCGCCGCAACCGACAACTGGCTCCGCTCCAGCGCCAGCGCCGCCGGGGCCCGCTTCCGTACTGCCTGAACGTTGGTGGCTGATGAAGCAGGCGCAGGGGACTTGGCTCGGAACCCTGCTCGATGACAACCGCCTGTTCCTCAGCGGCTGGATCGAACAGTCTTTCACGGCCAGCACCGACCAGTTCAGCAATTACCCCATGATTTTCAACGACAGGGCCAATGAGTACCTGGTCCAACAAGCCTGGGTGCGCATCGGCCGCAAACTGGTCACGCTCAGGACCACCGAGCCTAGCTGGGGCTTTCAGATCGATGTGCTTAACGGCAGCGATTATCGCTGGACGATCGCGCGCGGATTTTGGAACAGCCAGCTCGATAACCACGTTCCAGATTCGCAGAACCTCTACGGCATTGATCTTGTGCAGCACTACCTCAGTCTCTACGTTCCCACTCTCTTCCAAGGCACGGAATTTCGTCTTGGCCGCTTTTACGCCCCCTTCAATTTCGATAGCATCGAAGGCGTCACCACACCGTTAGACTCGCGTGCCTATGCCTTCGAGAACTCGCCCTTCACCATGTGCGGCCTGGCGGCCTATGTCACCTTCAATACGGCGTGGACCGGCGTCTTCATGCTGGTCAACGGCAACGATGTGTATTTCGGCGATCCTGCCGAAGAATTACGCTTCGCTGGCAACCTCAAGTGGACGCAGACGGGTGGGCGCAACATCGTCCAGTTCGGCACTTCGCTCGGACGGGGCAAGTTCAACCCAGCCTACCCCACGCCGCCGCAGCAAACCACGGTCGCCCTCGCTACCGAACCCTTTGGACGGAACAACTTTAATATCTTCGACTTCCTCTATACATATCTTTTCAACAAGTCCTTGAGTTATAATTTGGAAATCATGTACGGCTATCAATACAACGTACCCCAGGGATCTTTGCCCATTGCCACTCCAGGCGGCTTCACGAATTGGCTGTCTGTCCTCCACTATCTCTTTTACGATGTCAGTCCGCGGTTGCGTTTGATAGGACGCTGGGAAGACTTCGATGATTTCCAAGGCCAGCGCACCGGTTTTGCCGGATTATATAATGCCGTCACCGCCGGGTTCCAATATCGTTTGAATCCATCCACGATCCTGCGGCCGGAGATACGTTACGATTATAATTTTGAATCGACACCCTTTGATGGCAAACACGGTCTCTTCACTGCCACTATCGATACCATCATTCGCTGGTGATCTCTAGGATACTTTTGAGGATTGTCGTATGCTAGAGTCAGCTGCGACGCGCAGTGAAGTGGCTGATTCCAAAATACGACGCTAGACGGACATTGCGGACAAACAAAAGGGATGGCGGAGGGAGACCAACTCGCCATTGGCCCCTCCGCCCGGAGGTCCAGCTAAGCCGGGCCCCCGCTCCCTTTAGCCCGTTTGGCGAACTTCGCCATGAGCGTACGCAGCTCCCAATTCACTTCCAATACATTGACCAATTTCTCTCCAGCTAATCCGCCCCAGGGGGCCGACGCTTTTTCTTTCAATAAGTCCTCGATCAACTCGCGGATCTCGGTTTTATCTCTACCTGTTTTCTGGGTCCAGGCGTCCACTACGCGATCGAGCTGGTAATAGGCGCTCTTCAGCGTAATATGCGGGTCCAGCCCGGAACCGGAAGTCATGACCAAATCGGCCGGCACATCTTTTTGGGGACCGTGCGGATATTTTTCGAGTCTAGAAAGCGTCTGAATAACACGATCGCGCAATTGGGGATTGTTCGCGCTCAGATTCGACCCTCCTGAGGCACTGGCGTCGTAGGAGACTGCGGAAGGGCGCGGCCAAAAATATTCCGGGCGCGTGAACGGTTGCGCGATCAAGCGCGAGCCGATCACCTTGCCGTCCTCAACGATCAAACTGCCCGACGCCGGTCGGGAAAGATGCTTTGGCCGATGAGCCACAAGGTCAGCGGATACAGCACGCAGCAGCTCAAGACGGTCAAACCGAACAACCACAGGTTCGCACGCAGATGCGCGTTCATAAGGCCCCCTTTCGAGCCGCAAGCCGCCGTTCACGCCATACCTGGTAACAGGGACAGCAGCATGTCAATGGCCTTGATGCCGAGAAACGGCACGATGACGCCGCCCAGGCCCCAGATCAACAGATTGCGGCGCAAGAGCGCGTCAGCCCCGACGGGACGATAGGTGACGCCTTTGAGAGCAATGGGGATCAAAAGCGGAATGATGACGGCGTTGAAGATCACCGCCGACAAGATGGCGGATTGCGCCGAATACAGGTTCATCACATCGATGGCCTTGAGCCAGGGCAACGTCGAGGCGAACAGGGCCGGCACGATGGCGAAGTATTTGGCCAAGTCATTAGCGATCGAAAAAGTCGTCAATGCTCCGCGCGTCATCAGCAGTTGCTTGCCGATCTCGACGACTTCGATAAGTTTGGTGGGATCGCTGTCGAGATCAACCATATTGCCGGCTTCCTTGGCGGCTTGGGTGCCGCTGTTCATGGCCACACCGACGTCGGCCTGGGCCAGGGCTGGGGCATCGTTGGTGCCGTCGCCCATCATGGCCACCAGCTTGCCGCTTTGTTGTTCCTGGCGAATGTAGGCCAATTTGGCCTCTGGCGTCACCTGGGCGATGAAATCATCGACGCCGGCCTGGTCGGCAATGTGTTTGGCCGTCAACGGATTGTCCCCCGTGACCATGACGGTGCGCAAGCCCATGCGCCGCAACCGCTCGAAGCGCTCGCGGATGCCGGGTTTGAGAATGTCTTCCAGGACCACCAGGCCAACAATGCGGTTGCCCTCGCAGACCAATAACGGCGTCGCCCCCTGACTGGCCACGCTCTCGACTTGCTCCTGTAAGCGTGGTGGGATGCTGCCGCCTTGGTGTTGAACGTGACGGAGAATAGCGTCGGCTGCCCCTTTGCGAATGCTCCGGCCATCCGGCAAATCGACGCCGCTCATGCGCGTCTGGGCCGTGAATTCGACAAAGCGGGCGCCGGCCGGCAAAGCGCTAACCGAATCGCCCCCTTCGACGGTTCGGCGGTACAACTCAACAATGCTTTTTCCCTCTGGCGTTTGGTCGGCTACCGAGGCCAGAGCAGCCAAATGGCCGACCTCCGTGGCCGCAACCTCACCCAAGGGGATGAAGCGCGTGGCCCGACGATTGCCCATCGTGATGGTGCCGGTCTTATCGAGCAACAGCGTATCTACGTCGCCGGCCACTTCAACGGCCTTGCCGCTCTTGGCCAGGATGTTGGCACGCAGCGCTCGGTCCATGCCGGCGATGCCGATGGCGGCCAAGAGGGCGCCGATGGTCGTCGGAATGAGGCAGACCAACAATGCTATCAGTGTGGGGATGTCCGTCCCCAAGCTGCGGGACGGTTTGCCGAGATAAGCCGACATGTACAACTCGGTATGGCGCGCCATCGGCCACAGTGCCACCGTGACGATGAGGAAAATCAATGTGAACGCCGCCAACACCAACGACAGAGCGATCTCGTTGGGGGTTCGTTGGCGGATTGCTCCTTCAACCAAAGCGATCATGCGGTCGAGAAACGATTTGCCGGGCTGGGCCGTGATTTGCACGACGATGCGATCGGACAACACGCGCGTGCCGCCGGTGACGCCGGAACGATCGCCGCCAGCCTCACGAATGACCGGGGCCGATTCGCCGGTAATCGCCGACTCATCCACCGAAGCAACGCCGGCGATGATTTCGCCGTCGCCGGGAATGACCTGTCCCGCCTGGACCACGACCAGGTCTCCTTCCTTCAGGCACGTGGACACGGTTTCTTCCAGCAATTCCGTAGGAGTGGTTCCCAGCAGCGCCTCCGCCGTCTCGAATTCACGCAGCACGCGCGGAACGTCGTTGCGGTTCCGCAGCCGATAAGCAGGCGTTTGCTGGCGCGTTTTACGCAGAGCATCAGCCTGGGCCTTGCCGCGCGCCTCCGCCAGGGCTGAGGCAAAGTTGGCAAACAGGACCGTCAGCAGCAGCCACAGATCCAGAGCGATCAGATAGCCCAGTGTCGCCTGATATTCGTCCGGATGGACGGCCTTGGCCACGGTGTAGAGCACAGACAGGGCCGTGCCGACCTCGACCACGAACATCACGGGATTTTTCCACTGGATGTCCGGGCGCAGCATGAGCAAGGACTGCACCAGGGCGGCCTTAAGCAGGTCGGGGGCGAACAGCCCTTTCCGCCGGCTCAACCGGCGCATCATTTTGAGGTCGGTAGGCGCCAAAGGGGGCGGAGCGTTTTTTAGGGTCTGGGACATTGGGATGCCCTTCCTCCTATGGGCCGAACGGGATCGGTCCCAAGTGTTCCGCGACGGGACCAAGCACGGCGGCCGGCAGAAACAACAAGGCCCCGACCAACAGGATCGTTCCCAACAAGACGAAACCAAACGTGATTGTGTCCGTGCGCAGTGTGCCGGCCGTGAAGGGGGTTGGTTTCTTGGCTGCCAAGCTGCCAGCCAGCGCCAGGGGAGCAAGGATCGGGATGAAGCGGCTTATGAGCATGACCAGTCCGGTGGCGATGTCCCAGTGCGGACTGTAAGGGGCTGGCTCTTTGTTGTCGTTGAAGCCATAGGTATCGGCCAGCCCCTCGAAGCCGGAGCCGTTATTCGCGGACGCCGAGCTGAATTCATAGAGAACCTCTGAGAAACCATGCGGTCCAGGATTATTCGTGGCTTTGGCGCCCCAGGGCAGGACGGCGAACAGCCCCGTCGGACCCAGGATCATAATGGGGTGGATCAGCAGCGCCAGCATGGCCAGCTTCATCTCGCGGGCTTCGACTTTTTTTCCCAGATACTCCGGCGTGCGGCCGACCATCAGGCCGGCCAAGAAGACGCCGACAAAGAGATAGATCAACAGGTTGATCAAACCGACACCCTTGCCGCCGAAAACGCAATTGAGCCACATTCCGGTCAACGGCGTTAGGCCGGCCAGTGGATTAAGGCTGTCGTGCATGCAGTTGACCGAACCGCACGACACTGCCGTGGTGACCG
>JAJPIY010000154.1 GCA_021324515.1 Planctomycetota bacterium
CTCTCCCCCCCACCCCAGCCCTCCCCCACCAGGGGGGAGGGAGGCTTGTTTCTCCCTCCCCCCTTGTGGGGGAGGGTTGGGGTGGGGGGAATCGGTCTCCCTCCCCCACCAGGGGGGAGGGAGGCTTGTTTCTCCCTCCCCCCTTGTGGGGGAGGGTTGGGGTGGGGGGAGGAATTGGGCCCCATTCAACCGTGCCCCGTATATCAAACAAATTCTCTCCTGGCGGAGGAGAGAAAAGGCTGCTAACTCTAACGGAAATAGCGATTTTGCGTGTGGGACAGGTTCCTTTTCTCTCCCATCTGCACACCGGTTGCCTGACAGGCCGTCAAGCGAATGCGACAATGGAATAATCAGGAAAAGGCCCCCAGCCCCACTTCCTTGACACTGCCTTCCGAGGAGGGCCTGCATGAAGCTTCCACTTGTTTGGCTTGCTCTGTTCTTGCCGATCATACTGTTCCCGAACGAAGCCCGTGCTCAAGTGTTGCCGCCACCTCAAGTCTTGCCTGCTGGCAGTATGGTTCGCGGCGTCCTGCCTCCGGCAGGTAAACCTGTTCCGACTCTGCCTCTGGCGGCCTCGCCTTGTCCGGTCCCCGGCTATCAGCCCAGCGCCTACCAGGTGTGGCAAAACTATGGCGTGACCTACAATGGCTGGCTCCGTCCGCGCGTCGTGCAAAGTCCCTACGACGGCTATGGTTATTGGTCCTACAACGGCGCCCCTTACCCTTATGTGTACACCCGGCCGGGAAGACATATGCCTTCGGTCGCTCCCCTTGGCGCTCCTACGCCGTAGACTTAGCGCGAGAAGCCCATCCAGAAATTGAAGACCTGCGTGATGTCTCCCGGCGGCTTGACAACGGGGAAGCCGAAATCCAGGGCGATGGGCACGGGTCCCAACATGGGGACGGTGAATCGGATGCCGAAACCGACAGAAACCGCATAGTTTTCGAAGTCGGTGATGCGCGGCGATACCGTACCGCTGTCGACGAAGCCGACCAGGAAGATCTGATCGTTGGCGGTGACGGGCACTTGATATTCGAGGCTGTTAAGCAGCAGGAAATCGCCGCCGGTGAAGAAGCCGTTGACGTTCGGGCCGACGCCGCGCCACTGGAACCCACGGATGGTCGTGAATCCCCCGGCGAAGAAGCGTTCGTAAACCGGGGTTTGGGCGCTGGCTATGCCGAGTTGGCCACGATAGACCAGGACCTGCCGACCGCTGCCATCGGGACGCTGAAAGGTCGTGAAAAACTTGTTGACCAAGAAATTGAACACTCCGAAGGTGAACTCGCCGGTCAGCTCTTCATAAGACGCCTGAATTTGGCTGCCCTGAGTGGGGCGAATGAGAGAATCCCGGCTATCGCGCGTGATCGTGAGGGGGAAGCCGACCTGGAAATTGTTGCCTTCCACCGAGGTGTAATCGATGGGGGCACCGCTGGGGATCTTGCTGACGTTGACGTTCTCGACGCGCGTGCCGAGGGCGACGTTCCAGAAGCGATTCAGCTGCCGTCCCAAGGTGAGCCGATTGCCCTCGCGCTGCTCGAAATATTCGTTGAAATACATTTGGCGATAATAAAGGTCTTCATTAAGGCTGTTGCGCGTATCGAACAAGTACGGCTCGATGAAGGAGACATCATACATCTGCAAGATTGAGCCGGGCATGGCGGTGATGCGAAAGTTTTGGCCGCCACCGCGCCAGGCCCGGCCGTTGAGGAAGTCCTGTAAGCTAGTCGGTGGATTAAAGAGGTCGAAATTGCGCTCATTGAGCACGATGCTGCCGACCAGGCCGGTATTGGAGTTGACGCCGACGCCGAATATCAAGCTGCCGGTGTTGGCCTCGTTGACCTTGATCTCGATGTCTTTGAACTCTGCATCGCCTTCGCGGTCGAGCACATTGACTTCCGGAGGCGGACCATCCTGGCCGCTGGTGAAGATGCCCAGGCGCATCAGGTTGGCCTTGGAGATATCCAGGTCGGGAAAGGTCAAGATTTGGCCAGGGAAAAGCGGCACCTGCCGGAGAATGACATTATCACGCGTGCGCTCGTTGCCGATGATAAAAATTTGGCCGACACGCGCCGGCGGACGCTCGACGACCTCATAGCGCACATTGCATACGCCAGGCGTGTCGGGAACCCACACGGGGATGGCGTCCACGCGGGCATCGATGCCGCTGGCCCCCATGTAGTCCGTGATGACCTTGGTATCGCGTTTTATCTTTCCTTGATCGAGATAATCGCCCGGTTTGAAACTGGACAAAGCGATCAGCTGTTCGCGGGGAATTTCCCGGCTGCCATGCACGTCCGGCACATCCTGGATTTTATAGCGGGGGCCTAGCTGAATGTGGAAAATAAGTATCACGCCGCTGCCGTCGGCCGTCCGCTGCGTCTCCAGAGAAATGCGGGCATCCTGAAAACCAAAGCTGTGAAAGTATTCATAGAGCTTGCCGACGTCGGCATCCGCCATCTGTTTATTATAGGTGCCGCCTAGGAGATGAAACCATTCCCGCGATGAGTTGATTTGCGTCCGTAGGCGGGCGCTGCTGACAAAATGATGGAAGTCGCCGACGAATCGGATGTCGCGCACTTTGACCTTTGGACCTTCGGTAATTTGATAGACTACTTCGGTATCGGCCAAGTCGCCGCCCTTGAGGAGTTGACAATCGGCGAGCCAGCGGCCTTGCTCGAAATACTTCTCCATGATCTTCTGACAGCCCTGGCGATTGAGATTGGGATTGAGTGGTGTACTCTCCCGAACGCCAGTGATGTTTTTCAGGTCTTCTGGCTTGATGTGCTTATTGCCCAGGAAAGTGACTTTTTGTACCATGTTGGGCATTTCCCGGACGCTGAAAAAGATTTTGGCGTGGTCGTTTCCATCCGGCTGGAGCCACGTATAAATGTTGCTGAATTGGCCCGTCTTGTACAGTTCGCGTACGTCCTCATCGACGACGGCGGGATTGTATTCGTCGCCGACTTTGGTGCGCAGGCGCACTTTGATCTGCTCGGTGCTCATCCGTTGATTGCCGGTGATAATCACGTCGCTAATGAGGACCTTCCCTGGCGCAGCGGCCAGTTGCGCCAACGTGTCCCGGCCGCCGAGCAGCAAGCCGAGCATCACGGCAGTACAGCGGACGGCGGGTAGAAGGAAGCGTTCCATCACTTGCATGAGTTAGGGCCTTACTGGCGTCCGGTACGTACTGGCGCACGGGAGAGCGGAGCAATAGTCAAACAGGGAATTTCTGTCAAGGCGGTTTCGCGGCCTGAAAACTTGAATGATTTTGTCTCCGCGTGAATGCAAAAAGCGAGCTATGTTTTTAGGGGACGTCCCTGCCGGCGCCCCGGCTGGCAGGAAAGAGGAGGGACTGCAACCATGCAGACGTTGCACGAGTGCGACCGCAGAACGGAGGGAGGACACGGCGGCGAGGTGTTTTCTTGCGCTTACAGTAATGATGGGGCCTTCGTGCTTTCGGCAGGATGGGACGGCTGCCTGCGTTTGTGGCTAGCGGCAGATGCGCAGCCAGCCGCTTCCTTGCAGGCCGCCCTCAAGCCGTTGTCCGCCTGCGCTTTCGCTCCCGATGGAACAGCCTGGGTCAGCGGCTCAATGGATGGGGCCTTGAGTTGGTGGGATGCCGTCTCGCACCAGCGCATACGGACCTTTGTCGCGCACATTCGCCCCATCTCCTCGATCCAGTTCGCGCCCGATGGCCGCAGCCTGGCCACAGCTTCTTGGGACCGCAAACTGCAACTGTACCGTGTCGGCAAGGAACACGAAAGCCGAGCGCTCGCCGGCCATCGAGATATTGTGGCCGGCTGCTGCTGGTCTGCCGACAGCAAGCAACTGCTCTCCTGGTCGCACGACGGTACCCTGCGCTTGTGGGATGCCGATTGTGCTCAGCCGCTTGCGCTGCTCGAAGGCCATGCCGACCGCGTCACGGCCGCTTGCCTGTCCCGCGATAGACAATGGGCCGTCTCCGGAAGCCGGGATGGCACCGTCAAGCTGTGGGACCTGCGGCGCTATGCAGAAGCTCGGTCGGTCCAGGCGAAGGAAGAAGTCCGCGGCTGTTGGTTTTTGGGCAATGGTGCTTCGGTATTGACGGTCCACGCCGACGGCTGGATGGCAGTGTGGTCGACGCCCGACCTGGAGATGCAGCGGGAATGGGCCTATTCCATCCGGCCACTGTGCGGCGACCTGGCGCCGTCTGGGTCCGAGGTCGTTCTGGGCAGCGAGACGGGACAGCTCTATTTCATCGTGCTGGACGGCCTTAAGGAAGTTCCGTTGGTGGCGACAGCTACGCCCTCGTTCCAACCCAAGAGCGGCGTCATCACTCGGTTCCTGGGCAAGCGCAAAATAGAGCGGGCTTATCGCTTCTCTTGCCCAGCTTGCGGATATGTTGGAGAAATCGCCCGTTTGCCCCATGAAGTCATCCCCTGTACGTGCTGTAATCGTTTGCTCTACATTCGTACAGAAGAGCCTCAGTTGCAACCCTTGTGATAGGGCCTCGCTACTGCAAGAGCTGAGGTTTTCCCCACCGTAGACGACAGAGGACTACCTCCGTCGCCCCCACCTTCGTGGTCAGGTTTCCCTGCGCTTCCATCCGGGACCGCCGCCGAAGACCGTGTTTGTCCCTGCCAGCGGCAGTCCGGTGATAAGTGATGCTTCGCCGGTCAGCGCCCGCAGGTCTTCCGGTTCCAGGTCATGCACATCGCGTTTGCCGCACGCGCGCGCTAAAATCTGAATCTCCGATGCTGTCGCATGCAGCCAGTTGGCCACGCGCTCCGCCGCCGGCTCGATCTCCAGCCGCTTCATCAACTCGGGATCCTGGGTGGTGATGCCGACCGGACAACGGCCGGTATGGCAGTGATGACAAGCGTAGGGCGCGGCCCCCAAGGCGTAATAATCTTCGAGATAAAGCGGCTTGTTGCAATTGAGGGCGATCAGCGCGGCGGTGCCCACATAGACGGCATCCGCACCCAAGGCCAACGCCTTGGCGGCGTCGCTGCCGTGACGGATGCCTCCGGCAATAATCAGATTGACCTCGCCGAAGAGGCGCATTTCCTCCAGAGCGGCGCGGGCCTCGCACACGGCGGCCAGGGTGGGAATGCCGGTGTGTTCTTGCAGCAAGTCCGGCGAAGCACCGGTGCCGCCCTCCATGCCGTCGATCACAACCACGTCCGCCCCGCATTTGGCCGCCAACTTCACGTCGTCATAGACCCGGCTGGCCCCCAGCTTGACGAAGATCGGCACTTGCCAATCCGTCGCTTCACGGAGTTCTTCGATCTTGATTCTCATATCATCGGGACCGAGAAAATCTGGGTGCCGGCACGGACTGCGCTGATCGACGCCGGGCGGCAGATCGCGTAGCTGCGCTATCTCCGCCGATACTTTGGAGCCGAGCAGCAACCCTCCCGTCCCCGGCTTGGCCCCTTGCCCAATAGTCAATTCGACGGCGTCGGCTTGGCGGAGGTGGTGAATGTTGATGCCATAGCGGCTGGGCAGGACTTCGTAGATGAGCACGCGCGCATTCTCGCGCTCGGCGGGTAACATGCCGCCGTCGCCGGTGGTTGTCGAAGTGCCTGCCTTTGTCGCGCCACGCGCCAGCGCCACCTTGGCGTTGTACGACAGGGCACCGAAGCTCATCCCCGTAATCATGATGGGAATGTCCAGCTCGACCGGTTTGGCGGCATGCCGTGTGCCGAGGACCGTGCGCGTCGAACATTGTTCACGGTAGCCTTCCAGAGGAATGCGTGTTAAACCAGCGGGGAGAAAAGTCAGGTCGTCAAAGGTGGCCCAGGTGCGCGGCCGCAGGGTGCCGAAGCCGCGAATGCGATAACGGCCCAACTCAGCTTTAGCATGAATGTCCTCAATGACGCCCGGCGTGAAGGTGCCGCTGGGCTGTAAGTGCGGCAGATGAGCCGTCTCGCGGTTGCTATTCGGGGAAGTCACGATACAGTCTCAACGATCCAAGGTTTCTTTAATTGTACACGGGAGCTCGCCGTCTCCTGTAAGGTATACTGAGCACGGGGCGATTTGACACTTCGGCGAGCGGGATTGCGTAACTCTGGCGAGCGGGGGGTGTCAACCCCCCGGTTGTTCTACCGGGGGGTTGACACCCCCCGCTCGCCCGAGTTACCGGGGGGTTGACACCCCCCGCTCGCCCCTGTTTGTGTCCACCTCTACCGCAGTCCCGTATAACAAACCGCGAGCGGCAAGTTGCCCTTGACGCTCTTCTCATCATCGGCTACATCTTTTCTCCTCGAAATATGCCCGATACGGATGGGTTTGCTCCCCCGACCCGTAGTGCAAGCAAGGGGCTGCGGCTTTGCTTGCGCTGTGGGGCGAGGGACAGGATCCTCTTGTGCGGAGTATAGAGGATCAGGGGACCGTATCGTATGAGCGTTGCCTCGTTTGTTCCGCGCTTAGCGCCAGCTGTGGCGTGCGGGATTGTTGTGATTGCGGGATGCCGCCTCCATGCTCAGGGTGCCGAGGTGCCGGAACCTGTCCGGCTTGCTCTAGTTCGCTGCGCCGATCTGAGGGCGCTGGCTGTTACCTGGGTGCAAACGGTTGAAGCAACTCCCATCGGACGTGCGAAGATCGCCGCAGACTTATTGGACAAGATTCTCGGCGACGGTCCCGTCGTCCAGCAGATGGCCTTCTGCAACGGCCGGATCTACAGTCGCCGCGAAACTCAGGCAGAGACATCGTGGCCGCCAAGGACTTATGAGGTCGCTTTTGACGGAAAACTGCTTTATACGGCTCACAATCTCTTTTACTCCGGCAACCTGCGGAATAGGGGGCCCAGGGACCGGCCGTATCTCCACAAATGGTCGCCCCAAAACGATGCTCCTGAAGCAAGCTATTTTCCCGACGATTATTTTCGAGCAGCCGGCATCCGGCTGCCGACGCGAATAAAAGAGTTGGCCTCCTCCTGGCATCCGCAGGCGGAGCTGTCGGCGTTGTTAGCCGAAGGCGGGCGAATGGAGGCGGTCGGCCCGGCCGAGCTAGAAGGGCGCCGGTTGATGCGAGTACAGGCCAAACGGCAGTGCGCCGCTGCTGGTCCCCAACCGAGTTGGGAAACGAAGGCGATTCAATATGATTTCTACTTTGATCCCGAAGGGGATTATGCAATTCGCCGACTCGAAATCCGGGACAGGGCCGGCCGTCTTTTGACGCGCTCCGATTGTGCAGAGTTCGAGCAGTTGGACGGCCAACGCCTTCAGACGCCGCGCTTGTGCCGAGTGGAAGAATACGCCGTCCCCAGGGCCGCGGAGGAGCAAGGCTCGTTTTTGGAAGTTTGTCCATCTCCTGTGTACATAAAAAAAATTCAGGTGCATACTTTCGATGTCAAGCCGTGGCCGGACGACCGTTTCCAGCTTAAGTGCCTGGCACCCGGCGCCTATGTCAACGACGCCTCGTTTCCGGAGATAAAGGGGAAAGACGGTGTTTTCTATCAGGTGCCAGCGGACCCGCAGCGGTTGGACGAAGTGATCGCCTTGCGCCGGGCGCTCTATCAGGGCTGGAGGAGCGCGGAAAAACGGTCCCGTCCGCTGCGGGTGCTGTTTTTGGTCCTCAATGGCGCGAGCCTGGCCGGCCTTGGGGTGTACTTTCTTGTCCGCCAGCGGAAGAAGGTGCGGAGTACATGAAGGCATGGTGGTCCCAACCGCTCCTGCTGGGTCTGTTCGTCTACGCATGGACGAGTAGCATCGTCGTCCTCGGCATCTCGTTCGGCCATCAGTTTGTGGCGCCGCTGCAAGAGACGTCTGGGCCGAGCTTGCCTGAGAAGTTCTCTGCCTACGACGGCGGCTGGTACAAGGAGATCGCCGCCACAGGATACCACTATGATCCCAACCAACAGTCTCCAACGGCCTTCTTCCCCTTGTTTCCGTTGCTCGGTAGGGGCGTGATGTACATAACCGGCCTAGGGCCGATTGGGGCCTTGTTGAGCGTGGCCCACATTTGCTTGGCGGCGGCATTTGTCGTCGCTGCCGTCTATCTGCGCGACCGTCGTCTTCCTTCAGACCAGTCCACCATTTCCCTGACACTGTTGGCCCTGGGGTTGATGCCCGCCACCTTCTTTTTCCGAATGACCTACTCCGAATCGACTTTTTTGTTGCTCACCTTGGTGTTCTTACGGGGTGTCCAGCGGGAGTGGTCGTTGCCGGTGCTTGCCTTGATCGCCGGTCTGGCTTCGGCCTGCCGCCCTGTCGGCGTAGGGTTGCTTGCACCGCTGTTAATCTACGCTTGGCGCTGTTCTCCCCGTTGCCGCACCTTTCTCGCCCGCACCGCTCTGTACGCCCCGCTGGCCTGTTGGGGTTTGTTTGCCTATGCCGCCTTTCTGTACTTCCAGTTCGATGAGCCGTTGGCGTTCGCCAAGATTCAGGTCCATTGGGGCCGCGTCGCCCCTTCGTGGACGGTCAAAATGCTTGCTCTGCTCAGCTATCAACCGATCTGGGAGGTCTTTCTCTGGCAGCCGGTTGCTGGCTGGTCGGTGTTCGCCTGGGAACAGGTCAATGCCGTGTATTTCGCTGTTTCCGCCATCCTGATCTTGTTCGGCATCTGGCAGAGACGCCTGAATGTCTATGAGACATCCTTGGCCGTCATGCTTTTGCTCATTCCGTATCTGACCCGCGCTTATGAGATGAATATGGCCTCATCGGCTCGCTTCGCGGCAGTGGCCTTTCCCGTCTACCTCATCGTCGGTGAGGGTCTGGCTCGCCTTCCCCCGGCCGTGTCCGCCGCAGTGCTTGGTATCAGTGCTTTCTTCCTGGGGGCGTTCTCCGCCCTGTTCGCCGGGGGACATCCGGTCTTCTAACCAGCCACCGCCTCTGCGATTCCTATGTTCTTGCCAAGCGCAGCAGGAGAAGTCTGTTCAGAGAAAGGAGCTGGCACGGACCAGCAGAGGAGGCCGATCAGCCGGTTTCCGCCCATCTCAACCACAGTGCCGCCTGAGCGTCGCTGGGCATACGCCAGTCACCGCGCGGCGACAGGCTGATGGTGCCGACCTTGGGCCCATCGGGAACGCAAGAGCGTTTGAACTGGTTGGCAAAGAAGCGTCGGAGAAACTCCTTGAGCCAACCGCGCAGCTCAGCCGCACTGTAGGGGCGTTGGAATGGGGCGCGTTCAGCGAGGAAGAGGATTTTTTCCGGCGGCGCGCCATAGCGAAGGAAATGGAACAAGAAGAAATCGAGCACTTCGTAGGGGCCGAGGGCGGCTTCGGTTGCTTGGACCGGTTGGCCGTCCGCCCCAGCGGGCAGCAATTCCGGCGAAATGAGCGTATCGACGATGTCCAAGAGCGTTCGCCGCACCTCGCCCTCGAATTCGTTGCGCGCCGCCCAATCGACCAAGAATTTCACCAGTGTTTTGGGAATGCTGCAATTGGGGTTATACATACTCATGTGATCGCCATTGTAGGTGGACCAGCCCAGGGCCGCCTCGGACACGTCGCCGGTGCCGATAACGAAGCCGCTGTTCATCAGCAGGTTGGTCCGCATCCGCGCCTGTACGTTCTCGAAGACCAAATCGTGCCGTTTTTCCGGCGGCAAGCGGTGCAAGCGTTCAACCAACTCCTCGACGCTTAATCCGGTCAGGTCGATGCCGAACGGACGATGGCCCAGGGCGCGCATTTCTTCCAGGCATAAGGGACGAATATCGATTTCACGGGCCGTGACGCCGAGCAGGCGCATGAGGGCGTGGGCGTTGTCGCGGGTGCGGTTGCTGGTGCCGAAGCCCGGCAGCGTGAAGGCGTGGATGCGTTGGCGCGGCGCGCTGAGCGTGTCCATGGTTTTGCAGGCCACCAACAGCGCCAGTGTGGAATCGAGTCCGCCGGAGATGCCGATGACCACCGGCGGTATGCCGAGGTGCTCCAGGCGCTTGGACAGACCGGCGACCTGGATGTGGAAGATCTCTTCGCAGCGCTCACGCAGCTGCTCCTGCCCTTGCGGCACGAACGGATGCGCTTCAATCGGCCGGCGCAAGTCGGTTCGGACGGATTGGGCGCCTAAAGTAAACGTTGAGCGAACGAAGGGACGTTCCTGTCCGGGATACAGGTTAACGTCCCGGAAACTATTGGTACGCTGGCGATCGACGCGGAGGCGGTCCAGATCGACGTCGGCGCTGAGCAGAGCGTCTTCGCGGAGGAAGCGGCGTGATTCGGCCAACAGCAGGCCATTTTCGGCGATGAGACAGTGGCCGCCGTAAACAACATCGGTAGTCGATTCGCCGACGCCACAGGAAGTATAAACATAGGCAGCCATGCAGCGGCCCGATTGGCTGAGGACAAGCTGGCGGCGATACGTCGCTTTGCCGATGGTCTCGTTGCTGGCCGATAGGTTCACTAGCACGGTAGCGCCGGCCAACGCTTGCATCGAGCTAGGCGGGACCGGCACCCACAAGTCTTCGCAGATTTCGACCCCGACGGTCAGGCCCTCCCAGTCCTCCGCCGCAAACAGTCGGTCGGTGCCGAAGGGAACGGATTGTCCTACGAGGTCGATCTGACGGCAGTTGGCCTTGATTGCTGGGGCGAACCAGCGGGCCTCGTAAAATTCCTTGTAAGTGGGCAAAAACGACTTGGGAACGATACCGAGCAGTTTCCCTCGATGCAAGACAGCGGCACAGTTGAAAACCATGTCCTCGACGACGAGCGGCAGGCCGACGACGGCCAAACCGGAAAAGAGGGTGGCACTGTCTTTGACGAGATGCTCCAGGGCCTCGACCGCACCGCGTTGCAAAACAGGATGATGGAACAGGTCGGCGCAAGTGTAGCCAGTGATCGCCAACTCGGGGAAGACGACGACGTTGACATTCTCCCTTTCAGCCCTTCGCAAAAGAGCGAGGATATGCTCGACATTGAAAGCACAGTCGGCGACACGCACTAACGGTGTGGCGGCGGCGACACGCAGAAAACCGAAAGGGTTCATAAACCGTCTCGTCAGGTTGCGTATGTTCTCATCATAGCACCGCGGGTTTGCTTGCTGCCACGGCCTTACTTGTGGGGTGGGCTTTGGCCCTTGCTTGCGCGGCAGGCTGGTGTCACAATTTATTTAATAACAGGAGTGCTTCATGGCCTAATGGACAGTTCCTCCCTGGAGAATCGTCATGGCCACTGATCTGGGCCGCCTCAAGTCCTCAGCGGCGAGCAAGTACGATGCCATCGTGGCCTCGCAACTTAAGCAAGCCGAAACACGCATCCGTATGCTCGACCTGACATCCGGTTTGTTCGGTTTTGCCGCTCTAAGTTTGGTCTATATCGTGGGCATGGCCCTGTGCGATAGCAAGTTCTTGCTTTCCCAGCACACCCGTCAGCTGGCGCTGGGCGTCTTCCTGGCTGGCGCGGCTGTCTATTTGTTCTTTGCCGTCCTTCGTCCTCTGTGCCTGCGTGTAAATCCCTATTACGCAGCCCGGCAAGTCGAGCAGCAGTTGCCGCACGCCAAGAACAGTATCGTTAACTGGGTCGATCTGCACGAGCAGCCGCTGCCGCCGGCCATCCACAGGGCGCTTGGCCAACGGGCGGCCAAAGACCTGGCGCACGCCGATCTCGACCGCGCTATCAGCGGTCGCCGTACTGCCGGGATGGGGGGATTGGCTGCTTTGTCCGCTATCGCTTTCCTGGTTTGTTATTTTCTCCTCGGTCCCGCTCCTTTTCTCTCGTTGCTCAAACGGATGTTCAACCCGTTCGAGGCCATCAGCGTCTCAACCCGAACACGGCTGATGCTGCTCAAACCGGAAGGAGGCAATGCCACGATCACGGTTGGCCGCGGCATCAACTTTGCCGTCGAGGTTAGCGGTAAGGTGCCCGATGCCAAGGCCGCGGATGCGGTGAAGCTGCTTTATCGCTACGACGCCAGCGATCCCTGGTTGGAGCGTCGGCTGGTCCCGGAACCAAGCGGCGAATGGACCACGGCGCTGTCGGCCCTGGAAGTGAAAAATGGGTTTTGGTATCAGATCACGGGCGGCGACGCCGCAACCCCCGAATATCGCGTCGGCGTCCGCGCGGCCCCAGCGATCCTCGACTTTCTGGCGATGTATCATTTCCGCCCCTATGTCGCCCGCACCGAAGAGACCCGCCGCCAGCGCGAACTGAAGGCCCTGCGCGGTACGGAAGTCCTCTTGCGCGTGCGCACCAACCGCACTCTGCGCGAAGGCCGGCTCGAATTCACCGGCGGCGAACCAGCGGCGGGGGCCAGCTCCCTGGCTACGACCGTACACGGCCAAGTCGATGTCCAGGATCCCCATACCCTCCGGGTGCAATTTGTTCTTAATGAAGATGGCAAATATCGTTTGTATTTTACTTCGACGGAGGGCGAAGTCTATAGCGACCCCGTTTCCTATCCCGTGACGGTCGTTCCGGATCATCCGCCAAAGGTCGAATTGACCAAGCCGGGCCAAGACCTTCGTTTGCCCGCCGACGCCCTGTTGCACCTGGAGGGCAAGGCGGTTGATGACATCGGCGTCCAGAGTTTGGTCTTGCGGATGCGCGTGATCGGCGGCGACAACCTCCGCGAACAGCCCTATCGCTCGAACGAAGAGTTGCGTTTGGCTGACGGCGGTTATCCGCTCGAAGTGGAGTACAAAGATTTCGTCGATCTGGCCCGCCTCCAAAATGAGCAAGGCCAAAGGCCCCAGCTGCATGCCGGCATGGAGCTGGAATACTGGTTGGAAGCAAGCGACGCTTGCGATTATCCGCGCCCCAACGTCGCCGAAAGCAAACATTATCGCATCCTCCTGACCGAACCAGAGAAAAACGGTCCCCAAAAAGACCAAGAGAAAAAACAGGCCGAAGAAGAAAAAAAACAGCACGCCCAAAAACAAGACCAGAAGCTGCAAAAAGAAAATCAAGAACGCCAACACCAGCGACAAGAACAACAAGCCCGAAATATTCAGGAAGAGAACAGGAGCACAGGCGCTGACAAGAGCGCCGCCCATGAAGAGACTCAACCCCGAGCGGGCCAACAGGCCGACCCTTCTCAAGGCAAGGAAAACAAAGGGCGACAAGGAGAGCACCAAGACGGTCAAAGTGAACCGAACCACGGCGAACAAAAAGGCGGTCTATCGAAGGAAGATCAGAAAATCGAGGAACAGATCAAGAAAGCCTTGGAGCGCAAGGAAGCTGCCGCCAACGGCAAGGGTGAGGGCCAGCCGAACCAAGGCGCTCCAGGCGAAAGCAAGGCAGATACGCCGGATAAGACCGATAACAAGGGCGATAAGCCCCAAGGCGAGACCAAGCAAACCGGGCAGCAAAGCACCCCGCCAACGGACGTGAGCCAAAACAAGGACCAGAGGCAAACCGGCGGCGGTCCCTCGCAAAGCGATGCCAAAGATAGTAAAAGAGATCTGAAAAAAAGCAATTTCAGGGACCAGGCTGGTCAAACGGATGGAAACAAGGACAAGCCGGAAGCCGCGCCGCAGTCGGGGCAGGGCAAGTCGAACAGCGATTCGCCCTCAAGTAAAGAGGTCGGCCAAAGCAAAGAGAAGCCGAAGGACCTGGCCCAGGATCTCGCCAAGGAAGTGGCCAAGCCGGCCGGCGATGAAGCTTCGCCGTCCCGGAACAGACCATCGGCCCAGGAGAAAACCAAGCCGTCCGCTGGCCAAGGCGAGGAAGAGAAGACGAACAAGAGGAAGAATGAAAAGGGGCCGGATGCCGGCGCTGCTGCGCATGAAGCCACTACCAAGGACATTGCGGACCTAGTTCGCGCATTAAAGGGCCAAGATGCCCGCGAGCGGGAGAAGGCCAAACAACAACTGCAACGTATAGCGGAGCAAGCCGCAAGCCCCGAGGTCCGCCAGGAGGCCGGTGAAGCGCTGAAAAAGTCCAGCGAATCGGGCGGCTCCGTTGACAAGAAGACGCCGCAGAAAGACAATGGTGCTTCCCGTAATTCCGAGGACAAAGAGGGGAAGAAGGTCCAAGGTGACGGAGCTGGAAACGGCGCTGCTTCTGGGGAAAAAGAAAACAGCCAAGGAGCAAGTTCTGTTCCTGAAAAAGGAAAAGGCGCCAACAACGGAACAGACCGCTCTTCCAACGATGTGTCGGAAGGGCCTCGCCAAAAAACCGGCGGCGACCCGTCTGGAGGCGGCGACCGTCGCCGCGGTGGAGGCCCCAGCGACACTCATGATACGGCTTCACTGCCTAAGCCGGCCAAGCCGCGTGATCCGCGCGCCGCGCTGATGCAATTGGAAGATTTTGCCAAGCGAGTGAACAAGGACGTCCTCAAAGACGCTGGCGTCTCCGAAGAGGCGTGGAAGAAATACCTTGAGGCCAAACGCAAGCTGCTGATGCCCCCTGAAAATCCCCGTCCCGAAGCGCCAAGCGCGCCGCAGCAAGCCCATTTGTTGCCGAGCATGGGAGGTCGGGTGCTCCCGTCTTCCCCATCTGGACCGGACGACGTTCATCGTCTCGACCGCGGCCAACCTCCACCGGGATATCGCGACGCCTTCCGCGAATTCACACGGCAAATGTCGAACAAGAAAAACCAACCTCCGTATGAAAGATAGCACAGAGAGAAATAGTATATTTATAAAAAGCAAGTGCGCCTCGCCTTTTCTATCTTATTCTCGGCGCCTCTGAGGTTAGGTCCTGAGTGCTCCTTATGACGTTTCCCAAGCGCTATCTGGTCCGCTTTGGTCCCAAGCAGACGCCGCATGTTTTCACGGATCTTCTCGTGATTGGTGTCGGCATCGCCGGCGTGCGGGCAGCCCTGGCCGCACCGCGTCAGCTGCGCACGCTCGTCATTACCAAAGATCGCCTGCAACAGAGCAACAGTAGCTATGCCCAAGGCGGCATCGCCGCCGTCCGCTCGCCGGAAGACCGCTTTGAGGACCACATTGAAGACACATTGGCCGCAGGCGCGGGGCTGTGCGACCGTGCCGTCGTCGAAATGGTGGTGCGCGAAGCGCCGCGGCAAATTGACGACCTCATTGCTTACGGGGCGCGTTTCGATGCGGAAACCGGGATCGAAGGCGGACACAGCTATCGGCGTATCGTTCACGCTCTCGGCGACGCCACCGGCTTTGAGGTCATGCGCGCCCTCATCGAGCAGGCCAGAAAAACGCCTAACATCACCCTCTGGGACCGCACATTTACTATTGATCTGCTAACGCACGAAGGCCAGTGCGTCGGCGCCCTGGTCCATCGCAAGCAACACGGCAAGCTGTTGATCTGGGCCAAGCAAACCATCCTCGCCTCCGGCGGCGCCGGCATGGTCTACCGCGAAACTACCAATCCGCCGGTGGCTACCGGCGACGGCATGGCCGCTGCCTATCGCGCCGGCGCGGAGTTGCGCGACATGGAGTTCATGCAGTTCCATCCCACCGTCTTATACGTCGCTGGTTCCAGTCGCTATCTCATCAGCGAGGCGGTGCGCGGTGCGGGCGCCTACCTGCGCGACAAGGACGGCGTCCGCTTCATGCTCGAAGAAGACCCCCGCGCCGAATTGGCTACCCGCGATGTCGTCGCTCAGGCCATCGTCCGCCGCATGCAAATCACCCAGCACCCCAACGTCTACCTTGACCTCTCGCACCTTGATCCGGTCAAGGTCCGCGAGCATTTTCCCGGCATTGCCAAAGTGTGTGCGGAATTCGGACTGGACATCACACGCGATCTCATCCCCGTTCGCCCCGGTGCGCATTACATGATCGGCGGCGTCCGCGTCGATCTGCACGGCCGCACGACGCTGCCGGGTCTGTGGGCAGCCGGCGAAGTCACCTCGAGCGGCTTACACGGGGCCAATCGTCTGGCTTCCAATAGCCTGCTCGAAGGGTTAGTGTATGGGACCGCTTGTGGCCGCGAGGCTGGCGAGGTAGCGGCGGGGATGCCGGACGCCTTCGCGGTGCCGCCAATACAGGCCGCGTTTCAACCCGAGACCAGCGGTCCCACGCTCGACATTGCCGACCTCACCAATTCCCTGCGTAGTTTGATGGTCCGTCACATGGGCATCACGCGCCATCAGGAAGGATTGCTGCAAGCAGAAAGCAGTGTGGCCTTCTGGTGCCGTTACGCCCTGCGCCGCGAGTTCACTACCCGGGCCGGATGGGAATTGCAGAACATGCTCACGGTTGCTCGACTGATGATCTGGTCGGCGTTGCAGCGCACCGAGTCGCGCGGCGTTCATTTTCGCTCCGACTATCCCAACCGCGACGATGTACACTGGCAGCGTCATGTCGTCTGCCCCTCCCGTCTGGCGGAGAACACCGGCTAGACGCCGTTTGTACTTTTCCCGAAAGCGCCGTGAACGCTGCCACGCCAGCGATGAATGGACGAAACGGTCAGGTAGCCCCCACGCGTGCTAATTTTTCCAAATTTGCTTGACTTGCACCTTGACGGAAGGGAAAATTTTAGTAGCAGCGTTTGACATTCCTTTGTGCGAATGTTCCTGCGTGAGAGGTCCATTTGGCGGCGGCCCTCGCCGGTTAGCCCGCCGACGTTGAGGACTCCGCCAAAGCATTTCGGGGAGGAGTCATCATGTTGTCCCTCGCACGTCTTGCAAAAGCCGGCTATCTTCTGGCCTTTTCCCTCACAGTCTTCCTGCTGGCCTCAACGAAACCGTCCCAGGCCCAGTTTGGCGCGCCTGCGTTTGGCGTCTCGGCTGGGTATCGCGGCACTCCTGGCTGGCCAACCATCGCTATCCCGATCATTAGCGGCAGCGCTTCGGCCAGCGGTGTGGGGACGGGCGGCGGCATCGTCGGCATCACGGGAGGGTCTGTCGGCGGCAGCGTCAGCGGTTCTTTCTCTACGCAAATCATCTTCGTCAACCTGGGTAGCTTCCTTCCTAACGGCGGCCGACTCATTGGCATGCCTCCTCCTACGTTTACACCGATGCTGAGTAACGAGTTCTTCGCCGGTTTCCTCTGGAGTCCCTTCACGGCTGATTCCACAGGCTCTCCCTTCTCTCTGCTGACAAGCATGAGTTTGATGGGCGGCATGGGCATGGGCGGCATGGGCATGGGCATGGGCGGCATGGGCATGGGCGGCGGCATGATGGGCATGGGCGGCGGCATGATGGGCA
>JAJPIY010000365.1 GCA_021324515.1 Planctomycetota bacterium
AATGCTTACCTTTGACGAATTACTGGATGTAAGATGAAATCGAGGCATCTATGTGTAGCGTGAGGATGATGACGGCGGCGACGGTCGGTGGGGCACTGACCTTTGGCATGGCGCTGGCCTTGCTGGGCCGGCTCCAGTTGACTGTGGCGCGGCGCGCCTCGGCACAAGATAGCGCTCTTCGCCACGGGCTTTTGGCACTGAACATCGCCCTCGTTCCGTTGATGTTGCTGTCGGGTGTTTTGCTCGACATCTACGGGACCAGAGCACTGCTCGTGGCCGGCTCCGTGATGCTGGCGGTGGCGTTAGTCGGTCTGAGTTTGCAACTCCCATCCGCCTCCGTTTCCTCTCCGCGCACGGGGGAGATCGGGAGGGCGGCAGCGGCAATAATGTTCCTGGCTGGCTTCGGTGCTTCCGCCTTGGGCACGGCCAGCATCGTGTTGATGCCGCGCGCTTTGCTCGTCTGGGGCGAAACCGCAGCCGCACTCAATCTCGGTTTCGTGTTCCTCGCGCTGGGCGCTCTGCTGACGCATACGCTAGCCGACATTCTGCTGGAGAAGATCCAGCTGCGTCGCAGCCTGGCTGTATTCGCTCTGCTGGGCCTAGCGCCGGCTTTCCTCGGCGTGCTTCCCGATGATCTCCTCGCGGCCGGTTCCCAAGTGGAGGGTGGATGGGGTGGAGACGGCCAGCCTGCGGCCTTGTTTGCCGGGCCGGCTTGCTGGTTAGCAGCCTTGGTGCTGTTCTTCTACGTTCCGCTGGAAGCGTCTATCAGCTTGTGGACGTTCGCTTTGCTGCGCGAGCGGGGCAAGGAAGAACATGCGGCGACCAGTGTGTTGTCCGGTTTCTGGACTGCTTTCGTGGTTTCGCGGTTGGTAGCAGCCCTGCTCCCGCAAAACTTCTCGTTCTCGCGCTGGGCGGGGGAGCGCACCGCGATCGTGGTGCTGCCGATCCTGGCAGCGGTACTGCTGGGCAATTTAGCAGGGGCCGGTTCGCGCGGCCGGCTGCGCGGCGGGCTGGTCTTGCTTGGTTTGTTGCTCGGCCCAGTCCTGCCGACGTTGTTGAGCGTAGTCTTCGGCACAACGCCGGACGCAAAAGGCACCGCATTTGGCCTGCTGTTCGCCGCCGGTTCACTCGGCAGCATGATCCTGGCGCCATTTCTCAGCTTGCGCCTGCCGATCTTTCTCGCCCTGCTCGTCGCCGCCGCCGCACTGGTGCTGGGGTTGATGACGCCGTGAACACGAAGAAGCAACCACAGAGAAAGACACAGGAGAAAAGGAGAAATGCAAGAAACAGTCCCCACGTTGTCTGCCGCTACAAAGGAGGCGAGCGGGGGGTGTGAACCCTACAAAGGAGGCGAGCGGGGGGTGTGAACCCTACAAAAGAGGCGAGCGGGGGGTGTGAACCCTACAAAAGAGGCGAGCGGGGGGTTGACACCCCCCGCTCGCCTTCAACCCCGCTCGCCGGACTGGAGTGGGGGAGAGGGTTGCGTCCCTTTCAACCGAGAGGTGGCATCGTTCTTCTCTTCATGGCTTGGCAATCTCGCGGTATTCGGCGAGCATCGCTGCTGTGGCAGGATAAATGCGCGGTGGGCCGACGTTGACGCCTTGGGCAGTAGGGAAACCGGGCGAAGGCGGCGTCGGCACGACCTCGAAGCGGTGCGTCTCCTTGGTGCCGAGAGGTTGCAGCGGCAGAAGATACAAACCGGGGCCCGTGTAGTCGGGCAGCGGATTGGCCTCTTTAGCGAGTGGATCGGATAGGGGCCGGCAGCGATCTATGTTTTCAACGACGATTTCCTCACCGGGCTGTACCGGCGCACCCGTTTTGGGGAAAAGTATCTGTTCGATGACGACTTTTTCGCCTTTGTCGCCGCTGACCTTGGCCACGACATCGAGGGGAGAAACGAGAAACTGTGGCCGGGACAGGGTAAGGGGCCGGCCCGCGAAGGCGCCCACGAGACCGTCGGGTACATGGGGACGGCAGATGACCAAATAGGTGAGATAGCCCAGCCAGCCCAGAAACAAGGCCGCCGTCACCATTAGCCGTCCTGCCGCCAATCTCATAGCTCTTGCTCCGTTTCGCTTTTCACATCGATGTGATAATCGCGGACCAGCACTTGATCGAGGTCGTAGACATCGCGGAAATCGTCGCGCTTGTCCTCGTCGGTCTTGCTCATGAGATTGGCCGCGACGAGGTTGAAGACGATTTCGCCGATATCGGCGGTGCTGTTGATGCCCCAGGTGCGGAAGACTGTGCGAGCCATCAGTCCAAACTCGCGTAGGGCCAGGTCACGGACACCTTCGAGCAATTGCCGGCCACTGACGTGATAATCGCGTTCTTCGGTCCTTTCCAGGGGCGGCACACGACCTAGCATGCGTTGCGTGTGCGCCAAGGCGGCAAAGACAAACTCGTACGCCTCATAAGCGTAGCGGGGATCGCGGCGAACCACCTCTTCGAGTTTTGGATGACGCATATCAGTCGGCGATTATCCCTTGTCGGTTCGGTTGCCCATTGTCAGTATAGCGAATGCTGGATCAGGGATCTGACAACGGCCTTATTTCTCCAAGCGTGTAAGGACTTCCGCGACGGCCACGGGGAGGCGTCGGCCGTCCTCAAACTCGATCAGTACGCGGCGGGCCAACACTTCCTGAGCCAGCACGCGGCCTTGCCCCTTCCGCGTCAAAACCCGGCTGCCAACCGGTGGCAGCGACGCCTGAAATTCCTCATACACGTCCTGCTCGAAACGCAGGCAACACTTGAGCCGACCACAGCGGCCGGAGATTTTCGACGGATCGAGCGTGGATTTTTGCAGCTTGGCCATGCGCATGGACACCGGCGGCATGGTTACCATATGCGTATTGCAACAAACCGGCTTGCCGCAGTCGCCATAGTCCGCCAACAGCTTGGCCTCGTCCCGCACGCCGATCTGCCGCATCTCGATGCGCGTCTGATACTCACGAGCCAAATCTTTAACCAATTCGCGGAAATCGACGCGCTTCTCTGCCAAAAAATAAAAGATGATCCGTTCCCCACCGAACAGGTGCTCGACATCGACCAACTCCATCTGCAAGCACCGCTGTTGCACGAATCGCGCACACGTCTCTAGCTCGCGTTCTTCAATGGCGCGTAAGCGCTCGCACTGAATGCGATCGTTTTCCGTCAGCAGGCGGACAATTCGTCCGCGTGTCGGCTCGGCGATCCACTCCACGGCGCGGGGCGTGGCAGAGCAGAGGACTTGGCCAACTTCCAGACCACGTTCGGTACGGACGATGACTTCCTGGCCGCGTGCATAATTATCTGTATCGGCGTCAAAAGTGCCGAGAAAACGCATGGCGCCATGCCGCACAATCCACGAAGACGCCATGAGATCACTCCCCCTATTCATTCCCCCTCCATGCCCCATTCTAAAGGACTACGTTCGGAAGGAAAGAGCATTCGTCCCAGCAAAGAGCAAGCGGGGTTGCGTCAGCGCGGGCGAGCGGGGGGTTGACACCCCCCGCTCGCCCGCGCTGACGCAACCCCGCTCGCCCAAGGTGTCAGATCGCCCCGCGCCCAGTATAACTAGCGTAAGCGAACTTCACCCCGACTTCCGCTCTCCTAAAAGGTATGAGCGATGCCATGCTGGAGTTGGATGGCTCATTCGGTGAGGGCGGCGGACAGATTTTGCGCACCAGTCTTGCCCTGTCACTGCTGACGGGTCGGGCGTTTCACCTGCGCAACATCCGCGCCGGCCGGAAAAAGCCGGGACTGCAACCGCAGCATCTGACGAGCGTTCGCGCCGCTGCTGCTATCAGCCAGGCGCAGATGCGCGGCGCCTCGTTGGGCAGCAGCGATCTCGTCTTCGAGCCGGGCGAGGTGCAGGCGGGTACGTATCGCTTTGACGTCGGCACGGCCGGGGCGACCGGCTTGGTGCTCCACACGTTGTATCTGCCGCTGGCCCTGAGGGGCAGCGCGCCCAGCCAATTGACCCTCGTTGGCGGCACCCACGTTTCCGCCAGCCCGTGTTTCCATTTCCTCGATACGACCTGGCGGCGCTACCTGGAATTGTGCGGCCTGCGCCTAAGTCTGCGCATGACTCGGCCGGGTTTTTACCCGCGCGGCGGCGGCGTGGTCGAAGCGATCATTCAACCATGTTCGCGACTGCACGGCATCCACCTGGGGGGCCGGTCGGCGGTACAAGCGCGCGGTTTCAGCGCCGTGGCTGGGCTTGATGTCTCGATTGCGCAGCGGCAGGCGCGGCGGGCAGTCTTTCGCTTGCAACAATATGGGTTGCAGGCCCAGCTGCGTGAAGAGACATGGCCGGGCGGGCCGGGCACCGTGCTGGCCGTGGAGCTAGACACGGCCCCGGTGCCGACGTTATTCTTTGCCTTGGGGGCGCGCGGCAAGCCGGCGGAGCGCGTCGCTGATGAGGCCGTCGATCAAGTGATTGCCTACCTCGATGCCGACGATGCCCTGGTCGATGCCCACAGCGGCGATCAATTGCTATTGCCCCTGGCATGGGCCGAGGGGCCGTCGGAATATCGCGTCGCCTGGGTGACACGGCACCTGACCACAAACATCGCCGTCATTCGCCGCTTCCTCGAACGCGACATCGTTTGCGAAGGCGAAGAAGGAAGGCCGGGAGTAGTACGCATCACATGAGGATCTATCTGCCCACGGACATTAAGCTTCCGATTGCACAAATCATCCCTTGCACCGAGGCCGAGGGGCCGGGGCGCCGCTTCGCCTTGTGGTTCCAGGGCTGTCCCTTGCGCTGTCCGGGCTGCTGCAATCCGGAGATGCTGCCTTTCACAGGCGGTACAGAGATGCCATTGAGTAATGTCCTCGCACAAATGGATGCCGCCGTGCAGGAACACAATATTGAAGGCATCACACTGCTGGGCGGCGAGCCGCTAGCCCATGCCGCCGGCGCCGCCGCCTTGGCGCGAGCGGTACAGGAACGCGGTCTGACCGTGATGGTGTTCAGCGGTTATACGCTGGAAGAGGCCCGCCAGTCGCCTGAGCCCGCTGTCGCCGAATTGTTCGCCCATACCGATATTCTGGTGGATGGCCCCTATCTCCGCGAGCAACCCGAAACACGGCGGCGCTGGATCGGCTCGGCCAATCAGCGCATCCACTTCTTCAGCGACCGCTATCGCGCCGACGATCCGCGCTGGCTGCTGCCCAATACCCTGGAGATCTGTCTGCACGGTTCGGAGTTGCGGGTGAATGGTTTCCCGGCGCCTTCGGCCGTCGGATTGTGGCAGCGCCCCTTGGCAAAAAGGCCCTGACCGCCTAGGAAGACTCTACGAGAATCTCTGTCCTTTTAGGTATGTCCAGTTATGGTTCACGATCTGAGCCAAGAGGTTACAGCGGCGGCGAATGGGCAGCTGCCGCGCCAAGCCGTCGCCGGGCTGATGCCGCCCCAATTAGCTGAGGCCATGATCCGTGAAGTTTGGCCAACCATCCGCAGTGTCTCTGCGGGCATCGCCAGCCTGTCTGCCCTGTTTATGCGCAGCGTGGTCCTGGCCCCGCTCGGCTGGATGCTCAACGGCTTGCTGTTCTTCCGCAAACTCGCCCCGGCGATCTGCCAGCGTTATACCTTGACCAATCGTCGATTGATGGTGCGGCGCGGCTGGAAGCCCACTCCCGTGCAGGAAGTCCCCCTCAAGGACATCGACGACGTGCGCTTGATTGCCGACACTTATGATCCCTTTTATCGCTCTGGCGATCTCCAAGTGCTTTCCGGCGGCAAAGAAGTGCTGAGGCTGGTCGCCGTGCCGCAGCCGGAATCGTTTCGTCAGGCCATCCTCAACGCTGTCCGGGCTTGGGGCGGTCCCGACAAACTCAAAGGCCCCTTTGTGCCCGCCAGCGCGCCGTCACCGAGCACCGACGGCGTTAAATCGGCCTAGGAGCGGCTCAAACCAACGTCCTAAGCGCCTTTCTGCCGTAGCAACATGAGCAACGCGACAATCACCGAACTCCTGGAGCTGAATCAACGCCTGCTCGATAGCATCGCCCGAGGCGACTGGGCCACCTATCAGGAACTATGCGATCCGTCTCTGACCTCGCTGGAGCCGGAATCGCTGGGCCATCTCGTCAAGGGTCTGGCCTTTCACCGCTTTTATTTTGACCTTGGCGGTATCCGCGGCCGGCACCAGACGACTATGTGCAATCCGCACGTCCGTATCATGGGCGACGTGGCCGTGATCGCCTACACGCGCCTCGTGCAGCGCATCGGCCCGGACGGTAACGCCCTAACGGTCGGCAACGCCGAGACGCGCGTGTGGCAACGCATCGACGGCCGCTGGCGGCACGTGCATTTCCATCGCTCGATGATGATGCCGATGCCGAGTTGAGGCCTGTGGCTCCGGATCAACCTATGCCCCTCGACGAATTCATCTGGCCCGAAGAGAGGATCGGATCCCATAGCCCTGCCTGGCGTGACCTTGTGTATACTGGGCACGGGGAGAGCAGGCATCTTGGCGAGCGGGGTTGCGTCAGCATGGCGAGCGGGGGGTGTGAACCCCCCGGTTGTGCTACCGGGAGGGTAAATAGTTCAACCGGGGGGTTGACACCCCCCGCTCGCCCTCAGTTACCGGGGGGTTGACACCCCCCGCTCGCCCTCAGTTACCGGAGTCATGGCGCTGTAGAGCAAAAACGTGGACATGGCCGTCTCCGCCACCCCTCATTTCAGCCAGCGATCTAACCATCCATAAGCCACTTTGCGTGCCTCCGGTGGAAAGTCATGCTTACAATCGGGATAATTGGCCGCTAATTTGTCTTTGGCGCCAAGCAGCTCATACACCGGCTGGGCTGCGGCGATGCAGTCTCTTACGCCGGAGACGTCGAAATTATCATCGTGCAAAGGAGCGCTGGCCAAGAATGCTCGCGGTGCCAGGGCGGCGACGACGTCGGAAAAATCGAACGGCATTTTCTCTGGCTTCATTTCATATATGCTGGCAATCCGCGGCATATAGCGAGCGCTCGTCCAGCCTTTCAAATTGCCGCCATAATATTTGCAAAAACTGGTGAAACCACAGTTGGATACACAGACCTTGATGCGCGGGTCGAAAACCGCGGTGAACATGGCATTGTGTCCGCCGAGTGAATGGCCAATACAGCCGATGCGCTCGCCATCGACTTCCGGCAGCGATGCCAGCAGATCGAGGGCCCGCATGTTATTCCAGACGGCTTTCATGCTGCCTGAAAGGAACTTGCTCTTGGCGAAATCGTAGCGATATTCGCCGAAACTGGGATAGTCCGGACAAAGGACAACGTAACCGCGCTCCACGAGATGGACACCGATGCGTTTGTTCTCTTGTTCACCCAAGCCGGCTGGCTCGTCCTTGCCAATGGGAATGGTCTGGTGCAGCACGAGTACGGCCGGCAGCTTGCTTGGGTGCTCCCGGGGGACCAGCAAGTACGCCGGCACACGGTCATCTTTTTCGACCGCAAAAGTTAGTTTTTTGCGGACGTACTTCGGCCGTTCGACGATCTCGGTGATTTTCACGTCGAGAGGGACTTTATGGTCGTCACCGGGCAACGGCCCCATGACCTGCTGCATGTTGGCGAGGATCTGTTGGCGTCTCTTGGCCCACTCTACCGTCGTGCGCGGCGGTCCAGAAGAAACCGCCCAAATGCCCGGAATGCCAAGAAAAATCAAAGAGACAAGCAAATAAGTCCACAAGCCTTCCGGTCGAGAGTGACAGCGATGTGTTATCATTTCCTTCTCTCCCTTTGTTGGCGCCGTGACGGTTTCTCTTTGAGCGCTATGCTAGCAAGCGGCGGCGGATCTTGCTATGGTGAGCAGGGACGATTTACGGAGGGAGCACCATGCTCGTCGTCATGCACAGCCACGCTACGCCGCAGCAGATCGAGCAGGTCATTGCCGCCATTCGCCGCATGAACCTGACGCCGCATCCGCTGCCCGGACCCACGCGCACGGCCATCGGCATCACCGGCAACATCAGCGTCGTCGATCCGCGCGCCCTGGAAGTGCTGCCAGGTGTGCTCGAACTGATACGCGTCACCAAGCCGTACAAGCTGGCCAGCCGCGAGATGCATGAGGCCGATACCTACGTGCGCCTGCCGTACACTACCATAGGCCCCGGCACTTTCACGCTTATCGCCGGGCCTTGTGCGGTCGAGAACGAAGAGATGGTCCTGCGCACCGCCGAATTTCTGCGCCAGCAAGGCGTCCACCTGATGCGCGGCGGCGCCTTCAAGCCACGCAGCAGCCCCTACAGTTTCCAAGGACTGGGCCAAGAAGGTCTCGACATCCTGGCAAAGGCCCGCCAACGTACGGGCATCGGTATCGTCACCGAATTAATGGATACCGAGAATGCCGACGCCGTGGAGAGCGTGGCCGACATCATTCAAATTGGCACGCGCAACATGCAGAATTTTAGCCTGCTGCGCCGCGTCTCCCGTTCGTCGAAGCCCGTATTGCTCAAGCGCGGCATAGCAGCGACGCTGGAAGAATGGCTAATGGCCGCCGAGTACGTCATGGCCGGCGGCAATTTTAACGTGGTGCTCTGCGAACGCGGTGTCCGCACTTTCTCCGATCATAGCCGCAACACCCTTGACCTGTCGGTGATTCCGCCGGTCAAGCACCTGTCGCATTTGCCCATCCTCGTCGATCCCAGTCACGGCACCGGCAAGCGCGATTATGTCCCGGCGATGGCCTTGGCCGCCCTGGCCGCCGGCGCCGACGGCCTGCTCATTGAGATCCACCCCGATCCGAATCGCGCCCTGTCCGACGGCGCCCAGTCGCTGAACTTCGAATCGTTCCGTTGTCTGTTGTCCGCCCTGCATCGTTTGGCCGAGCCTCTGGGCAAAACAATCAACTGAGAACTTGTCCAATTGGTAGGCTGGCGAGAGAGAAGGTTGCCATGAAGCAGCAGAGTACCTTTGCCGATGTCCTTGACGCCGCTGAACAGCTCGATGTCGAGGTCCAAGAAGAATTAATATGCGGTCCTCAGCCGCCGCCTTGCCGACCGCGGCCGCCATTCCGGTTTTGCATGACATAAAGGTGTTGCCGGCGGCCCCGGCGGCTGAGCTGGGTCGTTCGGCGCGGGAGGCGCGGATAGACGCGATCGCGGAACACCGGTTGGTCGCCCCGTGCCCGAGCGCCTCCGCCTCCGCGTTGGGAGCAAAGGCCCCGAAGGCGTGTATTCCAATGGCAACTCCACTCACGGATCAAGCGGCATCCAATCTTGGATGTCGAAGCGCGCGTGGGGCGAGGACTGCGGGGCCTTCACCGCGTCTTCGTAGGCAGCGCGGCAAGTGTGCAGAATGCCCTCGAGATCTTCCAAACTCAGTTCCGTTTGCTCGCGGCAGAACATCAAGTCGGCTTGCCCCGGCACATTGACCAGATGTAAACCCGGCAGCACGTCTTGGGCCTGTTCCCCATAACGCTTGCCAGCGTCGCTGGCCGGCACCAACAGAAACCCTTGTTCCTTAGCCGCGGGCGCCGCAAAAGAAGGAGCGTCTCGCCGGTCATTTCCGCCGACAGTGACAACCAAGTCACCGTCGCTGCACTGCTGGCACCGGCTGGGGCGCAAAGGCGGCGCCGCCAAGTCGTAATAGTGGCGGATGCGCGGGGCGAGATCGGCGGCGGCACCGTCACCAGCTAATTCCACCTGCGCGACATCCGTAATGGGCAAATGGCTGCTGAGACAGTTGACGGCTTGGCTCAGGAGGGGAGCCAGAAGATGGCGCATCAAGTCGGTAGTGCCCAGCAAGGCTTTTTGCAAGCCGTCGCGCGCGGCCAACACTTGGTCCTGAACGGCCTGATCGAGTTGGGTCCACTGCTCAGCCGTCAGCGTGTCCAGAAAGCGACGCGCCGCTTGTTCCAAGTCGGCGTCGTCGTCGGGAAGGACGACGCGAGCGGTGGCGGATTCGCGGATCGATTCCCAGAACGTTTGCGTAGACGGGAGCGGCGTCGGGCTTTCTGCGCAAGCGCCGAGGGTTTCCTCCAGCGGCGCCCCAAAAGCGTCCGCCGCCGGGGAGAAGGCGCTCTCCATCCGCCAGCTGACGTTGCCGGCAGGCCCTTCACCCGTTTCACTTAGCGCTTCCTGCATATGGCGCAGGCGCTGACGGCAAAAAGCCAAATCGCGCAAGCGATCGGTGAGCCGGCCTTGCAGAAAGCCATAAAACTGCTGCACGGCTGCCAACGTATCCTCCGCCAAGCACTGGCGGGCGAAGGCCGCGAGATGATCGACGAAGACGCGCAACAGGCGCCGCGACCGGCTGCCGAACCAGCTGAACCCGCCAACGCTTTCGAGGCAATTCTCCAGGACCTGTTGCAGCTGCTCCTGACTTCGGTGTGACTTGGCGGCCTGTTGCTGCAAGCGTTGCTGATGGCTTTCTGTGGCTTCGCGGCAGTAACGAAGGAAACGGTGAAGGGCCGCTTCGGCCAAGGCGATACGCGCCCCCGGGTGCTCCATGAGACTGGCAGCGGCGGCCCCGAAATGCTGGTCCCATTGTTCGGCCAACTGACCCGCGGCGTGTTCCAGGGCCCGTGTCAGTCGGCTTTTGCGCCGCGGTCCCACGGTGGGGGCGCCGGAAAGTTGCAGACCGCCGCCCAGCCAATCTTGCACGCGCGTCAGTGCCTGCCGCGCCCAAGCGCCCGGATCGTCCTGGGCCACCATCTGCTGCGATTGCTCCTCGACCGTGGCCAGCAAGCGCGTCAACAATTCCCGAGGGCTACCCTCCAATTGTTGACCGGCCAGGTCGAGAATACGGTTGGCCAAGGCGTCCGCTTGCAGCTCCGGATCGGCCAGTACACGGGCCTGGGCCGCTTCCAACAGATCACGCGCAGTGATGGGAGGTTTGGCTTCGACAACGTTCATGGCCTCCGGAGGGCCTGGTGGGGTCGAGAGGTGCTTGTCTGGAATGACCGAATACTCATCGAAGGCAGCCGCTTGCCATTGTTCAAGAAGGCGCCGGCAGGCGCCGCGGGCGGCCAGGTGCAGGAGTAGGCCCCGCGGGAACCACACGCCGTAGGTGCCGAAACTGCGAAAAGGTAGTACGCCTCGCACCAGCCGCGTCCGTTCCAACCGCAGGCCCAGCGGCGTGGTCAATTCGTGGAACAGATAGCTGCCCAGCTGCGCTAGGGCATGGCGTCGCGCCTCTGGAGTCCGGTGGCTCAGCGTCACCAAATAGTTGCAATCGTAAGCGGCACCTTCGTCTACCAGGCGCGGGCCGTCGCTACCATATTGGGCCGTGAAGGGGATCGCAGGATCGCTGAAATGGTTCACTTCGGTCAAAGTGGCGTAGAGGTTGGCCAATTCGTCTGGTGGTGTAGCCGGATCATCGGGTGCGCCGCAGAACAAGAAGCTGGTCAGCTGCGCCTCCGGGTAGTGCAGCTGGTTGAGCAGACGACGCAAGGCATAGCCAAGATCAACGATGCAACCGCTGCCGCCGCCACTGGCGCAGGCAATGACGTAGATGCGTGGTACGTTGTCCCGCAAGGCCAAGCCGGTTTGGCTGACAGTCTGATAAATGCTATCGGGGTGACAGGCCGTCTGAATCTCGCGGCGGAGTCGGGCGAGAAGCCGCAGGTAATTATCGGCGAAGGCCAACCGGCCCAGGGCGCGCGAACCTTGCGTTTTGAGCGAGCGCGGCATGGCGAAGAGTTTTTCGCGCGGCAGCCAATCGTTTAGCTGATCCAGCTGACGGCGGCGATAATGGGCGATCGGCTGCAAGGGCAAGTGTTGGACTTCGCTGGGACGCAGAGCAATTTCTACAGTGCCGCGCGTCGCCGCTTTCACAGCGTCGCCGTCCGAGTCGAGATAGAGAAAACGGACCAACGGCACCTTATCGAGGGCGCCGAAGCGATCGAGGAAACGACACCGCAGCTCTTGCAGGGCGCGCCGGCCGAACGAACCGATGCCGAGGACGACCGTGGGTCGCAGCGCCCCCGTCTGCGGTTGGGCGATGGTCGTGCCCAGCCGAGAAACTTCTTCCCCGTTGCAAGCATCCCCAACGGTCTGGACTACCTGTAAACCTTCCTCGTCCGGCAACTGTTCCAGCAGCATGTTCTCCATCGTGTCGGCGATGGATTTGGGACGCATTCCCTCCACAATTAGTGCGTCTGTGTGCAGGGTTTCCGGACGCGCCGGCGAGCGCGCCGTGTACAGAGCGCGAACGAAGGCCAGACAGTTGGGGAAGCGCTTGGCCGGGTCTTTGGAAAGGGCGCGGGCCACGATGGGCCGTTCGCCTTCGGGAAGCGCGCGCAGGTCCGGCTCTTCATTCATGTGCTGCTGCGCCAGCATCCGCGCATTTTTGCCTTTGAAGGGACGCTGGCCGGTCAGCAATTCCTGATAGACGATGGCCAAACTGTACTGATCGCTGCGGCCGCTGATGGCGCCGCTGAACGTTTCTGGCGGCGCATACAACGGCGTCACACCGCCGAGAACGCCTGACGTTCCCGAGCGCTCCAGGTGCTTAACCAATCCGAAATCGGCTACCTTGACACGATCGCTGATAAGGAACAAGTTGCGCGGTTTGATGTCGAGGTGCTGCAAATTGTGTTTCTCATTCATGTGGTCCAGCGCCTCGGCGGCGTCCCGTACATAACGCAACAGCGCATCACGCGGGATGCCGACCAGGCCGGCCGAGAGGCACTCCTCAAACAGATCGTGCAAACTTTTGTCAGCCAACTCCATGACGATGAGCAACTCGCCTTCGACGATTTCAATGCGGTCCATCGACAGTACGAAGGGATGGCGGACTTCCTTAACGCGGTTGAGAGCGTTCAACTCCTGCTCGGCGCGGGCGCTATCCACGTCCAGCGAATTGAGATTGCCGAACACGAACTTGATGGCCTTGAACAGTCCGCCGGGCGCTTCACACTTCCAAACCTCGCCGAACCCTCCACTGCCGAGCGGCTCGATGAGGCGATAACCGGGAATTGGCTCAGCGTTAGCCTCGCGCAAGACAGTCATGATGCTCCTGGCCCCCGCATCTTTCGCTCGCTGGTCCGCAGGGCAGGCAAGGCAAGTCCTTTTCTCGGCTGCTTTGCGGCCAGGTTGGGTTTTCTCGCCTGGAGGGGGAACCACACAAGGGTAGTTCGCACGTGAGGAATTGTCCAATGGAAGCGGCGTACGGCGCCCCAGGCAACGCAATCGTTCCGTCCCTTGCAGTTGGAATAGTTGCAGGAAGCGCTTTAGTTGCTGCCTGTAGCACAACCGGCCCAAAAAAGGACAAAAAATGGGCAGAGCGCCTCAACAAGCTGTTGATTGCCTCCGCCTGCCAACCTACCGTGTAAGAGGAGCCCGCCTGCCCGGACAAGGTGACGGAAGAAAACGGGCTTCCGGTCCCTTTGCCCCCTTGTCTGGGGAGCGGCGGCCGAATGGTTTTGTTGGCGTCGCTGGAAAACTCCGGCCGCCGCGCTAAATTCCGGTGGAGGAATGAGATCATGTTCATGCGACAATTGATGATGGCGGCATTTCTCAGTGCCGTACTGGTTTGCACAGGGTGCAGGTGCTGCCCCCGGCGTGCCGCCTATGGTCCGCCTTGTCCTTGCGGGCCGGCCGTACCTGCTGGCCCGGCCGTGGCGGTCCCTGCGGCCCCCGCGCCCGTGACAGCTGCTTGTCCTACTTGTCCGGCGCCTTGACAAACCGCATGCCCTCCCCAGCCTACAGTACCGATAAGGTCTGCCCTTGCCGGCGCTGTAGGCTTGTTGGGCACAGCCGGGCTGCACCTCACGATTGCTTCGCCTGGTGTATTTTGCGCCTCGGGCACCTTTTCTCAGCTGAACGTGAAAAATCATCCTCGGACAGTAACTCCTTTGTTGCTTCTCCTAACTGTCGAGGCATACTCCCTAGAGACACAAGACCGGCGCCGCTTGACGGCGCTTGGCACAGTCCCGCCCTACCCCCTGCGGCGCCGGCGGAATAGCAGCGGACAGGGCTGCTTTGCCGGTGCTATATTCTGCATCCTGCCCAGGAAGAGAGGAGGCCCTCCCCATGCGCCTTGCCGACTTGTTACTGCCGTTAACGTTGGCCTTACTTGCGGTGACAGCTGGTTGTCACCACAAACACTGCTGCTGCGGCGGCTGTGTAATCCCGTGCTGTTCTCCTTGCGACGCTTGCTGCTGCTACACACCGCCGCTCGAAACCCCCGTCCCGCCACTGGCCGCGCCGGCGCCGCCTCTTGCAGCCCCCCAGGCGCCCCTGAGCCGTTCACGCTAAAACTCCGGAAGGACGCAAACCGATTGGCATCGCAAGAAATGTCCCTGGTGGGAACACAGGGCTAGCAGCCCACCAGGGACATTAGGACACTGCGTAACAGTTTGTCGAAGGCCGAGCAGGGTCTCTGTTCAGTTCGGCCAGCAGGTCCAGATGGGGAACGAGGCGCCCACGTTCCATGCGCTTAATGAGATCATAGACACAGCGATTGAGCGGACAGGGAGTAGCACCGGCCAATTCAAGAAGGTGGCCATTGTAATAATCAATCTCCGTGCGGCCTGCTGGCAAATCGCCGGACATCGAGCAGTAGGTGCCGCGTAAGCTCGGATAAAAAGCCCAGGCAAGCGCGTGAGCGAGCCACGGCCGGCGCAGGATGGCGGCGACGGTGGAAGGATGAAAAGGACCGACTTTGCCCAGGGCAATGCCGGCGTGTTTGAGAATGGCATAATTCTCACGCAGCAGGTCGAAAAAGAGAGCGCGAGCGCACGGCAAACGCAAGAGCCGGCCATTGTCGATGCCGGCAGCGGAGGCCAGCGGGCTGATGGCCGCGTTGTACATCAGCTTTGTGTACTTGTACGGTAGAATGTCTTCGACTATCTCCACGCGAATTTTTCTGTTTAGCCGCGAGCCGCAGGCGAGCGCGAACAGCCTCGCGCTCACCTGCGGCTCGCGGCTAAACGACGAAGTTCTTGCTGATAATCGATAACCGAAATGCAGCCAACCGGCCCGCGTGATGCGCGTGTGCGTGCGGTGCGGCAGGCATTCGGAAACAAACGAAGCGATGCCCTCCACAGCATGGCCGCGTGCGTGCAACAGCGGATCAAAACCGTTCTGAATGGGAATGAGCGTTGCCGAGGCTGGGATGCGTTCAAGGACGGCGGCGTTGTTGTAGCACTTGGTACAGAGCAGGACCACGGCGCCGGCAGGGGGCTGCCAATCGTCGACAGCGACGAAGGCGGCCTGCCGCGGCGGCAGATCATCGACAGCAACACCGTGTCGTCGTCCCCACTCGATCTTGGCCGCATCGGCATCCACGAACAAAACCGATAACCCAGAGTTGCAAAGAGCATAACCAACGGCGCAACCGATGCCGCCGGCGCCGACGATGTGAATTACATCCATGCACGGTCTCCTGAGAACGCCTACCACTCTTCAGATCGCGGCTCAGCTTGTACCCCGTATTCGTTCCAGTTCCGCACGCAGGCGCCGTACCTCCTCTTCCGCCGCCCGACGCGCTTGCTCCGCAGCTTCCGCACGGCGTGCTTGCTCTTCC
>JAJPIY010000355.1 GCA_021324515.1 Planctomycetota bacterium
AACTCCCTCCCCCCTTGTGGGGGAGGGCTGGGGTAGGGGGTGTAAGTATAATGCAGACAAGGAGTTCTAACCCCCCACCCTAACCCTCCCCCACAGGGGGGGAGGGAACAAATACAACTCCCTCCCCCCTTGTGGGGGAGGGCTGGGGTAGGGGGTGTAAGTATAATGCAGACAAGGAGTTCTAACCCCCCACCCTAACCCTCTCCCACAGGGGGGGGAGGGAAAAGTCCGCCAGCCCTTACGCATCGGCACAAAGCTCCTTTGCGCGGCCACAGAGCTGCTTCGGGCAAGACGCCCGCCGCCTCCCCACGCAACGTCACCACCACGCCGCAGCGGGCAGGCACCGTCTCCGGTCGGTCGCAGCCAAGCAGGAGCAAGCGCTCAGAATAAGAAAGGAGGAAGGAAAAAGGTGTTGATTCAAACGGGGCCAGTACAGGCCCCAGGAGATATTGTCTGGCGGCGAGTGCAGATGTCAACTCACTGACAGACGTTTCTCAGTTGTCAGCATATCTCGGGCGGCGGCGGCTATGCTTTCGGAGTCGAGGTGATACCGCTTGACGAGATACGGGATTGAGCCGCTGGCACAGAAACAATCGGGAATCCCTATCCGCTTGAGGCGAACCTGCAATCCGACTTCAGTAACCACTTCGGCCACAGCGCTGCCTAGCCCTCCTGTAATGAGGTGGTTTTCGACAGTTACCACATTGCGGATGTTTTCCACCAGCGAAAGCACGGCTTGGCAATCAAAGGGTTTTAAGGTGCTCAGGTGTAGGACAGCCGCCTCTATACCGCTCTCCGCTAATCGCGTCGCTGCTTGCAGGGCCCTCTCCGTTGTAAGTCCGGTGCTGAGAAGGGCGACGTCGCTTCCCGCGCGCAGCAATTTCGCTTTGCCGAGTTCGAATCGGTAGGACGCCGGATCCAACACAATCGGCACCTGGCCTCGAAGCAACCGGAGATAAACAGGACCGTTGTAATCCGCTATGGCTTCCACTGCCTGTTCTAACTCGGTTGCATCACAGGGATCGATCACTGTCATATTAGGCAAGGCCCGCATGAGGGCGAGGTCGTCGATGCCCTGATGGGTTGCACCATAGCCGGTGGTCAACCCAGGCAAGCCGGCGATGACCTTAACGTTGGCCCGCCCTAATGCTGCGCCGATGGCCAGGAAATCATAAGCTCGGCGGGTTGCGAACGTGCAGTAAGTGGTGGCAAAAGGAATGAAGCCTGTGCGCGCCAAGCCAGCTGCTACACCCAGGAGGTTTTGCTCAGCCATGCCAACCTGGAAAAATCGTTCGGGGAACCGCTTGGCGAAGACATGCATGTCGGTATACAGGCCCAAATCGGCGGTTAGGCCAACAATGCGCGGATTACGTTCGCCCGCTCGCACTAAGGCGTGGCCAAAGGGCGCCGAAGCCGTTGCTGTAGCCCCCGTCGTATCGGAAGAAAGGAGAGTGCCTGTAACCCCTTTCTTCGATCGGTTTTCTATACGATTATCCATCGCTGTCCTCTCCTTCGTTCGATTCTTCCAGTTGCTGACGCGCCAATTCCCATTCTGTGGCGTCCACACGAATGAAATGATTCTTCGCCCGTTGCTCGAACAACGGTACTCCTTTCCCCATCCGTGTGTCCAACACAACCGCATGCGGCTTTCCTTGCGGGATGCGAGTCTGCTCAAGAGCAGCAAGGATGGCGGCGATATTGTTGCCGTCGATTCGCTGGGTGTGCCAGCCAAAAGCCGTCCATTTGTCCACGATAGGCTCGACGTTCATTACCTTCTCCGTGGGGCCGTCGGCCTGCTGATTGTTGTAATCGATAAAGGCCACGAGATTGTCCAAGCAGTAATGGGAAGCAGCCAGGGCCGCTTCCCAGGTGGCCCCTTCCTGGAGTTCTCCATCGGAAAGCAAACAAAAGATCCGCGCGGGGCGCTGTTCCAAACGCACCCCCAGGGCCATACCGACCGCTTGAGGAAGTCCTTGCCCCAAGGAACCACCGGTAATTTCAAAGCCTGGGGTGGTTTCGCTGCCGGACATCTCCAGACGCGAGCCGTCGGCGCCGTAGTCGTCCAACTCTTCCAGAGGTAAGATCCCTGCCTCGGCCAAGGCGGCGTAGAGACCTATGGAGTAATGCCCGATCGAGAGAACAAAACGATCTCGATCCGGCCAATCGAGGCGCTGCCCATCGTAACGCATCTCATGGAAGTAAAGCACTGCCAGGAGATCAGCAATCCCAAGTCCTTGGCCGACGTAACCTTGGCCGACCTGCTCGGCCATGCGCAGCACATGCCGACGCAATTTTTGGGCCCGAACTTTTAGGGAACGAACCGTGGCAACGGCCGAACAACTTTCTGCGACGCTCATGAAGGATTTTCTCCAGCCAGGGTAACTTTCTCCTCCTATAGCTCCATGCCGCCGGTGAAATTAAAACGCTCGGCAGTGACATAAGCGGCGGCGTTTGAAGCCAACCAAACAGCGGCCTCCGCTACTTCTTCGGGGGAAACGCGACGGCCCATCGGCAGCCCGTGGGTACGGTCGGCCTGCAATTCTTCCGTTGTTTTCTCGGTGATCCGAGCAAGCTCCTCTTCCAGCGACCGGATCATCCCGTCCGTCATGCGCCCCGGAACGAGACAATTGACCGTCACACCATGACGCGCCCAATCCACGGCAGCAGCGCGGACAATGCTATCCACCACAGCTTTACTAGCCGCGTAGGAAGCAAACAGGGGAAATCCCAAACGAGAAGCAGGCGACGAGATGTGAAGAATGCGGCCATATTTCCGAGGAATCATTACCTTGGCCGCCGCTTGCATACAGAAGAAGGCCCCCCGAGCGTTGACGGCAAACACCTTGTCCCACCGTTCCGGTGTCACTTCCAAGAGCGGGTCCGCCAGACAGATGGCTGCACAATTGACAAAGATCTCCAATCGCCCGAAGTGAGCGACTACTTGTTCCACTACAGCCTGGCAAGCAGCAGGCTCGGCAATATCAACTGCTAGTGCCAATCCCTTGTCTCTGCATCCTAGGGAAGCAAGTGTTTTTAGGGCTGCCTCTCGGTGAAGGTCGGCGATCGCGAGCAAGGCACCTTCACGGCAATAAGCCCGGGCGACAGCTCGCCCCAGCGCTCCTCCTCCGCCGACAATCAAGGCGACCTGCCCATTTAAAAGCATTTTGCTTTCTCCCCCAAAAGCAGCACCAAAAATCTTTGGAACCATCTCTTGACGTTGCTCATTTTACTCTGCTAGAGTAATTTGGTCAAGTGGTCAGGCCATAGGACAAGTGATTTTTTCAACCAGAGGCAAATCATGTCGCGCATGGTGTGGTTGTCCTTCCCCTTGAGCTGTGCGGACCCACGGCCGCCGGCGATCCCCGCGCCGTCGTTGGAGCCGCTCTACACGATCGAACAGGATGGGGCGGCTGTACAGATATTGCGGGTCGCCAGCCATACCGGTACTCATGTGGATGCTCCACGTCATGTCATCCCGGATGGACTCTGCCTGAGCGCCTTTGCGCCGGACGAGTTTATTTTCACTCGGCCGCGCGTGGTAGACGTGCGGCTCGATGACGATGCCATTGTCCAGCCCCAGCACCTGGAACCGCTCGCCGACCAACTCGACGGGGCCGATCTCCTTCTGCTTCGTTTCGGTTACGGAACTGTTCGGCGACAAGACGGTGCTCGGTTCAGTATGCATTGCCCCGGCTTAGGAATCGCTTCTGCTCGCTGGCTACGGCAGCAGTTGCCAGGTCTGCGAGCCTTAGGCTTGGACGTGCCTTCTGTAGCATGCATTGCTCACTTACAGGAAACTATGGCGTGTCATCACGAATTACTTGGCGGTCTCGGGCGGCGTTTCCTGATTATCGAAGATATGAACTTGGAGCACGACTTATCACGCTTGGTCGAGGTACGGGTGAACCCTTGGCTCGTTGTTGGCATGGATAGCGGCCCGTGCTCCGTAGTCGGCATCTGCAATTGAGAGCGCATTCGCAGGGGGATTGATCTGCTGACTTTGGCCCAACAGGTCAGCTGGCCGAGAGGAACTTTATCAACGGTCCCGACAACTACGAACACCTTCTAGACCAAGGAGAGATAACGAGGACGATGCGCATCACGCAATTCGAGACGTTTTTGGTCAACGCGGGCCTCCGCAACTACCTCTTCTTACGGTTACGTACCGACACGGGTCTAACCGGAGTGGGGGAAGCTACTCTGGAGTGGCAGGAAAAGACGGTTCAGACACTCTGTCACGAATGGGTCGAAAGGCGCGTACTGGGTCGCGATCCTTTCGACATCGAGGCCATCATCGGCGACATGATCCGCGATCAGTACCAAGGCGGTGCGACGGTGATGACGGCGATCAGCGGAGTTGAAATCGCTTTGTGGGACATCATTGGTAAAGCCTGCAATCAGCCGGTGTACCGCCTTCTGGGCGGGCGCTGTCGGGGAACGATTCCTGCCTACGCCAACGGCTGGTACGGGGGTGCCCGGACGCCCCAGGAGTATGCCGAGCGCGCCCGCGACGTAGTAGCGCGCGGCTATCAGGCCCTCAAGTTCGATCCTTTCGAGACTGCCTGGAAGGAATTGACTTCCGAGCAGATGGAAGCCGTCGTCGAGCGGGTAGCGGCTGTCCGTGAAGCTGTGGGACCAGAGGTGGGGATCATCATCGAGTTCCATGGCCGGCTGTCGGCTGGTTGCGCCGTGCGGATGATCCGCAAGTTGGAGCGTTTCCTGCCCACCTGGTGTGAGGAACCTGTAGCGCCAGAGTGTCTTGACCTCCTCGCCGGGGTGAAGGAGCAATGCAGCTGTCCGATTGCGGCTGGAGAGCGGCTCTACACCCTGGCGGATTTCTACCGCTTGATCGCTTTGCGGGCCGCTGACGTGGTGCAGATGGACATCAGCCACTGCGGCGGATTGCTCATCGCTAAGAAGATCGCGGCCATGGCCGCTGTGCAAGACCTGCAAGTCGCCCCCCACTGTTCCATCGGGCCGATTGCCTTAGCAGCTTGCTTGCATTTTGACGCCAGTACCCCGAACGCTACGATCCAAGAAGCCTTTGCCGAGTTTGACGTTCCTTGGCGCGACAGCTTGGTAAACGGTTGGGACCCGATCTCGCACGGCATGTTTCAACTCTCGGATCGGCCCGGCTTAGGCGTGGAACTTAACGAAGAAGCCGCTGTGCAGCATCCCTATGTACCCAACGCTTTCCCCAGTTTATGGGATGAAGAATGGCTGTCGCGTTTCACCCAGAAGGCAGTACGCGAGTGAGCAATTTTGAGGCAATGCCCCCTTGACACGGCTTGCCTTGCCTACTAAACTGATTACTGGCAAATTGGTCAGTCCACCAGATGAGCAGTCTTTCAGCGCGTTGTTCTTAAGTTGAGCGCATATTTAGGAGAGTTAAAGTGATTTTTACGCAAGAGAAAAGCGAAAAGGGCGTAAAGTTCTTCCGGCCTGTGCAGAAAACTTCGGTTGTCAACGACATCATTGAGCAGATTAAGGGTCTGATACGGGACAACCGTTTCGGGCCTGGCTCCAAGCTCCCCAGCGAACGCGAATTGGCCAAGCAGCTTGGGGTCAGTCGGCCTTCTTTGCGAGAGGCCCTGCGAACCCTTGCCTTAATGGGTGTGTTAGATACGCGTCATGGGGCCGGCAACCAGATTGCTGATTCGGGAGCCAACGTCCTCCGAACGCCCTTTGAATTTCTTATCGTATTTGAGCAACCCTCCGTTCGCGATCTCTACGAGGCGCGTGAGTTGATCGAAGTCTTCCTGGCCGGCCGCGCTGCCGAACGTCGGACGGCCGAAGAGTTAGCCGCCATTGAAGCCGCTTTGGCTGACATGCGGAAGGTCCTCACGGACCCAGATCCCAGCGCTTGGACCGAGCCTAATCTGCGCTTCCATGCGGCCATTTGGAAGGCGGCTCACCATCCAGTCTTGGAGCATGTATTGAGTTGCTTGCGCCAAGGGATTCACTTGTGCATCGAAACCTCTCGCCGGGCCTTTCAGAGTTTGGTCGTGCCTTATGAGATACATGCGAAAATAGCTGAGGCTATTCGACGCCAACAATCGGAAACGGCCCGCCGCGCTATGAGTCAGCATATGAAGCTCGCTAGGGAAGCTTTGCAGAAACTTGAAGAAAACTCGAGCAAGTAAAGAGAGAGGGGTAGGATGACCGATGGGTCAAAGGTAGTTTACTTCTTGGGAGACCTTCAATGGCGTCTTTGTGTCCTCGGGCCGGCCCTTTTGGGGCGCTGGTATGCATCGGTTTTTCATTGATCTTGCTCGGATGCAGCGACCGTCCGCGACAGCTCGTCCCTGTCAAGGGACGTGTCTTGGTGGGCGATCGTCCACTCCGCCAGGGCATTGTTACTTTTTATCCCGATGTTGAGAAAGGCAACACTGGTAAATTCGCTCCCAAAGGCATTATTCAAGAGGACGGCTCCTATGTCCTCCAAACGATGGGCAAGGAAGGTGCTCCGGTTGGCTGGTATCGGGTCACAATAACTACGGGCGTTCCCCCCAGCGGCGCCGCGCCTTCTGGCCCATCCGCTGTTCCCGTTCGGATAAATCCGCGCTACAACGACCCGGCCAAGACCCCGTTGGTTGTTGAAGTGGTCAGTACCGCTCAGCCGGATGCTTATGACTTCAAAGTAACTCCATGACTATGAGGTCAAGAATATCTGTTTTTTGTATATCCGCTAACTTCGTTAATAGTTACGGAGTTCGGCTTTTCACAAAAGAGGTGACTTATGACAAGGTCTACACTCCGGTATGATGTGCAGAGATTTTCTCCCAGATGCGGTTTCACCCTGATCGAGTTGTTAGTGGTGATCGCCATCATTGCCATCCTCATTGGGCTGCTGCTGCCCGCCGTGCAAAAAGTGCGCGAGGCCGCAGCGCGGACGCAATGCCAGAATAACATCAAGCAATTGAACCTGGGCGTCCATAACTTTGCTGGCATTTATGACGGCGCGATCGTACCCATTTGCACTAACGGCGGAAAGTGGTCGAACGTCGTAGGTACAGCCCATTTCTTGCTTCTGCCTTATCTCGAGCAGAATAACCTTTATACTCTTGCTAACGGCAACGCTTCCACTATCGCGAAAACTGTTATCCGGACGTTTATCTGTCCTTCAGACCCGACTTTGCCGGACAATCTCCAGAATGGTACGAATCGCCCCGGCTATGCGTCCACGGATTACATGGGCAACGCGCTGGTTATGCAATATGGCTCTCGTAAGATCAACAATATCCAGAGCGGGACATCCAACACAGTTCTCTGGGTAGAACGTTACAAGGATTGTAACGAGAGTGGCAATCCCAATGGTTCCGCTCTTGGTCAAGGTCCTTATATTCAGCCGGCTTGGGCGATGCACTACAGTTTTGTGTGGTATGGATGGTGGGACACTCCTGCGTTTGCGGTTTGGGAATTCAATCCCCAAGTTCCTCCAGGGACCCCCGGTGGTCCTTACGGCTTGCAAATTTCCGATAATGGCATCGGCTTCCAGATCGCGCCGCGAGATGGGTTCTGTGATTACAGAATCCAGCAAACGGGTCATACCGGGGCCATGCAGGTGGGCTTGCTGGACGGCAGTGTGCGCGGCGTGCCGGGGGGAATAAGCGTCACCACCTGGACAGCCGTCTGTAATCCTGACCTCAATGTACCGCCAGGAAGCGATTGGTAGCAAAAAGCGACTATACAGATATTAAGAAAAACAAGATATCAGTAATGGCGCCCATCGCCGTTGTACGGCGATGGGCGCCGTTTGCACCACAATCGCACACGCCCACCGCCGATAGAATTTGCCGTGGCGGCGTAATGAGAATAGAATAGAAGAGACCTAACCTGCCAATCGCCCGCCTGCCTTTATCCGCCCCGAGTGTAGGGAATGTAGTTGCCATGAGGACCACTACGCCATTTTTCTCTCTGGTTGTTTATTCCCTCCTGCCGGCTGCGCTGCATGCTGCTCCGCCGACTGATCCCCAGGCCATCGAGTTCTTTGAGAAGCACGTTCGTCCGGTGTTGGTGTCGAAGTGCCAGTCTTGCCACGGGGCCAAGCGCCAACAAGGGGGCCTGCGTCTGGACTCGCGCGCCGCTCTGCTCAAGGGCAGCGATAATGGGGCCGTCGTTGTGCCCGGCCAGCCGGACAAGAGCCTGCTCGTCAAAGTCATCCGCTACGACGGCGATGTACAGATGCCGCCCAAGGGCAAGCTGCCCGATGAGACCATCGCTCATTTGACCGAGTGGGTGAAAATGGGTGCTCCCTGGCCAGAGGAACTTGTCCAGGCAGAAGCCCTTACCCTGTCCGTGGCTGAGGTACGGCGGACGCATTGGGCGTTTCAGCCGGTAAGGAAACCGGAGCTGCCGGCGGTGAAAAAGACCGATTGGGTCAAGACGCCGATTGATGCGTTTGTGCTGGCTGGACTAGAAAGGAAAGGTTTGGCGCCGGCGCCGACGGCGGATCGGCGCACGCTGATTCGCCGGGTCACACTGGATCTGCACGGTTTGCCGCCGACGCCAGAGGAAGTGGCGGCGTTCGAGATGGACCGTTCTCCTGACGCCTACGAACGTCTGATCGATCGTTTACTGGCCTCGCCACGCTATGGCGAACGTTGGGGCCGGCACTGGCTGGACGTGGCCCGCTATGCCGACTCCAAAGGCTACGTCTTTCAGGAAGAACGCCGCTATCCTTTTGCCTACACCTACCGTGATTACGTCATTCGCGCTTTCAATGAGGATCTGCCTTACGATCAATTCGTCCTCCAACAGTTGGCGGCGGACCAGTTGCCGCTGGGTGACGATAAGCGGCCGTTGGCGGCACTGGGCTTTCTGACATTGGGTCGGCGCTTCCTCAACAACATTCACGACATCATCGATGATCGCATTGATGTGACCATGCGTGGCCTGCAAGGATTGACGGTCGGTTGCGCTCGCTGCCACGATCATAAGTTCGATCCCATCTCGCAGAAGGACTATTATTCGCTCTACGGCGTCTTCGCCAGCTCCGAGGAGCCGAAGGACCTGCCGCTGATCGCCAAGCCCGAACAGACAGCGGAACTGGTCGCGTTCGAGAAAGAGTTGGCCAAACGCAAGGCTGAAGTCGAGAAGTACCGCGAGCAGCACAAGGACGAGATTGCCAAGGGTAATCGCAAGTTCCGCGACGGCTTGCGGGCGCTTGAGGCGAAAGTGGAGGAATGGCAAGCTAACTCTCCGATTGCGCCGCCGCGCGCTATGGTGCTGATCGATAAACCAATGCCTCAGACGCCACATGTCTTTCTGCGTGGCAACCCGAACAACCCTGGCCCAGAGGTGCCGCGTCAGTTTCTCGAAGTAGTCGCCGGAGAGAAACGTCAACCTTTTCGTCAAGGCAGCGGACGCCTGGAATTAGCTCGCGCTATCGTAGACCGTAAGAATCCGTTGACGGCGCGCGTCTTGGTCAATCGCGTCTGGCTGCACCATTTTGGCGCCGGCTTGGTGCGAACGCCTAGTGATTTTGGCTTGCGCGGCGACCCGCCGACGCATCCTGAATTGCTCGATTGGCTTGCCGCCACGTTTATGGACAACGGTTGGTCGATCAAGAAATTGCACCGCCTTATTCTGCTATCGAACACCTATCAGCAAGCAAGCAGCTGTGATCCGCGCTTAAGAGAGATGGATCCAGACAATCGCTTCTTGGGCCGCATGAATCGCCAACGACTTGACTTTGAAGCGATGCGCGATTCGCTGTTGTACGTCGCCGGCCGGCTCGACACCACGATGGGCGGCCGCGCCGTCGAGTTGACGACCCAGCCGTTCAGTACACGCCGCACGGTCTACGGCTTCATCGACCGTCAGAACCTGCCCGGCCTGTTCCGCACCTTCGATTTCGCCAGCCCCGACGCTACCTCGCCGCAGCGCTACACCACCACGGTGCCGCAGCAAGCGCTGTTCCTGATGAACAGCCCCTTCGTCGTCGAGCAAGCGCGGTATTTCTTGCGGCGGGCGGACGTGGCAGGACAAGCAAAAGAGGAAGAGAAGATAAATCGGATGTATAAAATAGCATATGGCCGCGCCGCCGAAGCGGATGAAATCGCGCTGGGACTGCGGTTCCTCGCAGAGGTGAAGAAGAGCGCTGAGGCGAACAAGACCACGCTTCCCCTATCGGCGTGGGAGCAGTATGCTCAAGTGTTGTTGCTGTCGAACGAATTTGCGTTTGTGGATTAAGAGAGAGGGGAGGGGGTATGAGCGAGAAAGCGAGGCCGGATCGAAAAGTTTATGTCGAGAACCGGGCAAAATTTTTGCCGGAAGATTTGCTGCCCTATGCCGATCAATGGGTGGCCTGGAGCGCGGATGGCTCCAGAATCGTCGCTCATCATCCTGATTTGGCCGAGGTGGCGCGACAGGTTGAGGCCCAGGGATTAGAACGCGAAGACGTTGTCTTCGATCACCTCCCTCTGGAGGGGGAGGCGACGACGCTTCTATGAGTCTGGTCTTTCCATACCTGCAAGTCGCCAGGGGACGGCCGATTGTCTCGTTGGCTGGAAAAGTGCATCGGCCGCGTCCGGTTATCGGTGTGACAATCCTGGGGCCAGCTGGCGCGGTCCCTTATGACGGACTTCTTGATACAGGGGCCGATGATGTGCTTTTTCCTGAAGATGTCGCAGCTTTGATCGGCATCGATTTAACCAATGCGCCGCAGGGAACAGCAAGTGCTTTCGGACATGGGGGCCTCCTCGTTCGCTATGCCGAGGCGACTTTGCGCATTGCAGACAATCAGGAGCGCCGCGAATGGCGTGCTTGGGTGAGTTTCGCTCCTGTAGTTCGCCGCTATGCTTTATTGGGCTTCGCCGGGTTCCTGCAATACTTCACGGCGACTTTCTATGGTGATCGTGAAGAGGTCGAATTGACGGTGAACGGCCTGTATCCAGGGACTTGAAGCCGCCCTTGGAGGAGAGCACAAATGTCCGTGGATCCTGCTATCCTTATTCATGTTGTGCATATTATTTTCTGTGTGCTGATTTTTAGCCCGCTTGCTGCCATCCTGGCACTGGTGATCCGCGACGCAATCCGGAAACGTGGCAAGTGGGGCATCAATTTGATGCCTGGCGCCTGTCACCAATGCGGTACACCTTTGCCGATGATTCGCAAGCTTGCCAATTGGCGGCCAGGCAATGTGGAGCGGCAGGACGTGTCCTAACTAAATGTGGCCTTGAATTGGACAAGTGGAGCCGCCCTTTCGAGAGACAAGCTTCCGGCAAATGGGCCGTCTTCCCAGCTATTGAGGAGATCGACCAGGACGAACACCAGCCGCAGCACAGGGAAGAACGAATCCGAATCGTGAATGACCCGATGCAACGAGGAGACGTATGAAGAACCCTATCGCTTGCCTACCGCTCACACGCCGCGATTTTCTCTGTCGTTCCGGCATGGGCTTCGCCTCGCTTGGTTTGGCGAGCCTGATGGCCTCACAGGGGTTGTTGTCTGCGGCAACCGGCACAGACCGCTCCATCTCACCATTAGCGCCCAAAGGACCACACTTTACTCCGAAGGCCAAGCGCGTGATCCACCTGTTTATGAACGGGGGGCCTTCGCATGTCGATACCTTTGATCCCAAGCCGTCGCTGCAAAAATATGCGGGGAAACTGCTGCCGCGCACTAACCTTCGCACCGAGCGTAAGACGGGGGCCGCCTTCCCTTCGCCGTTCCAGTTTCAAAGATATGGAAAGTCCGGAATCGAAGTGAGCGAACTGTTCGCGCACACGGCCCGCTGCATCGATGACATTTGCGTCATTCGCTCGATGTATGCCGACGTGCCCAATCATGAGCCGTCGCTGATGCTGATGAACTGCGGCGAGGCCCGGCAGATCCGGCCCAGCATGGGGTCATGGATCACTTATGGCCTGGGCAGTGAGAACCAGAACCTGCCCGGCTTCATCGCCATGTGTCCGGGCGGTTATCCCATTCAGGAAACACAGAATTGGCAATCCGCCTTCCTGCCTGGCGCATACCAGGGCACTTACATCGATACGCGCCATACCGACGTAGACAAGCTCATCGAGAACATTCGTAACACGTCGCTGTCGCTGGCCGAGCAGCGCCGCCAGCTGGACTTGCTGCGTCAGCTCAACGAACGGCATCAGGAGCGCCGCCAACACGACGCCCAGCTGGAGGCGCGCATCCAATCGTTCGAGTTGGCCTATCGCATGCAGATGGATGCCTCGGATGCCTTCGATGTCAGCCGCGAGCCGAAATACATCCGTGAGATGTACGGCCCCGGTACACAAGCGCGGCAAATCCTCATCGCACGCCGCTTGCTGGAAAAAGGTGTACGTTTCGTGCAGGTCTGGCACGGGGCCGGCCAACCCTGGGATAGCCACGACGACATCGAAATTCAGCACCGCCGTCTGGCCAAAGAATGCGATCAAGCCATCGCCGCCCTCTTGCTGGACCTGAAACAGCGCGGCATGTTGGACGACACGCTCGTTATTTGGGGCGGCGAATTTGGCCGCACGCCGACGGTCGAGTTGCCTTCGCCCGGCAACAATGCCGGCAAGGTCAACGGCCGCGATCACAACCATTGGGGCTTTACCATGTGGTTGGCCGGGGGCGGCGTCAAGGGCGGCTATGTTCACGGAGCTACCGATGAGTTCGGCTTCCAGGCTGTCGAGGACAAGGTCCACGTCCACGACTTACACGCGACGATCCTGTACTTGCTCGGTTTCGATCACGAACGTCTGACTTATCGCTACGCCGGCCGCGACTTCCGACTGACAGATGTATATGGCCGTGTCGTCAAAGAATTGTTGGCGTGAGGGACCGCTCTTCCGAGAAGCTACATAAGGGCGAGTGGGGTGGCGTAAGCGCCCCAAGTGAGAAAAATACTCGGGGGGCTGACGCCACCCTGCTCGCCCTTGTGTAATATCGCTCACCCTACTGTTTCAACTTCCAGCACACCAGTTTTTTGTTGTCTCGCGCATATAAGCGCCCGTTTGCCAGCGCCAGGTGGGCTCGGCATGGTCCCGTCAATACCGCCGCTCGCGCTTTCTCACGATATTGATTCTTGCACTCCACAAGCACGAGATCGCCGTTCTCGCTGAGGACAATCAGGTTCCCCTCAGCGAGAATTATTGAGCCGCAGCCGAACCCTTCCTTGCTCCAGTGGACTTTGCCCGTCTTCGCCTCGACGCACCGGAACTCTGTGCCGCTTTCCTGTCGGCCATCGAAACCGTACAAGTAGCCCTCGTGATACACGGGCGTGCTGAAATGACAGGACAAGCTGCGATCGTTGCTCCACACTTCGTCGATGTGGTCTTTTTTGGCGCGCACCAGGATGGCCCCGGTCTCATAACAAGCGGTGAAGAAAAGGCAATCGCCCACTACCACCGGGGTGGCCGCGTTGACCGAAGCGTCCATCCGCGAGCGCCAACGCTTGGAAAAGCGGACCTTACCGTTGGCCGGATCCAGCGAGACAATGCCCTGGCGCGTGAAGAACACGACGTGACGCACTCCATCGATATCCGCGGCCACTGGCGAGGAATAGCTGGCGCCGTCCTGGGTCGCCTTCCACACTTCCTCGCCGCTATCTTTGTTAAAAGCGACGATACCAGCGTCGCGGCCGCCAACGTTGACTAGCACGCGGCCGTCTTCCAGAATAGGCGATGTCCCCACTCCGAAATAGCTCGGCGGCACCTGGTAATCTTTCTGCAACTCTCGTTGCCAGATCTTTTTCCCTTCCGCCAGTTTCAGGCATAGCAAGCGCCCGCCGGGACTGAGTGTGTAAACATACGGGCCAGCGATCAACGGTGTGGAGCGCGGGCCATCGCCTTTGCCCAGAGGATCGCTATAGTTCGTGGCCTCCCGGTGCTTCCATATCTCTTTGCCATTGGCGGCATCCAGGCACTCTACAAGCTCTTCGTCGCCAATACGGTGAAACAGGAGTAGACGCCCGCCGGCAACCACGGGAGAGCTATAGCCCTCACCAACCTCCTTTTGCCAAAGGACCGGCGGCCCCTTCGCATCCCAGCTTTGTAACAGACCGGTTTCTGTCGAGGTACTGTTGCGCTGAGGACCGAGAAATTGAGGCCAATCCGCAGCAAGGCTTATTACGGCCGCCAGACCAATCAGGGCCAGAGAAAAAGGGCCAGCTTTCATAGCAGTTGTATCTCTTTATTTTGACGATTTGTCTTCCTTTCGCTTGTCGTACTCTGCAAGGCGGTCGGCGACCAATCCGCGCTTGATTAGCTCGCGTTCTGGTATGGCACCGAGGTCGTTCGTCTCCTTCAACCAATGGTCGAGTGCAGCCCGCATTTTGGTGAGTTTGTCTCTGTATTTGGGGTCCGCGGCGAGATTGTGTACTTCGTCGGGATCTGTATCCACGTCATATAATTCCTCGCGCGGCTTGGTGGCGGCGAAGAAGGCGTCTTGCACCGAGTTCAATTTGCCCTCGGCGTGGAGTTTGCGCCATACTTGCATGGTAGGCATCAGTTCGCCATAGGCGATGCGTTGGGCGTAGGGCAAATCCGGCTCGAAATTGCGGATATATTGGCAGTGTTTGTCACGCACTGTACGGATGCGGTCGTAGGTTTCATCCATACGGTCACGGGCGGCAAAAATGTACTTGCGCTCCGGGGCCTGCTTCGGGCCGAGGAAAATTTGTCCCTGCATCTCCTTGGGCACTTCAACACCTGCCAGCGCCAGTATGGTCGGAGCGAAATCAAGGAAACAAACCAAATCATCACGCACTGTTTTCGGTTGGATGCGTCCCGGCCAACGAACGATCAGGGGAACGTGAATGCCTTGGTTATAGACCCAGCGTTTGCTGCGCGGCAGACCGCGGCCATGATCGCCGGTCAGAAACACAATGGTGTTATCAACGATGCCGGCTTTCTCCAAAGCGTCGAGGACCACGCCGACTTGGTAATCGACTGCTGTGACCAGTTCATAATAATTGGCCAAATCACGGCGGACTTCTGGGGTATCGGGATAGTAAGCCGGCAGTTTCATTTTCGCCGGATCACGACGCTCCGAAGGTTTCAGGCGTGCCGTGAGCCTGGCAAATTCAGTCGCAGGAGCGCGGATCTTGCTTTCGTGGCTGGTGGTTATGTTATAAAAGCCGAAAAACGGTTGTTTGGGTATCTCTTTCGTCCAATCCGTCACCCGGTCGAATGCTTTAGGCGGAACGGCGAAATTGAAATCGGTCTTCCCGTAGGGCGACTTGGTTGGCCAGGCGATAGTATAACCGGCTTTTTTCAGATAATCAGTGAATAGGGGCGGCGGCTTGAGCAATGTCGAGCGCATGTGATGTGTGCCGATGCTGGTAGGATAGCGTCCCGTGATGAGTCCGGAACGGCTTGGCGCACATACAGGAGCGTGCGTGAAACAGCGCGTGAAGCGCATCCCTTGCGCCGCCAGTCGGTCGATGTTCGGCGTGATGGCATTGGCGTCTCCGTAGCAGCGCAGCTCCGGTCCCATATCTTCACCGACTATCAACACGATATTGGGAGGATGGCTCCGCGGCGAAGCGTCCGCACGGCACAGGGACAATGTCACAAACACCGCAAATACGGCGAATATATACTGTCTCCAGTTGAAATTGGCGCAATTTTCCTTCTCTCCATGTAAGGGAAGGGCGAAATGAGAGGGAGGGAGAAGAAGCGTCACAATTTATACCCGTATCAAGTATAATGTAAAAAGGGAACCAACTCAGGCCGCAGGGAATTCCCTCTGCGGCCTGAGTTGTCCTTATCCTACTTCGCCAACGCGGAGACGGACAAACTGGACCAGTTTCAGGCCGGCCGATTTGAGCAGGTCGCCGACTGTCTTGCTGTCATCTTTAACGAACGGCTGCTCGACCAGTACATTTTCCGCATACCAGGTCTTCATCTTGCTCTCGGCAATTTTCTCGACGATATTGGCAGGCTTGCCGGTGGCCTCTGCCTGGGCGCGGGCGATCTCTTTCTCTTTGTCGAGGACGGCCGGAGGGACGTGTTCGCGCAGGGCTGCCACGGGGTTTTTGGCCGCAATGTGCATGCATACGTCGCGCAGCAGCTGGGGATCAGCTTTGGCGCCTTCAACCTGCACCATCACTCCGAGCGAGCCATCGTGATGGACATAGCTTCCCAGTTGGCCCTTCAGTCGGACCAGCCGTACCAACTTCATGTTCTCGTGCATCAAGCTGACGACCTCGGCCACACGCTCGCCGACCGTCCTCTTGGGATCTGCGACGAAGGGCTGCGCCAGAAGCGCCTCCGGCGTGGCTGCCTCTTGCAGGGCCGCCTGTTTGGCCAGGTCGTTGGCAAGCTGCACGAATAAATCGCTCTTGGCCACAGGCGCTGTCTCACAGCGCAGCTCGACCAGAGCGCCGACTTGTTTGTCCACATCGATGTAGGCGCCGATGCGGCCCTCGCCGGCCTCTCGCTCGGCCAACTTAGCGACAGCGCCGACATTCTCCTTACGCAAGATCTCGATGGCCTTCTCCATATCGCCGCTGGCTTTCTGGAGGGCGGCCTTGCACTTCATCATCTGCACGCCGGTCAGGTCGCGCAGTTTCTTGACCATTTCAGCAGTAATCTCCATGATGTCACCTTTCTTCGTCTGTCCAATTTTCCTCTTGGGGCCCCGCTGAATCGATACCGCGCAAGTCCTTGACCGTATCCGCAGTAATCTCAGCTTGCTCAACGCCTGACGGCAACCAAAATCTTGTCTTGGACTTACTGGACAAGCCCTCTTGCTATTCCACGACCGCCGAAGCGGGTTTGGGGTTTACTGGGGGAGCATTGCCATTACCAGCGCCCACGTGCGTTGGACGCGCACTGGTCGGCGCTGGTCGGGCTTGCGGTCCAGGCGGTTCCGACGGCAAAGCCGCTTTGCCTTCCAAGACCGCATCAGCCAATTTGGACAAGATCAATTCAATGGAGCGAATGCTATCATCGTTGCCGGGGATGGGTAGATCGACTTCGTCGGGGTCGCTGTCGGTATCGATCAAAGCGACTGTGGCCACGCCCATGCGTGCCGCTTCCTTAACGGCAATGTGTTCGCGCTTGGGATCAATGACGACCAATGCATCCGGTAAGCGGTTCATCTCGCGGATACCGGACAGGTTGCGCTGGATCCTCATCAACTCGCGGTTGAGGGTGGCGACCATTTTTTTGCTATACCTGCGGATCTCCGCCGTTTCGGGGGCCTTGCTCAATTCGAGCTTGCCGGCCTCGTTGAGCATGGTCTTCATGTAGGCAGGGAGATTGACCTTGGCCGGGTTTTCGTTGGCCGGCAGCCACATCGCCTCCAACTCTTGCAGGCGCTTCAAACGATCCCGGATAGTACGGTAGTTCGTCAGGGTCCCGCCCAACCAACGTTCGTTGACGAACGGCATACCGCAACGAGTGGCCTCTCGCTCGATGGCTTCCTTGGCTTGGCGCTTGGTGCCGACAAACAATACCAAACTGCCCTGGCTAGCTACCTTGGCGAGAAAACGATGCGCCCGCAGCAAACCGCGGACGGTCTCGCGCAGGTCGATGATGTGGATCAGATTGCGCTTGCCGTAGATGTACGGCCGCATCTTGGGGTTCCAACGACTGGCTCGATGACCGAAGTGAACACCGGCCTCGATCAATTCAGTTACTTGGACAATGGCCACGCACTGCCCTCCTGCTCCCAGGCGGAATGAAAGTTCGGGTGAGTTAGTGAACAAACGATCGCCACACACATAGCAAAACCCCTTTCGTAAAGGGTGAAGAAGGTCATCCTAGCAATGCGCGGGGTAAGGGTCAAAGGGTTTTACGGGAAAAACTCCTTCCGCAATTCGTAACCCCGCCGAGGGCCGCAAACCCTTGCTGTCCTGGGCAGAGAAGACGACTCGGAACCTGAGCAGTCTAAGGGCTGGCGGACTTTTCCCTCCCCCCCTGTGGGGGAGGGAGTTGTATTTGTTCCCTCCCCCCTTGTGGGGGAGGGTTAGGGTGGGGGGGGGGTAGAACTCCTTGTCTGCATTGTACTTACCCCCC
>JAJPIY010000212.1 GCA_021324515.1 Planctomycetota bacterium
AGGAGTTTCACCTATATTTTGGCACAGGGTTGTGCCTTTTTTTCCCTCCCCAAGAGAAACGGAAGATCGCGATGGATTCAATCAGAGGCAGTGGAAAAAGGAGGACTTCATGGCCGAGTTGTACGAACAGATCCAAGAAGCGAAGGCGGCGGTCCAGGCGCGCTGGCAGGGGCGGCCGCAGGTCGGCATCATTCTCGGCACCGGGCTGGGTGGCTTGATCGAAGAGATCGCCATTGAGGCGGCGCTGGACTACGCCAACATTCCGCACTTTCCTGAACCGACGGCGCCAGGGCATACCGGCCGGCTGGTATGCGGCCGACTGGCTGGCAAAAGCGTCGTCGCAATGGAGGGACGGTTCCACTACTACGAGGGGTATTCCCTCCAACAGATCACGCTACCGGTGCGCGTCATGAAGGCACTCGGCTGCGAGACGCTCATTGTCAGCAACGCTTGCGGCGGCATGAATCCTCAGTTCGCCAAGGGCGATTTGATGATGATCGAAGACCACATCAACCTGATGGGCGCGAACCCGCTCATCGGGAAGAACGATGAACGGCTCGGCCCACGCTTTCCGGACATGTGCTATCCGTATGATCGCCAATTGTTGGCCTTGGCTCGACGCATCGCTTTAGAAGAAAAGATCGTTCTGCATCAGGGTGTGTTTGTGGCCGTGTCAGGGCCTAACTTGGAGACACGTGCGGAATATCGCTTCCTGCGCGGCATCGGCGCAGATGTAGTCGGCATGTCTACGGTGCCGGAAGTCCTTGTCGGCGTCCATTGCGGCCTGCGCAACGTCGGCATCTCCATCATCACCGACATGTGCCTGCCCGATGCCCTGGGGCCGGTCGACATCGCCGACATCATCGCCACCGCCAACGCCGCAGAGAAAAAACTCCGTGTCCTGGTCCGCCGACTCGTGCAAGAGGGCTAGAGCGCGTTCCCCTCTCCTTCGGGGGTGCTAACCAAGAAACGCTACACTATTTCTGAAAAAGGCATGTCGAAAATAACGGAGAATCGGACTCGGTTGTTCGCACTGCTATTCGCCATGACGTTCCCGACCCTGGCGGCCTGGAGCTATTTTTTGGCTTTAGCAGGATCACAGGACAAACCAAACATCGGGCAGCAGTCCGCTTATGTCGCCGGCAAGATCGTTCAGTTCGCGTTTCCTCTGCTATTCCTGGCTGTGGTCGAGCGACAAGTCCCCTCCTTCCGCAGTGCAAGCCAGAAAACCCTCACCCCTTCCTTGCACTACGGGCTGGCTTTCGGTTTGCTCGTAGTGATGCTCATGCTGGGGACCTATTTTGGAGTGCTGCGCAACACAGAGATGTTACGACAAACGCCGGCGCAATTGCAGCAGAAGTTGCGCGAATTCAACATGGCCACACCGATCCGCTATGGGGTGCTAGCCGGGTTCATCGTGACGGTGCATTCGCTGTTGGAGGAATACTACTGGCGTTGGTTCGTGTTTGGACAATTGTGCCAACTAACGACACAAGTGCCGGCCCTTGCTCTGTCGAGCTTGGCCTTCATGGCGCATCACATGGTCGTACTGTACGTATACTTACCGGGGAACTTCTGGACAGCAGCGTTGCCTTTCTCCTTGGCCATTGCTATCGGCGGCGCAGTATGGGCGTGGCTATATGAGCGCAGCGGCAGTCTGGTACCGTCCTGGCTGAGTCATCTGCTGATCGATGCAGGGATTTTCGTCATCGGTTGGGACCTGCTGTGGCCCCTAGGCGGTAGAGACTGATCCAGAAATAGGCGAGCGGTATTGCGTAAGCGCTCCGCGGAACCCTCTCGGGGCGCTGATGCGATCCCGCTCGCCAAGGTGTTAGATCTCCTCCTGCCTTGTATGACTACGTCGATCATTCATCGGAGAGCAGGAAATCGCCCGGATCGAAGGCGTCTGTAGATTTACGTCCGGAACGGGGAGGCTTGGGACGCTCCAGGCCGGCTTTTTCCAAGAGCGACTGGCTCATGATGTCCTCTTCCACCACTTCATCGAGAGCGCGGCGATCAGCCGGCAATTCATAATCAATAATGTACTTACGTTTGCCGATGGTGATCTCGTCGCGCGGGTGCAGCAGCTTCTCCTGAATACGGACGCCTTGTACCTTGACACCATTGGTGCTGTTCATGTCGCGGATGTACCAGTAGCCGTTGCGAAACGACAGCTTGGCGTGAATTCCGGAAACATTCGGATAGCGCAAGCAAATATCACACGATTCGCGCCGGCCGATGGTCAACTCTTCGCGGATGAGGGGAATCGGGTCGCCGCCACCCAGGGGTTGCAATTCTCCATGCACTTCGTAGTTCATAGGGCCTCACTCCGGTTGATGTGACGAAGGTTCACATGATTCTTCATTATACCTTGCCCACAACCGGTGTGAAGACAAAAACACCACCCGTTTCCCAGCAAAATTCGGCGAGCGGGGGGTGTGAACCCCCCGGTAGATCTGGCGAGCGGGGGGGTGTGAACCCCCCGGTTGTGTTCTACCGGAGGGTTCACACCCCCCGCTCGCCAAGAGGTCAGATAAAATCCGCACTACACTCGCATGTGGCGCCAACGACCGCTGGCAAAGCGCACCAGAAAGAACACGCCACGCACCAGCAAATCCGCGAACATCGCCAGCCAGGCGCCGAGAAGACCGAGGTTGGGGCCTGGATACGTGCCTAGCGGTCCCAGGTCGATTGCCGACGCCGTCAGCAAATAGGCGAGGGGAATGCGCAGGGCGAAAAAACCGAACCAGGTGAACAACACCGGCACGCGCGTGTCGCCGGCCCCTCGCAAGGCGCTGGTGAAAATGATGCACGAGGCCAGGGCGGGCATGGCAAAGGCGATCAACCGCAGCACCGGCACGCCTGCATCGATGATCGGTTGCTGGCCTTCATCAGGGCAGAAGAAGCGAAACATCGGCGCTGCCAAGACGAAGAAGACCGCCCCCATGAACGTCATCAATGCTCCGCCCTGCGCCAAGGCTGTCCAACCGCTGTGGGCGGCCCGGCGCGGATTGTTCGCGCCCAAGTTTTGGCCGACCAACGTCATCGCCGCTGTACCGAAGGCGCCGCCCGATAGATACCCCAGCGCTTCCCACTGCAAAGCGATGCCATGCGCCGCCTTGGCCGCATCACTCAGGTGATTGATGATGCTGAGGAACCACAACTGCCCCACGGCTACGGAGAGGCTATCGATGCCGGCCGGCACACTGATCCGCAGCAAACGGCGGACCATCGCCAGGTCTGGCCACAATTGTCGCCATTCCAGCCGCAGCCCGGCCCGGCCACGCAGCAACACCGCTGTCACGGCAACCGCGCCCAGCACGTTGCTGACCGCTGTGCCCAGGGCGATGCCGACGAAGCCCAACTGCGGGAGCGGTCCAAAGCCGTGGAAAAAGCCCCAGGCCAGGGGCACATTGAACACGGCCACGCCGGCGCGTATCCACAGCCCCGTCACCGTGTCGCCGGCACCGACCAGGCAAGCGATGCCGGCCGCCTCGATCACCTGGAAAACCAGCAAGGCGAACAGCGGCTGCAAATAGGCAATGGCAAATCGCGCCGTCGCCCCGTGGAGTTGCAACCGTTCGATCAACGCCGGCAGGCTGAGCAGGGCGACGAGGGAGCCGCCCAGGCCCAAGACGACGGCGAGAAGCAGTGATTGATTGGTGATGTGGACGGCAGAACGGCGATCACCGGCGCCCAGGGCGTGCGCCACCAGGGCCGTGCTGCCGACGCTGACCAGGACGGTATAACTGCTGATGAACCAGGCGAGATAATTGGCCGTCGTTTGTGCGGCTTGCAGGGCGATTTGCTCATCGGGGTCCGGAGCATGAGCATGACCGGCCAGCCAGCGATCGGACAGGCTGACAGCCAACACCAGCAGCTGCTGCAACAGGGCCGGCGCCGCCAGCACCAACACCAGGGATCCGGTCGATTGGTTCAGGTCCAGGTGCGAGGCCGTCGCCGCTGTGGCTTCATCGGATTCGGCGGGGAGAATGTCGGGCGGCTGGGGCGGAGCGCCAGAGAGGGCGTCGCTCAGCTGATGATCGTCCACTCCGCTCCTCCTGCCCTGCCGAAACGGTCGCCGATACGGAGCTTGCGTCCTGGCTGCATGGTCAAGGCGCCGTTGACCGTGATCCGTCCCGCGCGCACCAAGAGCTTCGCTTGCCCGCCTGTCGAAGCTAGGCCGACGACTTTAATGGCGTGGGCCAGGGTGATGTGTTCGCCGCGGAGGGTGATGGTCCCTCCGTTGCTTGGTTTGGTCATAAAAACGCCTTCCATCCTGTCTTGCCCGCTGGTATCGCTCGGACACCCTCCTCGTTCCCAAGCTCTGTTTGGGCAACCACAAGAAACCAGAAGGGCCTGTTGCCTATTTGTCTGAAGCAGCCGTTTTGTGTTTCCCTTTGTCGGCCGGCATATCAGCCTTAGCCAACAGCTGAAACGAGTCCAGGAACGTATCGGCATCCTTGGAAGCAACGTTTGTTTTGCTGCCCAGGACCGAGGCCCGATAAAGCCGTTTACCCTGAGCGAACACGCGCAGCCGGGCCACACTCCTGCCTACTTGGACAACGTATTCCTTGCCTGCGGCATGGCTTTGCTTGATCTCCGATTCATCGTAGACTTTGCCTCGGACCTCGCTGAGGAAGACATCGCGCATGAACTCGAGTTTCTCCTTTTGAGAAGCCTTGCCTACCAGGCGGCTAGGCAGCAACAGGCTTGCGGCTTCGTAAGTCAGCTTGCCGCGGACCTCCACTTGCACAAGGTTGATCTCCAGGGGTACTCCGCGCACGACGACGGGACGCTTGGGCTCTCTGAAGCGGCCTGTTTTTCCTGGCAGCCATACGGAGAAGGAATGGTCCTTTGGGCTGTATTCTTTCCATCCCGGAGGCAGATCGGAGGCATCGGCCGCCATCAGCACAGGGACAATCCATAAGCCGGCAAGAACAAGCCGAACGCGCATCGGGGCATCCTCAATTCTGCCTGTCCCAAAGATGTCCGCAACCGATCGGATCGAACATATACTGGGCGCCCCAAGGGCGAGCGGGGGGTGTGAACCCCCCGGTAGAACCCCCGAGGGCGAGCGGGGTTGCGTGAGCGCCCCAAGGGCGAGCGGGGGGTGTCAACCCCCCGGTTGTGACCGGGGGCACACCCCCCGCTCGCCCCTGTTTGGGTCCATCTCTACCGCGTCCCGTATATCTCCCAC
>JAJPIY010000358.1 GCA_021324515.1 Planctomycetota bacterium
ACACCCCCCGCTCGCCAGGAACAACCGGGGGGTTCACATCCCCCGCTCGCCTATGTCTGTGTTAATCCTTCTACTGTTGGCCGGATGGCCCTTGGCCTTGCCCCTATCGGCAGGCATACCCTAACACGCCGAAAATCGTCGATCGCCCCTTGACACTCGTGGAACAGGCCACTAATTTAACACTCTTCGAGTGTTGCACTAATTTGAACACTCTTCGAGGGTGCGGCTTGCTCACGGAGCGGGATCGGAATTTACTATATTACGAGAGAGTCGAGGAGTCAGCGGTGGCGGGGCAAAATTTACCGAGTGAACGCATCCGGATTCGGATGGAAGCCTACGATTATGAAGTGCTCGACCGTACCGCGCAAGAGATCGTGGACACAGCCGAAAAGACAGGAGCCATCGTTCACGGCCCGATTCCGCTGCCGACCCGTATTGAACGCTACACGGTACTACGGAGTCCCCATATTGACCGAAAGTCGCGCGAGCAGTTTGAGATTCGGACGCACAAGCGCCTAATCGATATCTTGCAGCCGACTGGCAAAACCATCGAGGCGTTGAATAAGGGCCTCAGCCTCCCTCCTGGCGTGGATATCAAGATCCGCGTCCTGGCAGGGGTGGCCTCCTAAAACTCTGTACGGCTCGAAACGATCCTTCCTTGGGGGGATGCGTCGAGCCGAAGCAATGGCAGCGACATGAGTAAGGAAATGGAATGTCCTCCGAGGCGCTCGGAGGAGGGTGAATCATGCTCACTTTGAATGTCTACAATAGGCAGGGCGATGCGGTTGGCACGGTGCAGGTCGATCCGGCGGAGTTCGGCGGCACGGTCAACAAGCAGTTGCTGCACGATGTGGTATTGATGTATCTGGCCAATCAGCGGGCCGGCACGCATTCGACGTTGCGGCGCGGCGAAGTGGCCGGCAGCACCAAGAAGCTGTTTCGGCAAAAAGGCACCGGCAACGCCCGCGCCGGCACACGCCGCACCAACAAACGCCGCGGCGGCGGCACGGCCAAAGGCCCTAAACCACGCGATTATGAATATCACCTGCCCAAGAAGGCCGTCCGCGCCGCCACACGTATGGCCATCCTCAGCAAATTTCAAGATAACGAAGCGCTCATCCTCGACGACCTCACTCTCCCCGAAGTCAAGACTAAACAGATTGCCAGCCTTCTCAAGGCGCTTAAACTCCAAGACACCACTTGCCTGTTGGGTATCAAGGACTACGACAAGAACATTTATCTCTCGGCGCGCAACATACCAGAAATCCAGGTGCTGCCCGCGTCGCAGTTCAACGCCTACACAGTGCTGCGGCAGAAACGACTGGTATTGACCCGTGCCGCATTCGATGAACTGCGTCGGCCCACAACGTCGGTGGCCAACTCGGGGCCCCAACAAGGAGGACAATGACACATGGCGAATACGAGTGAACGAATGCGCGGGCCGAAGCTGGAGCCGTATCAGATCATCCTTCGCCCGCTGATTACCGAGAAAGGTACGCACCAATCGCAGCACCGAAGCGAGAAGCGCAAACACTGGGCGCCGGCCTATTCGTTCGAGGTCAACCCCTGGGCGACCAAGACGGAGATCAAGGCGGCGGTCGAGGAGTTGTTCGGCGTCCGCGTTGCCAAGGTGCGGACGCAGAATCGCCTGGGCAAGCAGCGGCGCTATCGTTTCAAGATGGGTCGGCTGCCTAACTGGAAAAAAGCCATCGTTACGCTTCAGCCGGAAAGCCCGGTGATTGAGTTCTTCTAAACGACGGCGAGCAGAGCTGGGTCAGCGTCCTGAACGGAACGTTCGGGGCGCTAACGCAGTCCTGCTGGCCTGCATGAGAGGGAAACATGGGAATTCGTCAATACAAACCGACGACGCCGGGGCGACGGCAAGGCTCCGTCAGCGATTTCTCGGACCTGACGGATCGCAAGAAAAAGCCGGAGAAATCGCTGTTGCGTCCCATGCCCAAGAAGGGCGGCCGTAATAATCAGGGTATCATTTGCACACGCTTCCGCGGCGGCGGACACAAGCGCCGCTATCGCCTCATCGATTTCAAGCGCAAAAAGGACGGCGTTTGGGCACGGGTGCTGGCCATCGAGTACGACCCCAATCGCTCGGCCCGTATTGCCCTGTTGCAGTATGAAGACGGTGAGAAGGCGTACATCCTGGCCCCGGAAGGACTCAAGGCCGATGATCGCGTCATCAGCGGCGAGGACGTAGAGCCGCGCATCGGCAACTGCTTGCCGCTGCGGAAAATTCCGCTAGGCATGACGATTCATAACCTGGAAATGCAACCAGGCCACGGCGGACAATTGTGCCGCAGTGCCGGCACGGCCGCCACGCTGACGGCGCGGGAAGGCAAATGGGCGCAGATCACGCTGCCTTCCGGAGAGGTGCGCCGCCTTAGCTCGGCATGCCGCGCTACCATCGGCATGATCGGCAATGCGGAACACATGAACATCAGCCTGGGTAAGGCTGGCCGCAAGCGGTGGCTGGGACGAAAGCCGCACAACCGCGGCACGTCGATGAACCCGGTCAACCATCCGATGGGCGGCGGCGAAGGACGCACGTCGGGAGGCCGGCATCCGTGCAGTCCTACTGGCGTGCTCGCCAAGGGCGGCAAGACACGCAAGAAACGCAAACCGTCTAATGCCGCCATCATCCGACGTCGTCGACCGGGACCGCATTACGCTATGAGCTGATTCTGGACATCATGGAGGTTCTTCCTATAATTGGCATTCTTGCCCGGAGGGAGAGTAATGAGCCGATCTCTCAAAAAAGGGCCATACGTTGATGAACGCTTGATGGCCAAGGTAGAGCGCAATCAGCGCAGCGGCAGTCGGGAACCGATCAAGACCTGGTCGCGCGATTGCACGATCGTTCCCGAATTCGTCGGTACGACCTTCCTTATCCACAATGGCAAGAACTTCCTTCGCCTCTATGTGACGGAGGACATGGTCGGCCACAAGCTCGGTGAATTTTCGCCGACGCGGATCTTCAAAGGCCATAGCGGCGGCAAGGCCAAAGCTGCCGTTAAGTAAACGCATCCCGGGGTGGAGCAGTGGTAGCTCGCCAGGCTCATAACCTGGAGGTCGTTGGTTCGAATCCAACCCCCGGAAATCGTTTTTCCGCCTGCCGCCGCCTCAGCAAAGGGATGCCTTTGCCGACGTGGCGGGCCGGTAGGGAAAAGAGGAGCTGCATCATGCAATACAAAGCCAGTCATCGCTTTGCCGACATGTCGGCGCGGAAGATTCGGCCGTTCGCCACGCTGATTCGGGGACGGCCCGCGGACGAGGCCCTGGAACTGCTGCGCTTTTTGCCCAACAAAAGCGCTCGCCTCTTGGAGCAAGTGCTCAAAAGCGCCCTGGGCAACGCGAAGGAATTAGGCGCACGTAATGTTGATATTGATAATTTGGTCGTCCTCGAATCACGCGTCGATGACGGACCGATCATGAAGCGCATCATGCCGCGCGCGCGCGGCACCGCGTATCCGATCAAACGGCGTTATTCGCACATCCGCGTGACGCTGTCCGACGAGGTCTAAGAGAAACGGGTGGAGCGCATGGGACAAAAAACGCGGCCAACGGGTTTTCGCACCGGTATCATGGTTGACTGGCTGAGCCATTGGTATGCCAGCAAGCAGGATTTTTCCGACCTGCTTGTTGAGGATGCCAAGATCCGCAAATTCATCAAAAAGCGCTACGGCGGCTCTGGAATCTCGAAAATCCGCATTCACCGGACGCGCGAGAAGGTCACGGTGTTCATCCACGCCGCCCGTGTCGGCATGATTATCGGCAAGAAAGGCCAAGAAGTCGATAAACTGACCAAGGACTTGGAAAACCTGACCCACCGGCACATCGAAGTCAAAACGCTAGAGGTCAATCGCCCGGAGCGTGACGCCCAGTTGGTGGCAGAGGACATCGCCGAGCAGTTGCAGAAGCGGGCCAGTTTTCGCCGTACCATGAAGCGCGCCATCGACACAGCGATGGAGGCCGGGGCCAAGGGGGTTCGTGTGCAGCTGGCCGGTCGGTTGGGCGGGGCCGAAATGGCGCGCACGGAGAGCAGCATGGCTGGCAGCATTCCGCTGTCCACGCTTCGGGCCAAGATCGAATATGGTTTCGCTGAGGCCAAAACAGCGCAGGGCCACATCGGCATCAAAGTGTGGATTAACAATGGCGATTATCTTGCTCCCGAAGAAACCGGCGAAGCCGGCCCAGGACCGGGCCGCAGCCGCGGCCGGGGAGGACGACGTGGGTAAAATAAAAGCGAACCGCCAGACCGCCCCCATGAGACAACAGTTGTGATGCCGCGCCCTTACGGTCGCGGGGTGGAGAATAAAGAACGAGGAGAACGAACATGCCGCTGATGCCAAAGCGCGTGAAATATCGCAAGACCCAGCGGGGACGAGTGCGCGGCAAGGCCTGCCGCGGCAACACGGTCAGCCACGGCGATTTTGGCCTGCAAGCGCTGGAAGGCGGCTGGCTCAGCGCCGAAGCCATCGAGGCTGGCCGCATCACCGCTACCCACTCGGTACGGGGGGAAGGCCGTCTATACATCCGCGTTTTCCCGCACAAATCGGTCACAGCCATTCCTGCCGAGACCCGCATGGGCAAAGGCAAGGGCGAACCGGAATATTGGGCCGCCGTCGTCAAGCCGGGCATGATTCTCTATGAAATCGGCGGCCTGCCTGAAGCGGCGGCGCGCGATGCTCTGGCCCGCGTTGCTTATAAAATGCCGTTCCGCTGCCGTTTCGTCTCCCGACGGTCGACCGTAGGATAACTGGAGAGCGAGCTATGAAACCGTCTGAATTGCGTGCCATGAGCGACGAGCAATTGGCGTTGACGCTCAAGGAAACGATCAAAGATTTGTTTCATTTGCGTTTTCAGTCAGCCACCGAGCGCCTGGAAACGCCCAGCCAGATTCGCAAGGCCAAACGCGACATCGCCCGCATCAAAACCATCCAGCGCGAACGGGAGTTGGCTGCCCAGAGAAAGGCTGTGCAAGGAGCGAGGAGCAATGGCTGAGGCAAGCAAACGAGGCAAGCGGCGCCTGGAAACCGGCGTCGTCACCAGTGACAAGATGAACAAGACCCGCCGCGTTGAGATTCCGCGCCTGGTCAAGCATCCGCGCTACGGCAAATACATTCGCCGCCGTACCATTTGTCACGTCCACGACGAAAACAATGAGTCGCACCTGGGCGACACCGTGGAGATCATGGAGACGCGGCCTTTGTCCAAGACCAAATGTTGGCGACTGGTCCGTATCGTCGCCAAAGCCCCCGAGTTGCCGGCCCATCATGTGCAGGCGCCGGAACTGGGAACTACATAGGAAAAGGATCGGATTCTGTCATGATTCAGATGTATACGTATCTGGACGTCGCCGACAACACCGGCGCTAAAGAGTGCATGTGCATCAAGGTGCTAGGTGGTACGCGGCGGCGCTATGCTGGCCTGGGCGATGTGATTATCGCCAGCGTCAAGAAGGCCAATCCGGGCGGCGATGTCAAGCCCGGCGATGTGGTCCGCGGTGTTGTGGTCCGTTGCAAGAAGCCGACACGCCGCGACGACGGCAGCTACGTCCGCTTTGACCGCAATGCGATGGTCATCATCGACGCTGAACAGAACCCACGCGGCACGCGCATCTTTGGTGCCGTGGCCCGTGAGTTGCGCGAGAGTGGCTTCGTCCGCATCGTCAACCTGGCGGCTGAGGTGGTTTAGGGGTTGTAATCATGCATGTGCGCAAAGATGACCTGGTGGAAGTGATTGCCGGCGATGATGCCGAGAAGGGCCGCGCCCATAGAGTGTTGCGCGTGCTGCCCAAGGAAAACAAAGTCGTGGTGGAAGGCGTCAACCGTGTATACAAGCACGTCAAGCCGAGCCGCCGCAATCCGCAGGGAGGCCGGCTGTCCAAGGAAATGCCCATCTCCGCATCGAATGTGCTGTTGTTTTGTCCGAATTGCCGGCGTGGTCGTCGCATCGGCCGCCGCTACGCTGCCGACGGCCACAAAGAACGCTATTGCAAGAAATGCGGCGCCGGACTCGGCGCCCTTAGTAAGCCTAACCCCAAGTACGCCTCAAAATCGTAGGCATCGAGATTGCCCAGTCCAGAAGTCCTATTGCTAGACGAGAAGTGTTATGGCCCGCTTACTAGAACGCTATCAAAAAGAAATTGTGCCGCAGCTGAAGAAAAAACTGGGCCGCGACAACCTGCTGAGTCTGCCGCGCTTGCAGAAGATCGTCGTCAACATGGGCGTCGGCAAAGCGCTGCAAGACAAAAATCGCATCGAACAGGCAGCCGAACAGTTGGCGCTCATCACGGGGCAGAAGGCGCAGATTCGCAAAGCCAAGAAAGCGGTCAGCGGCTTTCGGCTCCGCGAAGGCAATGAGATCGGCTGCCGCGTCACGCTGCGCGGCCGGCGCATGTATGAGTTTCTGGATCGCCTCATCAGCATCGCCTTGCCGCGTATCCGTGACTTCCGCGGGGTCAATCCCCGTAGCTTCGACGGCCACGGCAATTACAGCCTCGGCCTAAGCGAGCAGTCGGTGTTCCCAGAGATCGATCCTGACAAGATAACATTTGTGCAGGGCATGGATGTGACGTTTGTCACCAGTACCAACAGCGACGACGAGGCCCGCGAATTGTTGCGGTCTTTTGGCATGCCGTTCCGTGAAGCGTAGGGGGGCGCCGCCCGTACACCAATAAGTGAGGCGAGCCGCCGGGTTTATCCCGGCGGTCGCAGGTTGATACCCAGGAAAACACATGGCTACCGAAGCGAAATTCGTCAAATTCAAGAAACAGCTGGCCAAGCTGGAAGCCAGCAAAAAGCCGGATGCCAAAGTGAAGATGCCGCCACGCGAACGCATCCGGGTACGGCTGCGTTGCAAGCTGTGCGGGCGGCCGCGCGCCGTTTATCGCAAGTTCGGCATCTGTCGCATCTGTTTTCGCAACATGGCCAGCGATGGCCTGATTCCGGGCGTCAAAAAGGCCAGTTGGTGAGGGCGCTATTCTCTATGATGACCGATCCGTTAGCCGATATGTTGACCCGCATCCGCAATGCCAACCGCATCGAGCGACCGGCCGTAGACATCCCGGCCACCAAGCTCAAAATCGCCGTCGCTCAGGTGCTCAAGGAAGAAGGATTCATCCTCGATTACCATGTCGGCCGAATACACAGCGACGAGCAGGGCAACAAAACGTTCGTGCCGGAACAAGACCTCAGCAAGCCCCATGTCCTTTTGCGGGTCTATCTGAATTATGGGCCGGAGGGCGAGCGCGTCATCCGGCACATCGAGCGGGCCAGCCGTCCGGGCCGGCGTCTTTATCGCCGGGCTGAGCAGCTCAAGCCGGTGCTCGATGGCTTGGGCATCAGCGTCATCAGCACCAGTCGCGGCGTCATGAGCGATCGCAAGGCCCGCGCCCAACGGCTGGGCGGCGAACTTTTATGTACGGTGTGGTAGGGAGAGCAAGTTATGTCCCGCATCGGCAAACAACCTGTGCCCATTCCTGCCGGCGTCAAGGTCAAAGTCGCTGACGGCAAAGTCTTCGTGGAAGGACCGAAAGGGCAGAAACTGGAGTTCCCTTATCATCGGCTCATGAAAGTCGAGGTAGATGAGAACGCCAAGGTCGTCCGCGTAGCTCGGCCTGATGATGAGCGCTTCACGCGCTCGCTACACGGGCTGACGCGCAGCATCATCGCCAACATGATTGAAGGCGTCACCAAGGGCTACGAGAAGCGCCTGAAAATCGAAGGGATCGGCTATCAGGCGACGGCGAAGAACAAGGGGGTCGAGTTGACGGTTGGTTTCGCCAACCGGGTATTGATGGTGCCGCCGGCCGGCGTCACTGTCGAGGTGCCCGACCCGACGACTATTGTCATCAAAGGGGCAGACAAGCAGAAGGTCGGCCAGTTTGCCGCCGAGGTGCGACACGTCCGTCCACCAGAGCCGTACAAGGGCAAGGGCATCCGCTACGAGAACGAACAGGTCCGCCGCAAGGAAGGCAAGGCCTTCGCCGGCGGCGCCAGTTGAGCGAGGCATCCATGAATCCACAAAAGCTCAAGCAAATGCGACGGCTGCGCAGACGGCGGCACGTTCGCCGCAAGATTGTCGGTACAGTGGAACGGCCGCGGCTGTCGGTCTTTCGCAGTTCCAAACATATTTACGCCCAACTGATCGACGATTTGAACGGCCGTACCTTGGCGGCCGCCAGCAGCAACTCGCCCGCTCTGCGCAAGGAGGTGCCCTACGGCGGCAATGTCAAGGCGGCCCAGCTAGTCGGCCAGCGTTTGGCCGAGATCGCCAAAGAACGCGGCATCACCAAGGCCGCGTTCGATCGCGGCCATTATCGGTATCATGGCCGCGTCAAGGCGTTGGCGGAGGCGGCCCGTGCGGGGGGCTTGCAGTTTTAACAACCGTTATCCCCACCCGCAGCGCAAACGAAGAGTGAACGAAGAGGAGAAACATGGCCAGAGAACGTGGCGAAGGGCGCCCGGATGGGCTGGAAGATCGCGTGGTGAAGATTCGTCGCTGCGCCGCTGTGGTCAAGGGCGGGCGGCGCTTTAGCTTCAACGCCTTGGTCGTCGTCGGCGACAACAAGGGCCGTGTCGCCGCCGGCTACGGCAAGGCCAATGAAGTGCCACCCGCCGTCGAAAAAGCCACCAAGGACGCGCAGGAAACGATGAAACGCTCCAAGCGCGTATCGCTGCGCGGCGACACGATCCCCCATCGTATCGTCGGTAAGTTCGGTAGCAGCCGCGTTATCTTGGTGCCGGCTGGCCCGGGCACCGGCGTCAAGGCCGGTCCAGGCGTCCGCGATGTCTTGGAAGTGTGCGGCATCCGCAACATCTTGACCAAGGTGCATGGCAGCAGCAATCCTATCAATCTCGTCAAGGCGACTATCGCCGGCTTGATGCAATTGCGGACCCGCGAGGAAGTAGCCCGCTTGCGAGGAGTACATCTATAATGGACCTTAGTCAAGTACATGTCGGTGTTCAGAGGCTGCGTAAGAAAAAGCGCGTCGGCCGCGGCATCGGCAGCGGTCACGGCAAGACGGCCACACGCGGTCATAAAGGGCAATGGGCCAGCGCCGGCGCCAACAAGCCGGTCGTCATGTTCGAGGGCGGACAGATGCAGCTGTTCCGCCGCATTCCCAAGCGGGGCTTCAGTCACGCTAGCTGGGACAAGAAATATCATGTCGTCAACGTCGGCGCCCTCAATTGCTTCAACGACGGTGATACGGTCGATGCCGAGGCGCTGCGCAAAACTGGGCTAGCCAAGGGACCGGCCGATGGAGTACGAATTCTAGGGATGGGAGAATTGACCAAGAAGTTGACGGTGCGAGCGCATCATTTTTCCAAATCGGCCCAAGAAAAAATCAGCGCTCGCGGCGGCACAGTCGAGGTCATCCCGCCTCCTAAGAAACCGAAGCGAAATAAGATGAAGCCGCGGACGCCGCCGCAAACATGACGGATACGGACGGGTCCGCAGCATTCTTGTTCAGCCGCAGGGCCCCGGGCAAGCGCAATCGCGCCCGCCGGGAGCGCGCGGCTGAACAAGGAACGACTCCGAGGAGTTAATATGCGTAAATCCAATCCCTTTCTGATCGGACTGGCCGCTGCCGCAGCGCTGTTTCTGCTGCTGTTCCTTATGATGAGTTGGCAGCAAGCGCTGGTCGTCGAGGTTTTGGCGTTGATTACGGCCTTTTTGCTCTATCGCGGCAAGATCAAGGCCATCTTCACTATCCCCGAACTGCGGCAGAAAATCCTGCTGACGCTATTGTTCTTGGCCATCTATCGTATCGGCTTCGCTATCCCGCTGCCGTTCATCGATCAATCGAAAATGACAGCGGCGCTGGGGTCCGGCAGCGCCTTGGGCAATGTACTCAACTTCGTATCCATGTTCTCCGGCGGCAACCTCAGCCAGGCTACCGTGTTTGGTCTGGGCATCATGCCGTATATCTCCGCCTCGATTATTTTCCAACTTCTCGCCGCCGTCTATCCTCCCCTGGAGAAACTGCAAAAAGAAGGCGAGAGCGGCCGCAAGAAGATCAACGAATATACCCGCTACGCCACGGTCTTCATCTGCCTGTTTCAAGGATTTCTGTATGTGCAATATCTCATGGGGCCAGTCAGCCAACACAAGTTAGGATGGGGGCTTCCCGATTATCAGGGGGGGATTTACTGGACCACTATGGTCGTGACGTTGACGTGCGGCACCATTTTCCTGATGTGGCTGGGCGAGCAGATCGATGAATACGGCATCGGCAACGGCATCAGCCTCATCATCATGGCCGGCATCATCGCTCGTATGCCGGCGGCGGCGGCGAGTTTGTTCTTCGAGAACGGTCATTTCAAAGAGTCGGTGTTCACACTCGGCGGCGGCGGTGGTGGCCGCGACATGAGCTTCGAAAAATTGGTGGTGCTGGTAGTGCTGTTCCTCGCCGTCGTGGTTGGCGTCGTGGCCATCACGAAGGCACAACGGCGCATCAAGACGCAATCGGCCAAGCACGTTCGCGGCCGTCGCGTCTTTGGCGGCACCAGCCAATGGCTGCCCTTACGTGTCAATCAGGCCGGCGTCATGCCCGTCATCTTCGCCAGCAGCTTGCTCGTGTTGCCCTACTTCCTCTTCGGGGCCATCGCTCAGGCCACCGAATGGCGCTGGGCCCAGGCGGTGCAACAGACCTTCGAGCGCCAGGGCTACTGGTACACCGTCATGTTCATCGCCCTTATTTACGTCTTTTGTTATTTCTGGACGGCCATTATCTTCAATCCCAAGGACATGGCCAACAACCTCAAGGATTACGGTAGCTTCATCCCGGGTTACCGGCCGGGCAAACGGACAGCGGAGTATCTGGAGCGCGTCATGGTCCGTATCACCTACGTCGGTGCAGCCTTCCTGGCCGTCATCGCCGTCGTCCCCACGCTCATCACCAACACCTTGAACGTCGATTACACGGTGGCCCAATTTTACGGCGGCACCGGCCTGCTTATCGTCATCAGCGTCGCCCTCGATCTGGTGCAGAAGATCAACAGCCACCTGGTCATGCGCAATTATCCGGGATTGACAGAGGATTGAGCGAGCGAAGGTGCGTTAACACCCCATCGGGGCGTTAACACGCCCCGCTCGCCGAGTACCGGGGTGTTAACACGCCCCGCCTCCTCTTGCTAATTGGATTGTCATTTCCCAAAATAAGCGGGTAAGAGATTCGTCCGGGGTTCGGCGCCCCGGTCTACCCTCCCGGCAATGAATGTGCCGCCCTTCCTATTAAGGCAGGCTGGGTGGCGGAACAGGGCCATCCATGCGTCTCGTACTTCTCGGTCCGCCCGGATGCGGTAAGGGAACTCAGGCCAAGCTGCTCAGTGAGCGCAACGGCCTGGAGCATATCGGCACCGGCGACATTCTCCGCGAAGCCATTCGCCAGCAAACACCCGCTGGATTGCGCGCTCATCCCTACGTCGAAAAGGGCCAACTCGTCCCCGATGATCTGGTTAATGACGTGGTGGCCGAACGCTTCAACCTCAACGATCCGCCCGAGTGCTTCGTCATGGACGGCTATCCGCGTACGCTTGCCCAGGCGGTCGCTTTCGATCAGGTGCTGCGGCAGCATTATCTCGATCTAACTGCTGTTCTTCTCCTTCAGGTCAGCGATGAGGAGATCATCGCACGGGTCGGCGAACGGTGGAGCTGTCCCAAGCCGGGCTGTAAAGCGACCTACCACACCCAAAGCAAGCCGCCGAAATCTCCCGGTGTTTGCGATTATTGCGGCACCCAACTGATCCAACGTGAGGATGACCGTCCGGAGACGGTACGTGCTCGGTTGGTGGTGTATCATAGAAACATAGGGCCCCTAATAGGACATTACCGCGTTCAGGGGTTGTTACACGAAATCCCTGGTCATGGACCGATCGAGCAAGTGTATGCCAACATTACAAAAGTCTTGAGTGGGCAGGCCAAGCGTAAATGTTAAAGGCGTTTTTTCCCCACAAGCCGGAATTGAAGTCGCCGCGTGAAATCGGACTGATGCGTGAAGCCGGTAAACTTGTGGCTGAGGCGCTGCGTCTGTGCCGCAGCATGGCCAAACCCGGCGTTAAAACCATCGAAATCGATCACGCTGTCGAGGCATTGTTTGCCTCGCGGGGCGCCTTGCCGCTCTTCAAGGGCTATCCCGGCCGCGTGCCGTTCCCGGCGGTGACATGCATTTCCATCAATGAGCAAGTGGTTCACGGCATTCCCGGCCAGCGCGTCATCCGGGAAGGCGATCTGCTGAAAATCGACACCGCTTGCAAGCTCAACGGTTGGTGCGCCGATGCCGCCATCACCGTGATGGTCGGCCAGGTCACCCCGGAAAAGCGCCGGCTGGTCGAGGTCGGCGAGCTAGTGTTGAAGACGGCCATGATCGAAATGGCCCGGCGCAAATGGTGGTCCGAGGTCGCCGGGCACATGCAGCGCGTGGCCGAGTCGGCCGGTTTCAGTGTGGTGACCCAGTATGTCGGCCACGGTATCGGCCGCGTCATGCATGAGAACCCCCAGGTGCCCAATTTCGTCAACCGCGAGCTGCGCAAACACGATTTCAAGCTGGAGGAAGGGCTGGTGCTGGCTGTCGAGCCAATGGTCAACATGGGCCGCGGCGACACCGACGTCCTGCGCGATCACTGGACCGTAGTGACGCGCGACGGCCTGCCCAGCGTCCACGTTGAGCATACCCTGGCCGTGACGCGCGAAGGCATCTACGTCCTCACCGCCGATGAGGAGACGCTGATTCCGCGCGCGTAGTGTGACGCCAAGCCGCAGCGCGAACAAGGGCCGCGACCTCTTTCATCGCGGTTTAGGGCGCTCCCATGTGGGATCGTAGTCGAGCGAGAAAAGCCGCTGGATGCGTTCGGCCCGGCCGCCGCTCTCGCCGCGCAACACTTCCAGGGCTTGGCGGATGCAGGCGAGGCGCGGATC
>JAJPIY010000213.1 GCA_021324515.1 Planctomycetota bacterium
AAGTTGCCGGCGCTGTTGTGTTCCTGGCCTCAGACGCCGCCGCTTATGTGACGGGGCAAGTGCTGATCGTAGACGGCGGCGGACGCATGTGATCCTGCTTCGAGACAAGGTATCGTTCGCTGTGCCTATCTCGAAGGGATACAGTAGCCGAGCAGGAACGCGCTCCTTTTGAGATCGCAGCTAACTAAGAAACACCCTTCTCTTCCCCAGCGCGCTAAGTGAGCAAATGCCCACGTAACGAGAAAATTCTTTAAAGAAAATACTTGCGTTCCGGCGCAGGCAGGAGGATAATCGAGAGTGCAGGACTGCGGAGGTACGACATCCCGTCTGTGGAGGGCCTATCCATGAAAGGGCCGCACTGGAGTTGGTATCTGTTGATTGGGTTTGTGGCGTTGGCGCCGGCCGGTATTCGCCTGGCGACTTGGCCAGGCTTCAAGCAGTCCGCGTCGGAGCCGCAAATGGTACAAGCGGGCCAAACGCTGTTTGTGCATGAATGGAAAGCCCACGATCCGTTGGCGTCCGGCGGCGATGGTCTTGGGCCGGTCTGCAATGCCGCTTCCTGCGTTGCCTGCCATAATCAAGGCGGTCCCGGCGGCGGCGGCGACCTGACGCACAACGTCACCACGTACGTCTATCGATCGGATGCCGAGGCTGCCGCCCGCGGCAAGCCGCGCGAAGGGGTCGTTCATGCCTACGCTGTCAACTGCGCGCCAGAGACGTTGCATGATTTGCATCCGGAACTGCCGTCGTTGAGTCGGCCTTCGTTAGATCAGATCGTCAATTTGCCGGGCAATCTGCGGAGCAGCAGCAACCATTGCATTGTTGCTCCCCCCGCCGTCCGCCTGTCGCAGCGCAACACGCCGGCGCTGTTCGGCGCCCGTCTCATTGATGGCATTCCCGATCGGGTTATCATCGCCAACGAGCGAACCCAGCGCGTGCGCTGGGGATTAGCTCCCAAGAAGAGTGAGAGTCTGCCGGTTGGCCGAGCGCTGCGCCTCCCCGATGGCCGCGTTGGTCATTTCGGCTGGAAGGCCCAGAGTGCCCGCTTGGCGGACTTCGTACAAGCCGCCTGCGCTAATGAGTTGGGCCTGGGCAATCCCGGCCAAGCTCAGCCGCGGCCTCTCAGCAATCCCTCCTATCAGCCGGTCGGTTACGATCTGACCCTGGAGCAATGTGACCAGATCACGGCCTTCGTCGCGTCCCTGCCGCGCCCCATCGAAAAACTGCCGGAGGCCCCATCTCTCCGTAGTGATGCGGTCGCAGGTAAAGAGTTATTCCATCGCATCGGCTGCGCCGATTGCCATATGCCCAACGTGGGCAGCGTCGAAGGGCTATACAGCGATCTGTTGCTGCACGACATGGGGCAGCCGCTAGAAGGCGGCGGTTCTTATAACGATGTTCCCCAGCAACCGGATCCGAACAAACCGCCCTCCGATCCGAATGATCCGCCGCAACCCGGCGAATGGCGGACGCCGCCGCTGTGGGGCGTGGCCGATTCCGCGCCCTATCTGCATGATGGCCGTGCTCCGACTCTGGAAAAAGCCATCGAACTGCACGGTGGCCAAGGTACGCAGGCGGCCCGGAACTTTGCGTCCCTAAGCAAGGCCGAGCAGGACCAACTTCTCACTTTCCTGCGGACGCTGCGCGCCCCGTCAGCTTCTGATTGATGATGTCGGAGGGATGTAGGGAGGATGGATCCCAATCCATCCTCCCTCCTCCCTCATTGCTCGGCAATCAGAAAGGCGATCATGTCCATCAAGTTCATCTGTAGTTGCGGCAAGCATCTGCGTGCCCGCGATGAGATGGCGGCGCGGCGTTCGATGTGTCCCCGCTGTGGCGCCCCGGTCGGCGTGCCGTCGCTGCGGCCGACACATCCGGGTACGCCGGTAGCGCCTCTGACGCCGCAAGAACGGCTCCGCCTCAATCGCAACAAACCCAGGAGTGCGTCCGAGGCATTAACAACGGCGATTTTCCCGACGCTGCCCCTTCCGGCTTGTTCTCCTTCCTCTAACGAGCCGTCGCCGACGCCCAAGGCGTATCGTCGCCGCCGCCAATTGGAACAGCACTGGTATGAATGCTTGGCCTATCCTTTTCTCAGTCGTAATGTGCTGGTGAGCTTTGCTTTGGTTCTGTCTGTGGGAATGGGGAGCATTGTCCTGGCCCTTCAAAGTTTCCTGCAAAGCCGCTTTCCTTGGATTGCCGGAGTGGTGGTTGTGGGACTGATCCTTGCTTACGCCTATTCGACTGTAGAATGCGCCCTGGCTTCCGCTCTCGCCGGAAAAGGGGCGGCTTCCTACTTGCCGACCTGGAGTGCCGCCGATCCCCTAAAAAGCGGAGTGCGTTGGCTGTTTTGCTTTGTCGCTGGGCCGATTGTACCGACCAGCCTCGCCATTTATTTGTGGATTTATGGCGGCGACCTGACGGCGTTGGACTGGGCGATTGTGGTGGAGTTGGGTGGGGTAGCGGCGGCCTATTGGTTTTTAGCGATCATCTGTGCCAACCAACGCAACCGCTTGCGCGACGCCAATCCGGTGCGCGTGGCCCAACTGGTGCAACGCCTAAAATATCGTGCGATCGTGCCGGTTCTGATTGCTCCTGCCCTGGCAATTGCTCACGTGCTGCTCGGTTTGTCGGCCCTGACCGCCTTGGCTCAACACGTGTTCGCCGGCTGGCTGCTGCTGGCGGGCTGTTTGTGTAGTGCTCTGTTCTGGTCGGCCTTCTTCTTTCGGTTGCTGGGTGTATGGTGCTACTGCACAAAACCCTAACGAGCCAAGAACGCAAGGGACGTTTGCTTGCCGTTGCTTACGCTCTCCGCTCGTATCAACATGAGGTAATTTCATGTACTGCCGACATAAGCTCTTCGCCGTGATTCTATCCATTTTGTCCTTCACTTCACTCGGGGCCGAACCGTTGCCAGAGACGAAACCGCTCACCCGCCAGGGCGACCTCGCCGCGCAGATGGTCGAAGGCATCGATAAATACCTGATGCGCGAGTTGGCCGCCTCGGTCGAAAAGCGCAAGCAGTATTGGAAGCCGGACTTCTCTTCGACGGAAGCATACACGAAATCGGTGCAGCCCAACCGTGAGCGGCTGAAGAAAATCCTCGGCGTCGTCGATGCGCGCGTCTCACCTGTTGTGATGGAATACATCGGGGAAGGCACGCCGTCGCCGCTCGTTGCCGAGACGGATGCATACAAGATCTATTCTGTGCGCTGGCCGGTGCTGCCGGGTGTGGACAGCGAGGGGTTGCTGCTGGAACCCAAGGGCAAGGTCGTGGCCCAGGTAGTGGCATTGCCGGATGCGGAGTGGACGCCGGAGATGCTGGTGGGCCTGGCGCCAGGAGTAGCGAAAGAATCGCAATACGCCCGCCGACTGGCCGAGAACGACTGCCGTGTTGTCGTCCCGATCCTGATCGATCGTCGGGACACGTGGTCGGGCAACCCCACGCTGGGCCGCATGACCAATCAGCCGCACCGCGAGTTCATCTATCGCATGGCCTACGAGATGGGCCGCCACGTCATCGGCTATGAAGTGCAGAAGGTGCTGGCGGCGGTGGACTGGCTCTGCCGGGAGAAGGACCATCCGCCGATTGGCGTGTTTGGTTACGGGGAGGGAGGTCTCCTGGCCCTCTATGCTGCTGCACTCGATTCGCGCATCCAGGCGACAGTGGTCAGCGGTTATGGTGGTCCGTGCATCGCTTCTTGGCAGGAGCCGATCTATCGCAACATTTTCGGCCTTGCCCGTGAGTTTGGCACAGCACAATTGGCCCTGCTCGTTATGCCCCGGCGTCTGGTCTGTGATTGCAGCAAGGGACCGGAAATCTCCGGGCCTCCTGCTCCTCGCGCCGGTCGCGGAGGCGCGGCTCCCGGCCGACTGGCGGCAGGAAGTCGCCAGGAAAACAAGCACGCTCTCTACAAGGAACTGGAAGAGGGCCGCGAAGATCTCCAGAAGGCAGCGCGAATGGCACGCCTGGAGAAACCCTTGCTCGTCAGCAGCGAAAGCGACTGGCCTGGCAAGGCGCCTACGCTTTCCCTTTTCCTGTCCGCCTTGCTCGGCAAAGAAACGGAAGTGAAGCTGTCTCCGGAGTCCTCTCTTCCTGACGTTCGCCTGGCCCTCGACCCTGCCGCGCGCCAACAACGTCTGTTCGATCAACTCGTGGGCTACACACAGAAGCTGATGCGCGATTCCGAGCGCTCTCGTCAGCACCATTTCTGGGCCAAGCTCGATACGTCGTCGCTGGAAAAGTATCAGAAATCCTGCGAACCATTCCGCAAGCAGCTTTGGGAGGAAGTCATCGGCAAGCTGCCTCCTCCGAGTTTGCCCATGCATCCGCAATCGCGGCAAATCTACGAGGAGCCGAAGTGGAAAGGGTATGAGGTGACGCTCGATCTCTATCCCGACGTGTTCGCCTACGGCATCCTGCTGTTGCCCAAAGACCTAAGCCCCGGCGAGAAACGACCCGTTGTCGTTTGCCAGCACGGACTGGAAGGCCGGCCCACCGACGTGTGCAATCCCAAGGAGCGGACCAAATACTACAACTCGTTCGGCGCCCAACTCGCCGACCGCGGCTACATCGTCTATGCACCACAGAATCCGTACATCGGCCATGACAAGTTTCGCGTCCTACAGCGCAAGGCCAATCCCCTTGGCCTGTCGCTGTTTTCTTTTATTGTCCGCCAGCATGAACGCACGCTCGATTGGCTGGCCACGTTGCCTAACGTCGATGCGGAGCGTATGGCGTTCTATGGTCTTTCCTATGGCGGCAAGACGGCCATGCGTGTGCCGGCGCTTCTGCCGCGCTACTGTCTGTCGATCTGCTCCGGCGATTTCAATGAATGGGTCCGCAAGAACGTGTCGCTTGATTATCCAAGCAGTTATATGTTCAGTGGAGAATACGAGATGCCGGAGTTCAATCTCGGCCACACCTTCAACTATGCCGAGATGGCTGCCCTGATCGCGCCGCGGCCGTTCATGGTCGAGCGTGGCCACGATGATGGCGTCGGCATCGACGAATGGGTCGCCTATGAGTACGCCAAGATACGGCGCTTGTACAGTCGTTTGAAGATACCCGAACGAACCGAGATCGAGTTCTTCGCCGGCGGCCACGAGATCCACGGCCAGGGCACGTTCCGCTTCTTGCAGAAGCATTTGAAATGGCCGAAGTGATACCCGGAAGTTTACCACCCCAACCCTCCCCCACCAGGGGGAGGGAGCCCTGTTCTCTCCCTCTCCTCCATGCCCAGTCGAGCTGTCGGCTGTAGGCGAGCACGGGCCGCGCTCGCTTGCGACCGACGGCTATACGGATCGCGCCGCTTGCAGGGTGTTGTAGAGTAGCATGGTGATCGTCATGGGGCCGACGCCGCCGGGCACAGGAGTGATGGCCGAGGCCACCTGGCGCACTGCCTCGAAATCCACATCGCCGACCAGGGTGCCGTCCGGCAAGCGGTTGATGCCCACGTCCACGACCACGGCCCCAGGCCGCACCATGTCGGCGCGGAGAAAACGCGCTTTGCCGAGGGCCGCTACCACGATGTCGGCAGAGCGTGTCCAGTCGGCGAGGTTTTTACTACGGCTATGGCAAACCGTCACGGTCGCATCGATGCCCTTCTGCATCAGGATCAAGGCCAGTGGCTTGCCGACGATATTACTACGGCCGATCACCACCACATGCGCCCCGGCTACTGGGATGTTGTTGCGGACCAACAGCTGCAAGACGCCGTGGGGAGTACAGGGAAGGAAACGCGGCCGGCCGGCCGCTAGCAGACCCAGGCTGTGCGGGCTGAAACCGTCCACGTCTTTGAAAGGCGATAGAGCATCGACAACGGCGGCTTCGTTGATGTGCGGCGGCAATGGCAGCTGCACTAGGATACCGTGAACCGCAGGATCGGCATTAAGACGGGCAATCAGAGCCAGCAGATCCAGCTCGGTGACAGCGGCGGGCAATTCGTGTAAGAAGCTGGCGATGCCTACCTTGTCGCAGGCACGGCGCTTGTTGCGGACATAGATCTGGCTGGCGGGATCTTCGCCAACTAGGACAGCCGCCAGGCCAGGGCGAAGACCGCGCGTACGCAGCAATTCCGCCGTCTGGGCGGCAATCTCTGCTTGCATCGTCTGAGCCAGCTGTTTGCCATCCAACAATACAGCAGTCATGAAATCCTCTGCGGATGCCGCCCGGCCACGTTAGCTGTTGGGTAGAAATTATCCGGGATTTTCTTGCCTTTCCGATGAAGATTTGATTATGTTAAGTTTAGAATAGGGTCAAGCTCTTCCCGCTCTCAATGGAGTGCGCGTTTTCTTGACCGCCGATGAGGCCGCGTCATGGTGTTCAATTCTCGACAAGATCATCAGCCTACGTTACTCGTGGTTGAAGACGAGGAATTGGTCCGCGATGCCATGACCCGGCTGTTTGTACGCGAAGGCTACCTGGTTTTAACGGCGGCTACCGGCCATGATGCGATGGGCGTGCTGCGGACGCCGGAAGAGACAGTCGATGTCGTGCTCCTGGACATCGGCCTGCCGGACGTCAGCGGTGCAGACCTTTGTGCGCGGATACGGCAGCTCTGCCCGAACCTCCCGATCGTCGTCTGTTCAGGCGCGGCCAGTGCCGAAGAAATTGAAGAGCTGCGCCGGTTGGGCATCACACACTTTTTCCCTAAGCCTATCGCTCTCTCCGACCTCGCCGCTGCTGTGCGTTCTGTTTGCAAGGTTCCTCTCTCGCCTCGTCCCGCCCCTTGATCGCAGCCCCTCTTGTTTTCTCTGAAACAGATCGCTATTCCTCCTTTTCGTTAGCGGCTTCGGTATCACGGTGGACCGAAGCGCGGATTCGAGAGTCCTTTCGCAAAGACGTAATGGGTTTTCCACGAGCAATCCGAATTGGAGCGGCGTTGTTTCTGGGAGGCAGCCTCGCTTGGTTTCTGCCGCAGTCATTGGCGCAGCTCCCCGCTTTCGAGGGCGAGGATTGCGGATGGATGACCGAGGATTTCAAGGCCATCCTCAACCCGCAATTCTTCAGCCTCGATCCTTCCGTGGAGACGCGGACCAGCCAGGCGCCGCGTCTCCGTCTGTTCCGCATTACTCCCGGCTTTCTCGCTGATCCGCTGGGCATGACAGAGGACGAGGGCGTATTGAGAATGCCCAATCTCCCGAAGACCGACCTGACGCCGAAGGCCCCAGAAAGCGGGCCGGAGTGGCTCCAAGTCGGCATGGGGGCGGACGTACCCTTTTTCGACTTGCGCCGGCCGGGCGATCCAGGCGGCTTTGGTTACTATCGGGTCAACACCCAGGTATCGTTGTTCGATTCGCCGACGACGGCGTGTGCTTTGGGCGTCCAGGCAGTGACGCCGACTGGCGCTCAGTTCGGCGGTTTGCCGGACGGGCCGACGGTAGTTATTCCGGCTTTCAGCGTTTTTCACGCCCTCAACGACCGCTTCGCCCTGCAAGGTTTTGTGTCCAAGAACATGCCCGTTTCCGACGCCGCCACGACTCCTCTCCAGCGTCACGTCCAATACGGCCTGGCGCTCCAGCGGCCGCTCCTCGCCGAAGGACCGGAGGGGCTACGCAACCTGTACTTTTCTGTAGGGGCGCTGGGGCAGTTGATTCCTCAGCACGACGCCCTGCGGTTGGCGCCCCATTGTGATGTGCTGCCTGGTCTGCAATGGCACGTCAACGATAACTGGTGGCTCTCCAGCGCCGTGCTAATGCCGTTTGGCCCCGTCCGTACCGCGCCAGGCCAATGGCAACTCACCTGTTCGCTTCAGTTCTAGCTAGCGCCCTTCGGAAAGCTGTAGCCTTTCTTGTTTAGCCGCACCCGAAGGGGAATGGGTTCCTGCTTCCCTTTCGGGTCGTGGCTAAAAAGAAGTCCAACACCATTCGGCCGCCTACCTCGATATGCAGTTCGCCTGTTGCTTCGGCGAGCGGTCGGAGGCGCATCTCGAAGACGGGAGTTATCGTGTCTTCGTCGGGTATGCCGCGCATACACAGTAGTATGCCATGCGGCTGGGGAGTCTCGCCGGGCAAATAGACCCGATGCCAGGTTTGCAGGCGCAGACGAATGAGCCGGCCGGGCAATTCTTCCAGAGGCCGATCGGCGCACAGGAGAATGCGGCCATTGCGTGCGATGGCGCGGTAGGTACTCCCCCGCTTTCCCTTCGCTCCAGAAGGTGCAAGGGAGGGCTTGACGAGGAAGCGCCGCCGCAAATCGCAGCAGCGTGCGTGCAGGATATATGGCCAAGGGCCGGTCGAACACACCGAACCAGCGAGCAAGGAGCCGGCGAACGGCCAAGTTGTCGTCACGTCCTCATCCTCGCGGTGTAGGCAGGCCCAGGGCGAGCCGATGCGCCCGCATGGCCTCTTTCTGATGGGTGAGGATGCGCAGCGGCGCACGTGGGTAAGCACTGCACAGCAGCACGTAACCCGCTTCCGCATCCTGAGGAAAAAATCGGCGGGCTTCGGATTGATCGACGCGGCCTTCCAGGATACGGCCGGCACACGTACAACACCAGCCTTGCAGGCAGAAGTACGGCAACGCCAGCCCCGCTTCGGCGGCGGCGTCCAGCAAATACTGATCGTCGGCCGCCTCCGTCCGTACTTCCTCTCCACGCGGCGTCAGGAATATCACCGGATAAGTTGCCACTCGCCCTGTTCCTGCTGCTTCTCACCAACCCGCCAGCAAGGAGAGAGAAGTTTCTCGTCTGTCTGGCGGGCCGGCGAGAAGAGTTGGTTACGGATTATAAAACCCGCGATTCTTACTGTACGGGGCGTCGCCTGGATTACCGCGGCGGAAGTGGCCCGATGGAATGATCTTGCCATCGCGCTCTTTGCCCAACAATTCGATGAACCAGGCTTCGTGTTCGGTTTCTTCCTGCAAGATACGCGAAGCCATGTCGTAGGTGCGCGGATCTTTGCCGAAGGTCAGATCACAGACCTCGCTCCAGGTGCGAATGGCGCAGCGTTCGGCTTCGAGCAGCACTTGAAGGATGGCGGCGGCGGTCGGCGGGTTGGGCAGATAAGCGTCGGGACAACCGGCCCGATCGGCGAACTCGCGGATGTCATGGGGGATTGAGCCGCCCAACTCGTAAATCCGCGGCGTGATTAGCTCGAAATGGGCGCGGTCTTCCAGACGGGCATCCTCGCAGATTTCCTTGTAATCTTCGTGGCCCGCCAAGTGCATGCGCAGGATGGTGTAATAGTAATAGGTAGTGAACTCAGCCCCAGCGGCGTCGATCAGTTTCTCGATCAATTCCTTGACGTTGACGCCTCGCTTCTCCAATTCAACGACGCCGACACGCTCGCTGATGTCGCCCGGTTTGGTCTTGCCTGTAGCATGGGGTTTGGGTCGCGCAGCCATGTTGTACTCCTTGGTAAAGGAAGGAACCAAAAGTCGAACACCTTGTCTCGAAGGTCCGCCAGTATATCTAGCGAGTCGGCTCCTCTCCGCCTAGCTGCACTAGAAACGCCAGCTGTTCGAGTTGTACGGTCAGGTCTACGGAGACGACGCTGATGTGAGCCGGCAAGCGCAACACCTGCGGCGTAAAGTTGAGCACGCCACGAATGCCGGCAGCAACCAGCGCCTCAGCCACGCTCTGGGCCGCTTGCGAAGGCACGGTCAAGATGCCCAGTTCGGCTTTGGTGGCGGCCAGGACGGTCGGCATCGCTTCCAAGGCGTGAATTGTTAAACCTTCAAGGGTCTGGCCGATTTTCGCCGGATCCGCGTCGAAGAGGGCCACGAAATGGAAACCGCGCTCCACGAACCCCTGATAGCGCAACAGCGCGCGTGCCAGATTGCCGACGCCCACCAGGGCAGTGGGCCAATCACGGTCGATGCCCAAAACATGGCGGATGGCAGCGATCAGTTCCGGAGCGGCGTAGCCGATGCCGGGATGGCCGAGGTTGCCGAGATAGGCGAGATCCTTGCGGACTTGAGCATCGGTTACGCCCAATGCTTCGCCAAGCAGCCGGCTCGATACTTTGCTGACACCTTCGCGCTGAAGGGCCTCCAGCCGCCGCAAGTAGAGGCTCAAGCGCCCCACACTGGCGCGCGAGGGCTTGGCTGCACCGCTACTGTCGGGTTCGGGGATTTGGCCTTTTTTGCTCATTCTCCTGCCCAAGCGAGCGCCCCAGCGGCCATGTAATTATAGGGAAAATAGGTGAGTTCTACGAGGAACGGCGCAAAAGCACCATTGTCTTCCCGCGCCGCCGATCGGTACAATTTCGGCCTGGGGACAAGATGTCCTTATATGTCCTGGTGCAAGAGGAGGGAGCCTCTCATGGAAAAAAAATCGCGGCTTGGGCGCGGCTTGGACGCCTTGTTGAGTGAGGGCGGTGGAACAACGGCGGGGACGCAAACTCAGGTGCCGGTCGAGGCGATCGAGCGCAATCCCTACCAGCCGCGCAAGACTTTCGATAACGAGGAACTGGCGTCTCTCAGCGCCAGTATCCGCACCCATGGCGTGCTGCAACCGTTGGTCGTGCGTCAAGTCGGCCAGCGCTATCAGTTGGTGGCCGGCGAACGCCGGCTGCGGGCAGCGCGCGAGGCCGGACTTCAGAGTGTGCCAGTCACGATCGTCGATTTCAACGATCAGCAGATCCTCGAAGCCGCCCTGGTCGAAAACATTCAGCGCACCGACCTCAACCCCATCGAAAAAGCACAGGGCTTCAAGGACTACCTGACGCGGTATCATATGACCCACGAGCAATTGGCGGCGCGTCTGGGCCTGGGACGCGCAACTATCACCAATCTGGTGGCACTCTTGGAACTGCCCGCCGAACTGCAAGAGGCCGTGCGCGTCGGCCAATTGAGCACCGGCCACGCCAAGATCCTCAAGGGCATCAACGACCCAGCCCGCCAGCTCGCTCTGGCCAAGGAGATCATCGCCCGCGGCCTATCGGTGCATGCCACTGAGGCACTCCTGAAACAGCTGGCCCCCTCGGAGCCGCCACCTTCTGAGACCCGAGATCAGGGCAAGAGCAACGGCCACGCCGCTCCGGAAAAAACGACCCATGTGCAGAGCATCGAGAACGAACTACGGCAAAAACTCGGCACGCGCGTCGAGATCCGCGTCAAGGGCAAGGACAAGGGACAGATTGTATTGACCTTCGAGTCCAACGACGATTTTGAGCGCCTCCTGGAAATGCTACGGCGGTGAAGGCCGAACAGGGCAGCACTTGCTGTTGTCCAAACCAACGTGCTCGCTATGCTGACAAAGAGACGACGGCACGGGGCGTAGCGCAGTCTGGCCTAGCGCGTCTGCTTTGGGAGCAGAAAGTCGTCGGTTCGAATCCGACCGCCCCGATAAAACCAAAGGCCCGCTGACAAGCTATTGTCAGCGGGCCTTTTCCCTTTCGGAATCTTGGCTACGAGGCGAACACCTCTGCAAGGCGCGCGAAGAGCGGCTGCAAGGCGTCCTGGTAATGACGCCAACGGGCCACCGAACGACGATAAATCGGCTGGCGCACCTGTGTGAGGCTGGCCGTGCGCACCGGTCGTTGGTTGCGATAATATTCCAGACAAGTCGGTTCCCACTCCAGGCCGAGGAAAGCCACCGCGCGGCGGGCCACTCTCTCCAGATCCTCGACCATCTCCTCGTAATGTACATCCAGTATAGGTACAGGTAAGACGGCCTTCCAATGTTCCATGACGCGACGATACTGAGCAAAGCGCGAGACCATCAGGTCGAAATCGTTCGACCACGGAATATCACGGAAATGGGTGATCCAACACGAGACGGCCACGTCCCGGATGTCGCGACAACAGTGCAAAAAGCGCGCGCGTGGGAATAGCAGCGTCATGAAACCGACATAAAGATAATTATCCGGCATCTTGTCGAGCACGCGCGCGGCAGTGTTATTGAGGGCCGATAAACAGTCCAGATGATGGCGTGCCAGCCGCTGCACCGTCTCGGCATCGATGGTCTGCAAAATGTCGAAGGCCCGTGCCTCCGCTCGACCGTCGCTGCCGCCGCCCAGCGTCTCGAAATCTTCGCGGGCCAGACGCAGTTCGCCAGCGCCGAAGACGCGCGAATGGCTGGCCAGCACTTGTTCTAACAAGGTAGTGCCCGAGCGCGGCAGGCCGACAATGAATACCGGGCGTTCGCTGTCCAGTCCCAAGCCACGGACGCGCTGAAAGAACGCCGGAGTAAACACATTACATAAGCGATCAACGAAGTGGGCATGGGCCGCGACGTTGTATCCTCGGCCGCTCCGCTGCCAGGCCAGGTGTTCGAGCTGGTTGGCCTGTGCCAAGTGCTGGGCCGCCTGGGCATAATCGCCGCGAGCGTCGCACACTTGGGCCAGGGAGAATAGCAGGGTAGCCCGGTCTCCATCGGTCAGATGGGGATTGCCCAGCAGGCGGCGCAGGGCGGCTTCTTCTTCTGCCGGCAGCTGAGCGCCTAGCTGAGTGGCCAATTGTGCCAAAGCGGGTGCGCACTGGGGGTCAGTGCGCAAGGCGGTTCGCAAGCAGGCCAAGGCTTCCTCCCGCTGGTTCAATTCAAGCAATATCTCAGCCAATCGGCAGTTGATCGCTGGATCGTTGGGGCGTTGTGCAAGCAGAGCGCGATATTCCGCATGAGCATCGGCGAGTCGGCCCTGCTCGAAGTGGAGGTGGGCCGAGAGGAAGCGGGCCTCGACCAAGTGGGGATCGAGCTGTCGTGCCGCTGCCAGATGAGGCCCCGCTGCCGTCAAGTCATGCTGTTCCAAAAGCAGCTTGGCCAAACTGACATGGAAGCGCGCGTTGTTCGGCTCGCGCTGCACCGCTTGCCTCAACCAGTGTTTGGCTTCATCCCGTTGCCCTTGTTCATGCAAGACTTCGCCGAGGTTGTTGCAGACCACGGTCAAGTTCGGATCCAGCCGCAGCGCTTCGCGGTAACAAGTCATGGCGTCCTGAAGCCGTCCCAGTCTTCGCAAGACGTTGCCCAGGTTGTTGTGGGCCGGGGCCAAATGCGGGGCGAGGCGAACAGCTTCTTGACAGTGCCGCAGTGCTTCGTGTGGCCGCTGGCATTCCAGCAACAATTGTCCAAGATTACCGTGAGCCAGCCCCAGTTGCGGGTTCAATTCGACGGCACGGCGGAAATGGGCCAACGCTTGCTCGATGTGGCCAAGTATTCGGTAAGCATTGCCGAGATTGTTGTAAGCCAGGGCGAAGTTGGGGCGATGGTGTACCGCTTGGCAGAACAGCTCGACCGCCTTGGCCAGTTGGCCTTGCTGCATGTACAACAGGCCGAAATTATAAGCTACTTCGGCATTGTCCGGTTGCAAACGCAGCGCCAACCGAAAACAGGCTTCGGCCCGTTCGAATTGCCCCTGAACACGATAGGCTTCGCCGAGACTGGCGTGAAAAGCAGAGCAGCCCGGCTGTAGGGCCACAGCGCGTTCCAACCATTGGCTGGCTTGGCCTGGCTGTCCCAATTGCAAAGACACCACTCCCAGCAGGTGCAGCACCTCCGCATGGGTGGGATCGGTGGAGATAATCTGGCGGTAGAGTTGCGCCGCCTGAGTAAGTTCGCCGCGCTGGTGGTGAGCCAAGGCCATCGATAGTAATGTCGGAGGACCAGCCGGCATAGATATCTTCCCGGAAAAGTCCAGCCGCGCGAGCGCCGCGCTTCAGAAGAAAGTGCAGATCACCCTCACGGACAACTCGTACAAGGCTCCCTCCTCAATACTTCCCGCTCGACCAATCTCCAAAGTGCGGGGTTGCATGGGCGAGCGGGGGGTGTGAACCCCCCG
>JAJPIY010000386.1 GCA_021324515.1 Planctomycetota bacterium
CCCTCCCCCACAAGGGGGGAGGGAGAAACAAGGCTCCCTCCCCCACAAGGGGGGAGGGAGAAACAAGGCTCCCTCCCCCCTTGTGGGGGAGGGTTGGGGTGGGGGGAAAGGGAAAAAATGTCCAATCTCCCCGTGCCCAGTATAATATTACACGACGAATTGTTGTCTACTTGAGGACGGCGGGCTTGCACATTTCGAACAGGCGCGACAAAAAGATGAGGCCGCCAATAAGGCTGGCCGTGATGCTGGCCAGGAGCACAGCACCGGCGGCGATGTCGAGGCAGGGCGCCGCCTGAGACATCCTCTCTTCGTCGATCCCCCGAAAGAGCGCTTCGATGGCGTTGTTGAGCAATTCCGTGATATGTACCAAACCGATGCAGCCGAGAAGCAAGCACCATTGGACGAGATCACAGCGCAGCACAATGGCGGCGGCCAATACCAGAGCAGTGCAGAAGAAATGGATAAAGAAACGGGAATGGCCGCGCACACCGAGCTTGATGCCTCGGCAAGCAGGCCGAAGCCGATCGCGCCAGCCGCGCCGCAGACGGGCCTGAGAGGGCAAGTCTTCGCATAGGGGCAGTCGAGGTAATGGTGGGAAGGTAGTCATGTTCGCTTTGCCTCCTCCGCTTTGGGTCTGGTCATGCCGTCGTTAGAAATTCGAATTGAGGACGCCGCCCATAGCGCCTGCTCCGCCGGCGCCCATCGGCCCCATTCCTTTGCCGGTCGGCAGCAGATTGGGGACGATGTTAAACAGGACGTTGAAATTGTTCTGCAAGGCATTGTAAGAAACGCCCAGGCTGACCTGCAAATCGGAGCCCATGCGTGTGAACATCAGCGAATTAGCAAAGGCTTCGCCAGTGCCAAAGTCATAGGTCGTACTAAGCGTTCCCGCATATTTGGGGCTGAAGATATATGTCATCGACAGCGTGGCGGCCCGTACTTGAAGAGGATTAATGTAGCGAAAACCCAAATAGAAATTGGTACGGTCGGGACGATTGTAGTAACCGCCAACGGTCCAAACACGGACGCCTCCAGGGAATGGATCGGTCCAGCCGGTGCTGGTAAGAGCGGTGCGGTCACCGATGTTCCATAAATAATTGTATTGCAGGAAGGCCCAAGGATGACCGAAATTATCGCGGTTGTACTGCGGAAAGTACGAAGCATACAAATCGAGCCACATCCAATCGACAATGTGCTGATTGCCCGGAAAACCGCGGCGCGTCTGTAGACGCTGATTGATCTGAAACTGCAATTCGTCAATCGAGCTAAGCGTATCAATGTCCCGATCGAACAACAGACGGCGGATGGCCATAGTCTGGGGCGTATTATAATACGTGGAATTAACCAGACTCAAGCCATGATTGAAGAACACAGCTTGAGGGTTCCACAGAAACTGATAATTGCGGATGTCGCGCAGGGCTTGATTAGCGGCGTCGTTGTTAAGGCGGTCTAATTGAGGCAGATTCGTATAGGGAACATTGGTGTAGGCGTCTACGTAGTTGACGTTGAAGACGATCTTATGGTTTAGGCCATTGACGTTGAATAATTCACTGGTTACGTCCCGGTACAGGTGTGTAAACGGAATGCTGGCACGGACGCCGCCGGCTTCCCACGAACGGCCGATGGCCTGGCCCTGCAAGTCGTTGGAATAGCCCGTCAATTCCCAGCGGGCGTAGGGCGCGAACTTAAACGGTCCCAAGGAAAAAGGGATTTCAGCTTCCTGCATCCAGGAGCCGCGGAAGGTCGAATTGTTCTGGTCGGTCACGCTCACCTGCGGCAAGTTATCGCTGGACAAAGTCAATTGGTCATATTCGGCGTTGACATGTGTGGTATAGGTGATGAAATGAAAAAAATCTTGGCCGATCAACCAAGCGTCTGCTCGCGGCAAGTCTTGCGTCGTGGTCACCCAGTTGCGCAGCCGCGGCCGGGCCATCACCGACCAGGCCCAGTTGTTCTGCTGCTGCTTGACATACAAAAAGGTGTCGAAATTGGGGTCCAGGTCCCAGGGGCGTTTGTAATACTGCTCGATAAAGTTCCGGTCGCTGACGGGCGAGAGTTGCCCCATGAAGTTGAACCCATAGGGCATCTCCTCGGAATCAATGCGCTGGAGCCACCAACCGCGGGCGGCAGGTGGGCGAAAATTGTTCATCGGCCGGGGGCCACCCAGGATATCGTAATTGCGATCATACATGCCGAAGGCGCGAATGGTATCTGTATACTTGGCGGGAATGCCAAAGAAGTCATTGGCCGAGGTGTTATATAACGTACCGATGCCGGGGCCACGGTAGGTCATCTCATCCAGGTTCAACAACCAACTGGTGTTCGGCCGCGGCTGTAAACCCAGCAATTGATAAAGATTCAGGGATACGCCAAGCTGGACGCCGAACAAGTGGTTCCACCCCCAAGAAAAATTCTGCAGGGGGCCGAGCGGCTGCTGCGCCGTGGTCGATACGTAAGGCAACCAGAAGAACGGGATTTTCTCCAGCTGGAAGAAAGAATTGTTGCCGTTCAGCAGTGTCTCGCGGACCATCACCGGCTGTCCTGTAGTACGGTCGAGAACGGGCTGGCCGAAAATGTTACGTAGCGGGACGACATTGTCCTCAATGACCCCGTCTTGCAGATACATTTTCAGACCGGGATCGGACGGCAGACGGCTGGAAAAAGTCTCGGTATCTACAATCTCAAAAGTATTGATGGAAGTTTGACGGATTTCCTTGGCCGTGGCGATGAGCGGATCGTTCATGAGCGGCTGTTTGAGTTGCAACCGTCCATTCAGAGCAATGGCCACATTACGACTGACATCGTAATAAACCTCATCGGCGGAAATGGTGCGCTCGCTGCCCTTGGGGTCAACCAGAGGCGCCTGGCGAACGATGACATGGCCCGACAGATAAACTTCCAGATCATTGCTGGAATAGCCGCTTGGCCTCTGGATGTTTTCCGCCAGCATTTCGCCGTCGCCGTGCGTCCAGATGACTACGCGGTCGGCTTCCATATCGACCGTACCGATCTTGTCGGCGTTGCGCACTTGCAAAATGATGCCGCCCGTGAGGACCCAGATGGTCTCGCCGTTAGCGCCTTTGAAGGTTTTGAGGGGAATGCCGCCGCGGCCTCCCTGACGCGGGACGACAGCGAAATTAAGCCCGGAGCGAAGGGGTTTTCCTGGAGGCGGCGGCGTCGGCCGCGAAGGCGGCGGCACGGGCGGCGTTCCTGGGGGAACTTGCGTGGGGCCGGAGGGCGGCACCGAGCCGTCCGGAGCGCGCGGTGATGCGGTGGCCGGCGCGTCAGGCAGGGGCGGCTGCGGTCCGTCACCCGGCAAAGACGCCGGACGGGCGGGAGCAGTAGCCCCACTCGCAGGACCGTCCAGGGGACCGTAGTTCGAGATGCGTTCCTGGGGAGCAGGCAGCGGAGGCCGCATAGCAGGCAGAGGCAACGGAGGCGCGGGTTGTAAGTTTGGCGAGGTTGACGGCGTCGGCTGTGGCGTTCCGGGATGTACGGTCGGAGGCAAGACCAACGGGTGTTCTTTCTGAAACGATGTCGGCTGCAATGCCGTAGGCGTCGGCGTGCGTGCCTGGGAAAACCGCGGCCCCAAACCTTCGGCCCGGCCGCGCTGGACCAGTGGATCTTTCTCGAACGACTGCCGGATCAGAGGGGCACGGTGCGCGTTCACTTTGAACTCGCCGCGCGTCGTCAAATCGAGGACAACACGGGGATAATCGTGAATCGCTGAGCCGTCATCAAGGCGTACCTTGCCTTCGGCATACAACTCGGCACGCAGCTTGCCGGTAAGTTTTGCACGGCTGAGATCGATCCAAACGACGCCCTGCTCAAACCGCGCCTGCACGATCCCCATCTGCACGAACACGAGGCCGCGGCACAAAAAAACGCAATATTCCGTGGTTCCGAGTTTCTCCGTCCAGGTCGCTATTTCGTCGGCGTCGAGAATGAGGGGTTTCGATTCGCCGCGCTGATCGCGTTGCAGTCGATAGGTCTTCGCCTCCGTTGCGGCCGCCTGGGCTGAATTCGTCGCTGGGGCAAACGGCGTACTGTTGGACGGGGCGGGAGCCGAGACGTCCCACCAATGTCGTGCTGAGGCCCCGGCCGCTGCACGGCCCTGAGCGCGGAGACCAGGCCCGGCAGAAATGCCCAGCGCGAACATCAGCGCGAGCAGGCTTACCAGCCGGCGGAACGAGGGATACCTCACTACGGCGCCTCCATTCCCATGGTCGCTGCCTGTCGTCGCCATTGTTCGCCCGCCGGGGCGAAGCAGACCCGAATACCCGACGAATACACGATCCTTGACACGATTTCACGTGCGAGCGGCGGAGTATAGAGAAGTGGCAAGAAGTGTCAAGTCCAAGGGACGATTTGCCGACCGCAAACGCCCGAGGAAGGCCACATGTCCCCTAAGGAAGAGGCAAGCTAATAACCAAGGGAAACAAATGGCGCGGACGTACCCAGCCAGCGGTGACAAAGCCGGGGGGACCTAGGGCCACAAACTCAACGGAACTGGGCCATTCGCGCAGCAATTCTTCGAGGTGCTTGCGGGACTTGACCAGCAGCAAGGTTCGCGGCCGGCTACGCAAATCGGCGAACAATTGCTGGCGCTGTTCCGAGGTGTAGACGCGTACATCCGCTTGGGGCTGATAGAAAGTGACGGAATCCCAGCGCTGAGGATAGCACGCGATGGACAACGGCCCCTTCTCGGCAAGGACAGCGCGCGACCGCAGCTGGTTGCGCAGGGCGAACTGGCGATTGTAAGCCGGTTGCAAGAAGGAGACAGCGACGGCCAGCACAAGGAAGGTGACGGCCGCACAGGCGCCCCAGGAGAGATGGCGCGTACAGAGGACAGCGAAGCTGCAAGTGGCCCCCAATGCCAAAGCCAGCACTGTGTTAGGTTTGAGGAGGTGCTTGAAGCCAGCCAAGGCGAGGAGGACGAGGGCCGCCGTCAGTACCAACAGAGTGGCCAGGCCGGCCAAGCGCGAACGCCTTTGCCACAGCAGCCGTACTCCAGCGTCCGCTTGCCGACGGGCGCGAGGCACAAGCCGGTCCAGATAGCAGCCCAGCGCCAGGGCCAAAGGCGGCATGGCCGGCAGGATGTAGCCGGGCCGCTTGCACCCGGAAGCCGAAAAGAATACAAGACAGAGAAGAGACGATAAGAGGAAAAACCCCAGGGCCGCAGGCCGACGCCGGGCCGCCCGCAGGGTGCGCCGGCTGAGAAAGCGAAAGAAGCCGGGCAGGAGCAACGTCCACGGCAACAGGCCGGCAAGCAGGCCGGGCAGGTAAAACCACGCCGGTTTTTCGTGATCAAACGGCGCCAGAAAGCGCTCAACATGATGGCGCCAAAAGAACGTGTAGGCGAAGGCTGGCACCTGCCTCATCACGGCGATGTACCACGGCGCGGCCAAGCCCACGGCCAACAGAGCAAACCATGCCCCATCGCGCCACGAGGGCCGGACGCAGCGCGGCTCCAGGAAGGTATAGAGGACGAGCGGCGTCGCAATTAGCACCAACGCCACCGGACCTTTAGTCAGCAATCCCAGGCCGCAAGCGGCCGCCGACAATAACCACCACCGTTGTCGTACCCGCTTTTCTCCTTCCCCCTTGGAGGACGATCCCAGGGGGATCAACGCCACATGCGCTGAGGCCAGGGCTGCCGTCACCTCTAGGCACAGCAGGCTGTCCATGTTGAGCATACGCTGGCGATAAACGAAACCTGCCGATAGGCACAGCACCAGTGCTCCACACAGTCCGGCCCTTTCGCCGACAAGGCGACGGCCCCACCAATAGGTCACCAGCACCGTCAAGGCGCCAGCCAGGCCCGGTACCAGACGCGCCGCCCAATCGTGAATACCAAACAGGGCATAGCTGCCCATGACAAGCCAGTACAACAGCGGCGGTTTGTCGAGATACGGTTCGCCATGCAGCACCGGCAGCAGCAGGCGGCCCTGGTTGAGCATTTGTCGAGGGATTTCGGCGTAACGCGACTCCTGCGGTTCCAGCAGCGGCGCCCCCAAGCCGAGAAAGAACAACGTTACCGCAAGCAGCGTCACCAGGGCGAACGCAACGAGTCGGGAGTGCCAACAATGGCCCCCTTCAACCTGTCGCGACCGTTCCGGACCTGTGGGGAGGATGTCGCCTGCAAATAGCACGCGCGACCACCAAAACGGCAGCAGGGTCGCCAGCGTGCGCGGCACCTCGCGCAACGATACCTTGCTCTGGCCGCGCAAACGCGGACGATGACGCACGCCGACCTCGGCTACTGCCAAACCGTGCTGACGCGCCTTGGTCAACATCTCGGCGTTGACGAAGAACGTATCTGTCTCCGGCAGCAGATCGGGCAGCACCTCACGTTGGAACACTTTCAAAGCGCAGTCGCAATCCCGGACACGCGTGCCCAGAAGCACTCCGGTCAACACGTTGTAGCCGCGCGAAAGAAAGCGCCGCCGCCACGGATCCTGCCGTCTCTGTCGCCAACCGACTACCAGCGGGTACTGATCGGACAGTGGCAATAGTCGGCCAAGGTCAGCGAGGTAAAATTGGCAATCAGCATCAGTGAAGGCGACACGCTCAAAGCGCGCAGCAACAAACCCGCTGCGCAGCGCCGCACCGTAGCCACGATTCCTCTCGTGTCGCAACAAACGTACTTGCGGCCGTTCCACCGCCAACTCGGCGACGAGTTCAGCTGTGCTGTCGCAGCTACCATCATCTATTACCAGGATCTCATAGGCCGTAGTTAATTCCTCCAGCGCCTGGCAGGCTTCCTCAATCGCCTGACGGATGCCGGCTTCCTCGTTGTAGACCGGCAACACGAGAGACACACGCCGGGAAAGGCCGGAGGACGGCCCAGGGGAAGGAGAAGGTTTGCGAGAAACGGTGAGGGTAGACGCAGGCGGGACTACAAATAAAGAGGATCGCTCGTCCATGATTGCCCCTCCTGAGGGTCCAGACAAAAGGACGGTCCAAGAAAGTCGCACAAGAACAGAAAACTGTCAAGGTGAAGACAGCTACCAGGCCTGCCGCTGGATTGGGGCAAACGTGGTAGGTTTAAAGGCCAGGGGTCTTTCCCCTCCCTCCTTGATAGGAGAGGGTTAGCTTAGGGCTAACGGACAAAACTCCCTCCCCCCTTGTGGGGGAGGGAGAAAAAAACTCCCTCCCCCCTTGTGGGGGAGGGAGAAAAAAACTCCCTCCCCCCTTGTGGGGGAGGGTTGGGGTGGGGGGGAAGTACAATGCAGACAAGGAGTTCTAACCCCCCACCCTAACCCTCCCCCACAGGGGGGGAGGGAACAAATACAACTCCCTCCCCCACAGGGGGGAGGGAACAAATACAACTCCCTCCCCCACAGGGGGGAGGGAACAAATACAACTCCCTCCCCCACAGG
>JAJPIY010000312.1 GCA_021324515.1 Planctomycetota bacterium
CCTGTGGGGGAGGGAGTTGTATTTGTTCCCTCCCCCCCTGTGGGGGAGGGTTAGGGTGGGGGGGGTAGAACTCCTTGTCTGCATTGTACTTACCCCCCCACCCCAGCCCTCCCCCACAAGGGGGGAGGGAGTTTTGTCCGTTAGCCCTAATTCTCCATCCTAGCATACAAGGCGCCCGTCAGCGCGGCCCTAAGGGGGCGTACTTGGCGATGATGGCCTTGGCTGAACGCAGGCCATCGACGGCGGCGCTGACGATGCCGCCGGCGTAGCCGGCGCCTTCGCCCACCGGGTACAGTCCTTCGCATCCGGGCGTTTCGCGCGTGGTTGGGTCACGCAGGATGCGCACCGGGGCGCTGCCGCGCGCCTCGGGGCCGACCAGCGTCGCCTCCGGAACAAAGCGGCCGCGCCACTGCTGATCCATGATCGGTATACCGCGACGCAGCGCTTCAACGATCAGCGGCGGCACCAAGTCGGCGATGCGTCCGCGTACGGCGCCGCGCTGATAGCTCGTCTCGGGAATATCGGTTGTCTCGCGGCCGTCCAGGAAATCGCAGACGCGCTGGATCGGGCAGAGATAATTGCGCCGGCCCATCTCGAAAGCGCGTTGTTCGTAAATTTGCTGCAAATGGACGCCGGCCAAAACGTCGCGGCTGCCGAACTGCTCAGGCGGCACCGTCACCACCAGGCCGCTGTTGGCGAACGGTGAATCATGCTTCGACAGGCTCATGCCGTTGGTGCAGAAAGCCCCTGGCTCCGATACACTCGGCATGATGTAGCCGCCGGCGCACATGCAGAAAGTGAACAGATCGTGCGGCCCATTGGCGATCAGTGTGTAGCTCGCTGCTCCCAACCGTTGCTCCAATGGAGTCGGGCCGTACTGGACACGGTTGACGATCTCTTGCGGATGCTCGATCCGCACGCCCATCTGAAACGGTTTTTGCACCATCGGCACGCCGCGCGCTTGCAACATGCGGTAGGTATCACGGGCGCTGTGGCCGATGGCCAAAACAGCCACCGTGGCGGGAACATACCCCGATGAGGTAGCTAATCCGCGCAAACGGCCGCCGGCTAGATCAAGATCCTCAACACGGCATGAGAAACGTACCTCGCCGCCCAGGCTTTCAATGCGGCGGCGTAGCGCCTTGACCACGGCCGGCAGGCGATTGCTGCCCAGGTGCGGCCGAGCGTCGTAGAGGATGGACGGCTTCCCCTTGCACTCGGCAAACAGTTGGAGCACACGGCGCACGTCGGGGCCGGAATTGCGATAGGTTAGTTTGCCATCGCTGAAGGTGCCAGCCCCGCCTTCGCCGAACAGATAATTGCTCTCGGGATCGAGGGGACCACCCGCATCAAAGGCACGAACATCGTGGATGCGCTGGCGCACAGGCCGGCCCCGCTCCAACACCAGGGGGCGATAGCCTTGCTCTGCCAGAAAGTAGGCTGCCGCCAAGCCGCCCGGACCCGAACCGACAACGACCGGCCGATGCGCCAAAGGACGTGTACCCGGTGTTGGCAGGATGAACGGCTCTTCCGTGTAGAGATCGACTGTCACCGGGGGGCGCACGTTTCGCCGGGCGTGGGCCACAATGCGCCGCTCATCGCCGGGAAGGACGACTTCGGCGTTATAAACGAAGTGCAGAGAATCCTTGTTGCGAGCATCGAGGGCCTTGCGGAGAATGCGCCACGTCAAGGGCGTAGTCGGACGAAGGCCGAGAATGCGGGCCAGATGCTCTGGCAGCATCGCTTCCGGCTCATCGATGTCGAGACGCAGGTTGGCGATGCGGATAGCCATACTTTCGGTTTTCCGTTTTCGGTCTTCGGTTTTCGGTAATCGTCCGAAAACCGAAGACCGAAAACCGAAGACCGATCACTTACTACGGTTGACCAGGTCAGAAATCTTCACTTTTTCTAGGGCCTTGCGCGTCTGCTCGGCAGTCTGGCCGCAGACTTGCTCCAGTTTGGGCTGAAGGCTGTTCCAGAACTGGTTGAACTTTTTGATCTGCGCCGGCGAGAATTCATCGTCTTTGTCGGTTGGGCGTTCGGGAGCGTAACCACGCAGCGTACCGTCCACCGCTTCAATGACATCGAGCATGGTGATATCTGAAGGAGGCTTGGCCAGACGATAACCTCCGTGTGGTCCTTTGACCGACAGCAAAATACGGTGGGTGACGAGCGGCTTAAGCACTTTGAGTAAGAAACGCATAGGAATGCCACGCTCATTGGCGATGTCGTGCGACGCCACCGGGACGTTTGCTTTTTGTTGGGCCATGTGGACAACAGCGTGGAGGGCGTAGCTGGAGGCACGTGTAAGTTTCATGGAACCATCGCGGCCGTCCGTTTCCGGACAGCCCTCACTCCTCATACATGTAAGGGGACAAAAAGGAAACATCGATCGATGCCCAACACTTCTCGGCACCGGCGGTCTACCCGGTGAGACACGTGGCCTCACCTGTATTACGCCGCCCCCTCGGCGTTGAGTGGCGGGTTGGACGATGAAGGTAATCCGAAGGGCGAAGCCGAGCAATGATAGCGTTACATCGATCCCTAAAGTTCAAATATAGTGTCCGCCGGACGGCTTGGCAACCCCGCTCATGAAAAAACCAGGTTTCGTGTTATAAACTCTTTATTGCGCTGCCGGCGCGGCTTGGCGAATGTCCGCGTCGGTGAAGCGAATGCCGATGACAGCGGTGGCGGGATAATCTTTGTCCTCGACACGTACCAGGCCGCGGCGAACACGGACGCGCCACAGAAAAGGGCCGTGGTATGCCTCGCCTGCCTCTGTGCCGAACAGCACGGCCGCAGCCTCGGCATCGTCGCCGTCGGTGCAGACGAACATCTGTTTTTCTTCGCCCGGCTCAAGGAAATCGCCTTGGTCACGGCGCCCTTTGACCCATTCGCGCCGGTTAGCGGGATCGCCGCGCGGATACCAGTGGGCCGGCCCGCCGTAGCAACGATATTTATTCCCGACTTCCAAGAGCGTCAAGGGAGGTATCAGGTCCAGACCCGGCCGCCAATAGCGGTCGAAATAGTTATCCAACGGTGCAAAAGCGTAATCGGTAGCGAGATTTTTCAAGTCGAGGTACAGCACCAGCGAATCGTTTTGGCAAGGCTCCGGCCGGGAAGGACCCACGACTACGAAGACACGCTGGCGCTCGACACGATTGGGCGTAACTTGCAGGTCGCCGACACGGAGAGGTTTGCCCAAAGTAGTGCAAAGGGACTCTGGCAATGGAAGAGTGGCCAGTTCCGGCTTGTACTTGTCGGTGCGGCTGACCTTTTTGCCTTTGCGGACGCCTGGGTCGTCGCCTACATCTGGCATCGTGTCGAAGCGCTCCCGGAACTTTTCCTGGAGTTGTTGGTGTTCCCGGTAGAGCAAGAGGGCGAAAATGCTGATAACAACAGCGTAAAGCACCAGCGGACAAAACACCAAGAGCAGAAACCAAGGCGTTTTCGTTTGGCTTGGTCTCCGCTCCCGCACACGAGCGACAGCCGACTCACTCCGCATGTCGTCTGGCGGCGCTGTGCCGGGCGGCGGCGGCGACGTTTCAGTAAGGGGGCCGCCTGACCAAAGCGGCGCACCGCTTCCCGGAAGGACATCTGTATTTTCACTCTGGGCCAACGGGGCCAAAGAAGCGGGCGGAGCTGCGACGGGGGGAAGGTTCATCCCAGGCAGGGGCGAAGCAAGGGTCGATAGAGGCCCCGGTGGAGGAGGAACATTGTCGCCGGGCAATGTGGGCGCCAGGGACTCGGAAGGCGCCTCAACCTGCGGCGCTTCGCTATAGCGGAACAACTCGCTGCTTACATCCGCCGGCGCGAAAATGTCTTCAGCGGCATTGGAGAATGCCGGCGTGTGCAAAACGGTCTCGGTCAAACCCGGAGGCGACGCTGGGGGGGATAGCACCGACGCCCCGACGGTCCAAGGGTTAGCAGGTGGTGGAGCGATCACGACTTGCTGGCAGTGCGGACAGCGCACCTGTTGACCCAGGTGTTGATTGTTGACAGCCATGAGCTTGCCGCAATGCCCGCACTGAAACTGGACCGTCTGCATAGTAATTCTCCGCGTGCCTGGGCAGCCCCGATGTCCCCTTCTCCACGGATCTTAATTCTTAATATATCATCCCTTGGTCTCGATGACTTCATGAAGAAAAGCATTCGTCCAGCAAAAAGCTTGCTCTGTCTGACTAGCATGTGCAATAAGGAACCAGGGCCGCACCCGAAGAGAAGAACGGATCGACATAGCGTTAGAGTCGGCGTTGATGTGCCAGGCTCCGTCAGCGATTCCTCTCAGCGCTCACGGTGTTCCCTAACTGGCATGGCGCGCGGTGATCTGGACAAACTCCAAGGGCAGTGCGTTAGCGCCCCGAGCTCGGGATGCTGACGCAATTCCGCTCGCCCCGGAGGAGAGAGAGTTGTGTTTGTTCTCGCCCCCACCAAGGGGGAGGGAGAAAGCAGTTGCATCCAACAGGCCCATGCCCCGACGCGGTCGCCCCACCGACGGCACAGTTGCTCCAGGGGAAACAATAGTTCGGCGTCCTCGGGATCACATACGTGTCCCGCCTGGCATACAGCCCAAGCCTGCTCGTAGCGACGTAAAGGCAAATCTACGTCCGAGCGGGAGAAAAGCCCCAGACCGGGGGATTTGTGCCCACCTGCCGCTTGCCTCCCCTGCGCTCGTCACTTCGATCAGCGCGCGTATTGTTTTCTCAAGTCTCACTATCAGAAGCGTTTGCGTCGCAACCCTGCTCAGAAGTTCCAGACTCGCACAATCTTGGCATCGCGCTTGCTTTCTCGCTTTTAGCACGCGAGTTTCCGAAAACCATTTATTGAGAGGAGACGAACATGACAAGAGGGTTGCGAGGCATCGTGGTGTTCTTGGCCGCGACAATGGTTGGCGGCCTGATCGAATGGGGACCGGCGGGAGGACTTACCAGCGTGGCCGAAGCGAATCCGAAGAAAGGAAAAGAAGACAAGGGACCGAAAGATAAGGGACCGAAAAAAGGCAAAAATGATTTGCAGAAGGCCTATGACGCTTTGACGGACGTGGCTGCCTGGACGGAAACAGGCCGCGCGCGGCCGCCGCGCGATCTGGCGCCCTTGATCGATCAAGCCAAAGACCTTTACCGCGACGCCGTGCGGGCGGCCCGCGAGGAGGAATTGGGGCGGGCCGACGAATTGGCGAAGGCGGCGCATGATGCCGCCCGTGGGCTGGTCCATGCTCTGCGGGCGGATGCCCCGGCTGTGCGAGGAATCCCCGCCCCGCCGCTTCAGGACAATTATGAGTTGACCGATCTGCTAAGGCGGACACGCGATCGCTTGGAGGACATCGGCGCTTTGGCGCCGCGCGGCGTGGGGCGAGCGTTCCTCGATGCTGCCCGCCGGGCCTACGATCAAGCACGGCAAGCCAGCCGCGACGATACAAGCCGCGCCCTCCAATTGGCCCGCGCTGCCGAAGCTTGGACGCACGTGGGCGAACACCTGATGCGCGCCGATTCGCGGACGGATTATCGCTCGCCGCCAGATCGCCGTCGCCCGCCGCCTCCAGACGACCGCCGCCGTCCGCCGCCCCCGCCACGCGACTGATGCGCCTACCACTCCGATTGGGACCATCCGAGCCGCGACCGTAAGGAAGCGGGGGCAAGGACCGCTCCCTTACGGTCGCGGCTTTGTTAAGAAAACCTTTTCTTCCGGAGATTTCTACATGGCGACCGCCCTTACGCTCCCTCCCTGTTCTTCGATGGCTCGGCCGCATCAGCAAAGGCATCATCTCTCGATGCGAAGCCGCCTGGGCCTCAATGCGGCCAATTTCTTTCTGGCCGAGATTGGTGGCGTCGTCGCGCCGTTTCTGAGCAAGTACCTGATCGAGTGCGGCTGGAGCGACGGCAGCGTGGGCATGGCCATCGCCCTGGGCGGCCTGGGTGTTTTTCTTATGCAAGCGCCGGCTGGCTTCCTCGTCGATCGCATCCGTCGGCGCCGCACCCTCTTGGCCGTTGCCTCGCTGATGGTGGGATTATGTTTCGGTCTGCTGCCGCTGTTGCCGGCGAGTTGGAAATGTCTCGATCCTTTGTTGTTCCTGGCGGGCATGGGGCGATCGTTCTTCACTCCGCTGTTGGGGGCCTTGGCCTTGGGGTTGGCCGGACACGCCGGTTTGAATTGCCTCGTGGGCACGGCTCAGAGCTACGATCACGCCGGGAACCTGGCCTCCGCTGTTGTGGCGATTAGCTTGCTTGCCTGGCTCCCCGTTACGTCAATTTTTTACGCGGTCGCTGTCGTCTCCGTGCTTGCCGCTGCTTCGGCATTCGTCATCCGTGCCGACGAGGTGGACGAAGAGTTGGCCTGCGGCGGGCGCCAAAAAGGCCGGCCTGCTACTGGTTTTCTGACCTTGCTTCGCGATCGCCGTGTGGCCATTCTGTTCGCCGCCGTGGCCTTGTTCCACCTGGCCAATGCTCCGGTGATGCCACTGGTCGGCACCTACATTGCCCGGCTAGGCGGCACAAACACGCAGGTGGCCTGCGTGGTCCTGACGGCCCAGGCAGTCATGGTGCCGGTGGCCTGGTTGGCCGGGCGCTTCGGCGAACGCTGGGGCCGCAAACCGGTCTTGGCCCTCGGCTTCGCTGTACTGCCCCTTCGTATCGTGTTGTATTCCCTGACGGATTCGCCCTGGATGTTGGTGGCGCTGCAAACGCTAGACGGCATTGGCGCAGGAATATACGGCGTGGTCATCGTGGCTATCTGCGCCGATTTGACACGCGGTACGGGGCGCTTCAACGCCCTGCAAGGTTTAATCGCCACAGCGTTGAGTGCTGGCGGTGTGATCGGCCCGGCGCTTGCCGGCTTCGTGGTTCAGTATCTCGGCTTCGCCGCGGCATTTTACCTGTTTGCCGCCGTCGCCGCCGTCGCTGCACTGGTGTTTGTGTTGTTCATGCCGGAAACTTGCCAGCGATCAGCGATCAGCCAGCCGATTGCTGACCACTGATCGCTTCTGTCGGAACAAAGGAGAAAGCCTCGATGGCGACCCCATCGACCGTTTGGTTGACCGCGACGTTGTTTATCTTGACCTACGCCGGCCTGGCCTTGGGCAAGGCGCCAGGCTTGCGCATGGACCGCGCTGGCATCGCTTTGGTCGGCGCTACCCTCATGCTTCTCGCCGGTATTCTCTCCTTACAAGAGGCGGTTTCTCCTCAATGCATCGATTACGAAACCTTGCTTCTGCTTTTGGGCATGATGATTGTGGTCGGCTGTCTGCGTCTGTCCGGCTTCTTCCGCCTGTTGGCGCATTGGTGCCTGGATCGCATCGAAACGCCGCGGGGACTATTGGCCGTGACCATCCTGCTTTCCGGCGTGTTGTCGGCGTTTCTGGTCAATGACATCGTTTGCCTGGCGCTGACGCCGCTGGTGCTGCACCTGGCCCGTCGTTTGCGCTTCGATCCGCTGCCGCACCTGATCGGCTTGGCCACGGCGTCGAACATCGGCTCGACCGGCACCATCACCGGCAATCCGCAGAACATGATTATCGGCATCCAGTCGCATATCTCGTATTTGCGCTTCGCCGCTCGTCTGTTTCCGGTCGCCGCCCTGGGATTGGTCGTCAATTACTTCATCATCGTTTTCATCTACCGCCGCCGTCTGGTCCCGCCCAAGATCGTCGATGTGGTCGGGCCGATCCCGCGCGAGCCGCTGCCGCCGCTTCGCCGGGCGCATCGGTGGCTGCTGGGCAAAAGTGTGCTGGCTGCCCTTACAACCGTCGTCCTGTTCTTCGCGCTGCCCAGCCAATGTTTGCCGCTCATCGCCCTGGGCGCGGCCTCTTTCCTTCTCGTGGGCCGCATCGTCCGTCCGGAGAAAATTTATCGGCAAATTGATTGGAGTTTGCTGATGATGTTCGCCGGCCTGTTCGTCGTCGTCCATGCCTTCCGCTTGCATGTCGTGGCGCGCTGGGGCATTGAGGACTGGACCTGGCTGCTGAATCATCCGGTCGATCTGCTCAGCGGCGTTTCAGCGGCGCTGTCGAACCTGGTCAGCAACGTACCGGCGGTGCTGTTGTTCGGGCCGGTGATGCAGGCGATGCCAGCGGCTCATCAGGAGACGGCCTGGTTGGCGCTAGCTATGTCGAGCACCTTCGCCGGCAATCTGACGGTGCTCGGCTCGGTGGCCAACCTCATCGTCGTCGAGAACGCCCGCCGCGAGGGGGTGTCTATTTCGTTCGGGGAGTATTGCAAAGTCGGCGTGCCGTTGACACTGCTGACGCTGGCGCTGGGCATCGCGTGGTTGAAGTTTGTGCCGTATTGACTGGCGAGCAGGGGACGCAAGCCCCCCGCTCGCTCCAAGAATAGGACTGCAACATGGACCTTCGCAACAAAATCGGACTTTACGGATCGTATTTTCTGTGTATGGCGGGTGTCGGCTTCATTCTGCCGTATCTGCCTCTGTATCTCCACCAAAAGGGGCTCTCGGAATCGGCCCTCGGCTTCGTGTGGACGGCGTCGGCCCTGGCTGGGCTGCTGCAATTTCCCCTAGGGGTGTGGTCGGATCGTTTGCGGGCGCGCAAGCCGTTCTTGCTCGCTGCCTTGGCCGTGCTGACGGCGACGACATTTTTGCTGCACGGCGCCAGCGGAGCGTTGGCACTGGGAGTGCTGGCAGTGCTGTTCGCCGAGAATGGCCCTTGCCGGGCGACGGTCGAGAGCTTGGCCGGCGCCGAAGCCGTTCATTTGGCGCCGCCGAGCCAGGTGGGGGCGGCCCTGGGCGCTCTGCGCTTCTGGCGCCCTATTGGCATCATGGCCGTGGCCTTGGCCAGCGGCGTCCTGATCGATCAACACTACGGCCTCGGCTCGATTTTGTTGATGCTGGTTATCGTGCAGGGATTGGCATTCGTTGCTGCTCTGTTCATCCATGAATCGCAAGCGCGTCCGAGCCACGACCGTAAGGGAGCGGTCCCGCCGCCGCTCCCCTACGGTTGTGGCTCGAATTCGTCCCATCCGTGGCGTGACGGCCGCTTGTGGATATTTGCGGTTGCAATGGTATTGTTCCACGCGGCAGCGGCGCCCGGGGGAGCTTATCTCGGTCTGTTCGTCAAGTATGACCTCGGCGCCAGTGACGGCTTTTTGCCCTACCTTTTTATTGTCATGATGGTAGCCTGGATGGTGTTGGTGCGTCCGGCCGGGCGCTGGGCCGATCGGCTGGGGCGCAAGCCACTCTTGGTGCTGGGCTGGTCGGCCATGACTGTGCGCTTGGCCCTTCTTGCCGTAGCGACTTCGCCGGAGCAAATTCTGTTCATTCAGTTGCTCGACGGATTGTCCCAGGGCTTGTTCGGTGTGCTCGCCGCCGCTTGGGTGACAGATCGCTTCGCCGATCCGCGTCGCGCCGGCTCGGCGCAAGTGTTGGTTGGTTCGTGCCTGGTACTCGGCTCGGCGCTGGGACCGCTGCTGGCTGGCTTGGTGGTGCCGACGCTTGGCTATCGCGGCCTGTTCGCGCTGTTGGCCGGAATCGCAGCCGTAGCGACGTTCGTGGTGCTGCTGTGGGTACCGGAGACGTTAACTAGCGTGCGCCGCCCGCTATCCGCTATCGGCTTGAGCCAAACCGAAGTCGGACAGCCGGCGGCCGATAGTCAAGTATGAAGAGGGCTGCATGGGCCTGCGCTTTGGCCTCCGCTGGCAAATCGTCGTGGTTGTCGGCTTGTTTGCGGCGTCGCTGGTGGTGTTGCTGTCGAGCCTGTTGGGGGTCATCCAGCTGCCGGCCCGCGAACAGGAACTGCGGCTCCAGTTGATCGAAGCCAGCCGGCAGATGGCCGAGGAGGCCGCGCCCTTGCTCGAAGAGTTGCCGGAGCCGCCACGCGAGCCACCGCCGCATTGGCGCCAACAGTTAACGGACATCGCTAATCGCGCTCTGCAAGAATTGTCGGGCGTGGAAGGCGGCTTTTATCTGGCCGGCGACTGGGACAAGTTTTTCGGCCATGCCTTTCCTACCAATCCCGATCGCCCACCCAAACTGCCGCACAAAGACAAGAAGAAGAATAAACACTCCCCGCCCCGACCGCTGCTGTCGGACGATCCGCCGCCCAAGGAAAAACCTCCCATTCACGATCAGTGCGTTAACAGTCTGAATGACGAAAAAGGCGTTGCTCGTGTGCAGGTCGGTGAAATCGGTCCCAGCCGCGTCATGATCGTTACCGAGCCGGTGGGTCAACAGCGGCCCGCCCGCATGGCCACTTGGGTCATGACGCGCCTGACCAGCCCTGAATATACCGCCATCCAGCTGACCCGCTTTCAGGCAGCGACCGGCTTGGCAATGGCCGGCATCCTCGCCGCTTTGGTACTGACGGCCAACCTTGGCCGCAATCTGCGCCGCGAACGCCGACAGCGCGAACAGCTTCACGAAGAGCTGCGCCGCGCCGAGCACCTGGCCGCCCTGGGGAAACTATTGGCCGGCGTCGCTCATGAGGTGCGCAATCCGCTGGCCGCCATCCGCTCCACCGCCCAGCTCTTTCAGCGCCTGCCGCCGTCGGCGCGCGATCCCTCGATGCTCGACCCCATCTTGCAAAGCGTCGATCGCCTCAACGCCTTGGTGAGCCGGCTGTTGTTCTTTGTCCGCACCGGCCACGAAGAGCGCAGGCCCGTCGATGTCAACGCCATCGTCCAAGAAACCCTGGCCCTGCTCCGCGCCCAGGCGGATTCGCAGCATGTAGTCTTGCAGACCGAGTTGGCGCCAGATTTGCCTATGCTATTCGGCTCCGCATCGGCCTTGCAACAAGTCGTCCTCAACCTGGCCACCAATGCATTACAGGCGATGCCGGGCGGCGGCACACTGCTGTGCCGTACACGCCGCCTGGAAGGGCCGCCACGCCTGGAACTTACGATCGCCGATACCGGGCCGGGCATCGCCGCAGACGAACTGCCGCATCTGTTCGAGCCGTTTCACACTACACGGCAAGAAGGTACGGGGCTAGGACTGGCCCTGTGCCGCGAGATCGTGCAACAGCACGGGGGATGCATTGAGCTGGATCACCAGCAAGGTTGGGGCGCGGTGTTCCGCGTGACGCTGCCGTTGTCCTGTTAGCCCTCTCACGCTCCCGAGGCCCCGGCGCCCTGGGCCGGCCCTTCGTGCCAGGCATTCGCCCACACTCACGCAGGCAGGCGTACCCTCCCTTCACCAGCGCATCGGCTTTTGCCAGGCTTCCTTGAGATCTGCCAACTGCATCTCGATCCATCGCACGCCGTTCGCTCCCGTGAAGCGCAGCTGGGGTTCCTCGCATGTCTGTCCCAGTCGTGTCCACGGGATGTCGCTGCCCAGGCACGCCTGAAACGCCGCTGCCTGGCCTGGCCGCACCTCGACGACAAAGCGCGTCGTCGATTCGGAAAACAGCAGTACGGCCTCCGGCAGAGTGGCCGCATCGAGGCAAATCACTTCGGCACCAAGACCGCCAGCAATGGCCATCTCCGCCACGGCCGTGGCTAAACCGCCCTCGCTAACATCATGGCACGAACGCACCAGGCCGGACTGTATCGCCTGGTGCAGCTTGCGGAAGAGGCGCGGCGCCAACTCCAAGTCCGGACGCGGCACGCAGCCGCCTTCGGTCCCACATACCAGATGATAATGCGACCCGCCCATCTCTTCCCGGGTGGCGCCCACCAGGAACAGCAGATTGCCCGGCTCTTTCAAGTCCATCGTCACACAGCGGCGTACATCCAAGACACGGCCCAGAGCGCTGATAAGCAATGTCGGCGGAATGACGAGGGTGCGGCCGGCGGCATGGAACTCGTTGTTCAGACTGTCCTTACCGCTGATGAAGGGCATGTTATAGGCTAAGGCGACGTCGCGGCACGCCTCAGCGGCAAGTACCAGCGATCCCAAAACCTCCGCTCGGTCGGTATTGCCCCAGCAGAAATTGTCGAGTAAAGCGATCCGTGACGGGTCCGCACCCACGGCGACGACATTGCGCACCGCCTCGTCGATGGCGGCGGCGGCCATCGCGTAGGGGTCGAGGTCGCCGTAATGCGGATTGAGGCCGCAGCCGATTGCCAAGCCGCTCCATTCCCCCAGCACCGGCATTATTACAGCGGCGTCGCCCGGCCCGTCCTCATTGACTCCGACCAGCGGCTTGAGGACACTGCCGCCCTGGACTTCGTGATCGTACTGGCGGATGATCCATTCTTTGCTGCACACATTGGGCGAGGCGAGGATTTTTCGAAGAACGTCGTTGAAATTCGCCTGGGGCGCCTGAATCTGCGGAAGTTTGTTTGCGGCGTCAGTGCTGCCCTCTCGGCGTGGGGAGGCCTTCGCCTGGCGCACCACCGTCGGACGGCCGTGGTGCAAAAAATGCAAATCGAGGTCGGCCACTTGCTGGTCCTGGTACGTCAGACGCAGCCGGCCCGTTGCCTCGAAGCGCCCCAGCACCGCTACTTCCACGTCTTCGCTGGCGCACAGTTTTTGCAAACGTGGCCAGTGCTCCGGCGGCACCGCCACGATCATGCGTTCTTGCGATTCGGAAATCCAGATCTCGGTGTAGGAAAGGCCGGCATATTTCAGCGGCGCCTTATCGAGGTGTACGCTGGCGCCCAGCCCTTCGGCCATTTCGCCGATAGCGGAGCTGAAGCCGCCAGCGCCGCAATCGGTGATGGCGTGATACAAACCTTCCTCACCTGCTTGCAGCAGTACATCGAGCAGTTTTTTCTCGGTGATAGCGTTGCCGATCTGCACCGCCCCGCCGCTGACGCGCTCGGATTCGGAAGTCAGCTGCACCGAGGAGAACGTGGCGCCGTGGATGCCGTCGCGCCCCGTACGGCCGCCGACGACAACGATCAGGTCGCCGGCGCAGGGCTGCTTATGGCAACGGTCGACGGGAAGCAAACCGACCGTGCCGCAGTAAACCAGCGGATTGCCCAGGTAGCGCTCGTCGAAGCAGACAGCGCCGTTAACCGTAGGAATGCCCATGCGATTGCCGTAATCGCGCACGCCAGCGACGACGCCTTTGAGCACCTTGAGGGGGTGCAACACGCCCGGCGGCAGCGACTCTGGGGGTGTGTCTAGTGGGGCGAAACAGAACACATCGGTATTGCAAATCGGCTTGGCCCCTAGGCCGGTCCCCAGCGCATCGCGGATGACGCCACCCAGGCCGGTGTTGGCACCGCCATACGGCTCAATGGCCGAAGGATGATTATGTGTTTCTACCTTGAAACAAACGTGATATTCGTTGGTGAAGCGCACCACTCCGGCGTTGTCGGCGAAGACGCTGACGCACCAGTCGTCCTTGCCCAGGCGGCGACGGACCTCCTGCGTCGCCGCGAAAATCGTCTCCTTGAGCAGATTGTCATAGCGGCGAATGCTGCCGTCGGCGTCGGTGAAATCGATGCGCCCTTTGAGCGTCTTGTGCGAACAATGTTCGGACCAGGTTTGCGCCAGCGTTTCCAACTCCACGTCCGTGGGATCGCGGCCCAATTCCTGGAAGTGGGTCTGGATGGCGCGCATTTCCGCGCGATTCAAGGACAATTGATTGTCACGGCTAATTTTTTCCAAGGCGTCATCGTCGAGATGGCGCAGCGGCACGGTGACAAGCTGAAAGGAATAGGGTGAAGCAATGCTCAGATGTTCCAGTGTCAAAGGCCCAGCGACAACTTGCTCGATGGCCTCGTTGGCGAGAACTTTGCGGAAGAGGACGGTTTCCGCGTCCGGCGGTAGTGGGGGGCCGAAGTAGCGACGGAAGGTGCGCACCTGATCGACAGCAATGCCGAGATCGCGCGCCGCTTGTACAACGCTAAGGGCCACGGGGTCCATGACGCCGGGCTTGAGCAGGACCGTAGCGCGGTGATCGGGACGCAGGTGTTCATTGAGTGTACCGATGCGGCCGGCTTCGATCAGCGGATCGATGAGCAATTCATCGGCCAGGCGCTTGGCTTCCGACCGTGAAATCTCGCCTTCGATCAAGTAGCCGCGCCCCGTGCCGGTAATCAGCGCCATGCCGTGCTGCGTATGGGTGAGCAGGTCGTATTCCTCGGCGACGCGGCAGCGCTCCATGTCTTCATCTTTAGGTAGTATCTCTATCTCCCAAATCATAGTATGATCTCCCCATAGGTGCGAATGCGGCGTGGCGGCGTCGGTCACATTGTCCACAATGCAAGAATGTAAATACCAAGCGAGACGCCAAGATCAATCCGCCGATCAAGACAGCGCTGGCAGCCAGAATGCGGCCAATGATAAGCACAGAGGCACCCAGCGCCCCCATCCAGTCCAGTCCCACCAGGACGAACAGATCGATCAGCCAAGCGAGGAAGCGCGAGCCGAGTCCGGCGACGCGATAAGTGAAGGGCGCCTTCTCGATAGTAAGGACTTGATGGCGAATCACGCCGCACTCTCCCACACCTGATTTGTTCGTTAATCCTCAGTATAGGCCGCGCAAATCGATCGGACACAAGCCTGGAGCGCTAACGACGGCCCGGGCCGTCGTTAGCGCTCCAGGCTTGTGACAATTTCTTCCGCGAAGTCGAGGCATCGGTGCAGCAAGCGCAGGCGGATCTCCGAGCAAGTGGTCCTCGGTGAGCTGTCGGTCCTCACCGCGGGTTGCCCTGTGAAGCCGGCGCAGTGGCGCCCGTGTCGCCTTCTTTCTGGTCTGTTTTTTCTGCGGGGGGCAAAATAGCAGGCGCCGCTGGGACGCCGTCCGCCGGAGAGGGACAGGGCCCGCCGCCATGCATTCGGGCCGCCTGGATCGCATCCACGAGGTCGGGGGGACCGCTGTGCGGCGGACGGGGCGTGCCATAGGGAACGAGGCCATTGCCGCCCATGTTCCAGAAGGTGGTATCGTCGGCCAAGACGGAGGTGTACGGTCCATAGCGGAGGGGAGCTTCTTTCTCTGGATCTGGGGGTATGGGAGCATTCGGCATAGGCCCTTTGCCCCAGCCGCCGTCGTAGCCGTAGGGCAGCGGTTTGGGATGGAAAGCACGCCAGGGGGAATAACCAATATAATACGGAGTGTAATACGGCATAAGGAAGAAATTGCACCAGGGTTTCCAGCGAACCGAAGTCGCTGTCGGAGATAAGGGAGCGTAATAGGGGACGTAAATTCTTCGCCACCAGCAAAAGATGCAGCGTCCCGTGTACATGGCGTCGGGCCCAGGCGGATGCACGCCAAACGCCTCCACCGGCGTCATGGTCGCCGGGCCGCGCCCTTTTTTGCCCAGAGCACCGGTGCCGTTGGAGTATTCATTTTGGGCGGCCGCTGGAAGCGTCAGCATCGTCGCCACGATCGTCAGGCCAACAACGAAAGAAAGTTGCCGCAGCATCGAAATCTCCCCGTATTGGGACCCCCCGGCAGCTAGCACTGCCGGACAAAAGTTACCGTGTGGCCGGCGGCGGTCCCGTTCCCACCGGCGGTAGGTAAGCCGGCCGCGTCGTGTTTACCGGCAGCACCTCGCCGGTATTGCGCAGGAACGAAAGCTCGCGGGCCGGGTAGCCCAGGGCGTGAAATAGCGCGAACTGCGCAGTGTTGTACTCGGCCACGGTGGTGATGTAATTGTCGTAAGCCCTCATTAACAACTGCAAGGCAAAAACCGACTCCCACGGTTTGGTGACCAGCTGCAAGACGTTGCCGAAGCGTTTGGTCTGCTTCAACCCCTCGACATTGCCGTTGTAATTGATGAGGGCCGAACGCACCTCGCGTTCGGCCTGTACGATGCGGGCCGCCGCCGATTGCAGGTCCGCCTGTGCCCGCGTTACGTCCGCGGCGATCGCGTCCTGGAGTTGGAACAACTCGACGATGGCCTGCGACGACATGCCGCGCGCTTGCTTGACCCAGGCCAGGTTCCGCAAGCCCAGGCCGTCAGCCATCGTCAGAAACTGGGCGCTGACATCCTCGCGGCCGCTCCAGATGTTCAGCTTGCCGCCATTGCCCACGCCGTAGCCGCCAACTTCGATTAATTCGTAGGGCGTCTGGAAGCCGTTCCACAGCATAGAGCCGAGGAAAGGACGCAGTTTCTCCTGCCGGATCTTTACCAGCATCGCCTGGACTACGGCCTGATGCGATGCCAATTCCGGGCGGTTGGTCAGGGCGATGGGCATCAGATCGTCGAGCGATCGTTGAGGATCGATCAATGTTACCTGCAAGTGGTCGTGTTCGAGCGGCTCGACCACGGCGCGGGGATCCAGACGAAGGATGCGCGTCAGATCGGCGCTAGCGATGCGCCACATTTGCCGCGCGGTGACCGCTTGCTGCTCCAGGTCGGCGAGCAGGTTGCGGGCGCGATCGATCTCCACGGCTGGCACCAGGTCGCGGCTCAGTTCAGCCATCACGGCGACGAGTCTGCGGCCTCTTTGGACGGCATCAATCGTGACGGCATATTGGCCGCGAAACTTGTGAACGGCGAAGTAGGCCTTGGCCGTCATGAACAGCGCGTCGTTCTTGGCCGTCTGTACGTCCCAGCGCGCGGAATTGAGCATCTGCCGCTGGCGCAGCGGCTCGAAAATCATGTCGGCAATGTATTGAAACTGCGGCTCGGGAAGCAGCGGTTCGCCTGGAGTGGGTTGATAGAAGTAGCTCTGCCCTAGCGGCAGGTAGGTGAAGCCGGCGCCGCTGTAGAAAAAGTTGATATTTTGGTTGAGCGGTTTTCCCAGGCTACCCGGTGCATTTTGCCCAAAGGCATTTTCGCCCTGGGGGACGTTAACGCCTCGGTTCAAATCCGGTCCGTAGCCGTCGTGGCGTATATAATCGCCGCCGAGATTGAGCGAAGGGATCCAGAGGACAGCAGCCTTTTGCAGTTTGGCCTCGGCCACCCAAACACTGGCCCCGGCCGCAGACACGATGAGCGGCCGGGCGTCGGCCAACCGTAAAGCGGTGGCCAGATTGATGGGGAAGACAAGGTCGCCGGGTTCGGGAGGCGGCGGTTTGAGATCCAGGACCTCGCCGCCGGGCACTGGCGGCCGTTCCAGGGGAGACTTTTGGCTCGGCCGGCCGGTCTGTTCTGCGCCAGGAGCCGGAAACCGGATGAGCGGAGAATCGCTGCTTGTGCCGCCGTTGTCAGCTCCCAGGGCGCCGCTTTGTTGGGGGGACTGGATTTGCTCGCTTGAGGCCGACGGGGCCGGAGTTTGGCCGCTACAGGGAACCGGAGCCAAGCAGGCAAACAGCAGGACCATGAAGATGATCGGCGGACGATTGAATCGTTCCATCGCAATAGCTCCTTCCGTTCGCTCGGACGGCGCCTCCTCAACCTTTCATCGACTCCTACGCCGAGAAACCTTATTCGCTCCGCTCGCCGGGTTTTCATCGCGGTGGCGGCGGCGGCCCTGTGCCTACTGGCGGCAGGAAGCCGGGACGCATCGTATTGACCGGCAGGATCTCGCCGGTACGGCGGAAGTAGGCGACCTCCCGCGCAGGATAACCCAGAGCGTGGAACAAGCGAAACTGAGCCTGGTTGTATTCGGCAACCGTCGTCCAGTAGTCGTCGTAAGCCATCTTTAACAATTGCAGAGAAAAGACCGCGTCCGGCACGCGGAAGACCAGTTTCAAGACGTTGCCAAAGCGTTGGGTCTGTTTCAGACCCTCAACGACGCCTTTGTAATTGACGAGGGCCCCGCGCAACTCCCGTTCCGCCTGAACGACGCGGGCCGCCGCCGATTGAAGAAGCGCCTGCGACCGGGTCACGTCCGCAACCACCATGTCCTGGATGCGGAAAAGCTCGACGGTGGCCTGCGACGCTTCGCCGCGCCTCCACTTGACCATGGCCGCATTCCCCAGTCCCAGATTAGCGAACTGCCAGGCGAGTCCGGGAGCGACGTCGTCACGGGCATACCACAGATTCATCTTGCCGCCGTTGCCGATGCCGAAGGCCCCAACCTGAATTTGTTCGTAGGGCGTTTGAAAACCGTTCACCATGGGAATGGGCAGGATGGGGCGCAATTTCTCTTGACGGATGCGTACCAGCGCCGCCTGGACCAAGGCCTGCCGCGATGCTAGTTCTGGGCGGTTGGTCAGAGCAATTTGCATCAGATCGTCGAGCGAACGATCCGGTTCGATCATAGTAATTTGCAGGTGATCTGGCTCAAGCGGCTCGACCACGGCACGGGGATCGAGGCGAAGGACCTGAGTGAGATTGGCACTGGAGCGGCGCCAGTATTGGCGGGCGATAACGGCTTGCTGCTCCATGTCGGCCAGGAAGTTCCTGGCCCGGTCTACCTCAAACTGGGGCACCAGATCTCTCCTCAACTCGTCAATCTCCGCAACCAGTTTTCGGCCTTTGATGACAACATCGATGGCGCCGGCATACGTCCCCCGCCACTTATGCACGTCGAAATACGCCAGCGCGGTCGCCAGTAAGGCGTCGTTTTTGGCGGATTGGATGTTCCAGCGGGCAGCATTGAGGTTCTGTCTGGCGGCCAAAGGCGCGAAGATATCATCGGTGAGATATTGCATGTAGAAGAGGGCGGCGCCCGTGTAAAAAAAGTTGATGTTTTGGTTTTGCGGTCTGCCAAAGCTGCCCGGAGCGTTTTGCCCGAAGGCGTTTTCACCGCCGGGGATGTTCGTGCCGCGCAGCGTATCGGGGCCATTGCCGTCGTGGCGGATATAGTCGAAGCCGAGGTTGAGATCGGGCAGCCAGTGGGCCCAGGCTTCCTGGAGCTGGGCCTCAGCCACCCAGGCGCTGGCCTGAGCGGCGATCACGATCAAAGGTCGAGCATCAGACAAACGCAAGGCGGTGGCCAGGTTGATGGGAAAGCGCAGATCGCCTGGTTCCTACGGCGGAAGCGGCAGCTTGACGATCTCTCCTCCGGCCGGAGGCGGCACTTCCAGGGGAGACAGCTGACTCGGCTTGGCGGGTAGTTGGAGCGGCACGGGAGTAGGAACCTGTTCGGCAGCGCCGCGGTGGGCCGGGAGGATAGACGAAGAGAGCACGGGTTTCGGCGAAGGAAGCTCCAGCTGTTCTGATGGACGTGCGGCCGGGGACGCTGTTGACGGCTGCTGGTCCGAGGATTGGGCGCGGCCGGGCGATGAATCCAACCACGCGAGCAGCAAGACCGTGAAGACGATCGGCAAATGGATGCATCGTTTCATCGGCATGACTCCTTCCGTCGCTTGCTCGCGGTTAGCGCTGCTTCGCTAAAACCTCGTGACTTTTCGGCGCTTTGGCGAAGCGGCGCTAACCGATCCTGTTACCGTGTCACCGGCGGCGGTCCCGTACCTACGGGCGGCAGAAACGCAGGCCGTTGCGTGTTGATCGGCAGGATGCCGTCCGGCGACCGTAACAACTCGATCTCGGACGCAGGATAGCCCAAGGCGTGGAATAGCTCGAACTGCGCTGTGTTGTAGTCGGCGACGCTGTTGAAGTATTCGACAAAGGCTGTATGCAATAGCTTGAGAGCGAAGACCACCTGTTGCGGGGGATAGATCAGTTCCAGTAAGCCTCCAACAGGTTCCTTGGGATTTTCTGCGAAACGCTTCGTCTGGCCCATGCCTTCGTAGTTCTTCTGATAGGTAACGAGTCCTGTCCGCAAGGAGCGTTCGGCTTGGACGACGCGGGCCGCCGACATCTGTACTTTCGCCTGCGCCTGATTTATTTCCGCTGCTATCGCGTCCTGGGCCTGAAACAGAGCGACGAGGGCCTGCGACTGTTCGCCACGCCGTCTTTTGATATGGGCCAGGTTGCCCAATCCAAAGCTATCTAATTGCCAAACGAACTGAGCGCTGATGTCATCGCGGAAGCTCCACAGGTTCAATTTGCCGCCATTGCCGGTGCCAAAGATCGAGGCTTGGGGTATCATGCCGCCGGGAGTCTGCCAGCCGGTGATCAAGATCGAGGGGAGCAGCGGGCGCATTTTCTCCTGGCGGATGCGGACCAGGGCCGCTTCGATTTGCGCTTTGTGCGAAGCCAGTTCGGGACGGTTGGTCAGGCCAATCGGGATCAGATCATCGAGCGAGCGAGACGGATCGATCAAGGTGATCTGGAGATGATCGTGTTCGAGCGGCTCGCACACGGCGCGGGGATCGAGGCGAAGGACCTGGGTAAGATCGGCGCTGGCGATGCGCCAGTTCTGGCGGTGGAGGACGGCCTGCTGCTCGAGAAACGCCAGCAGGTTCCTGGCCCGGTCTACCTCGACGGCAGGAGCCAAGTCTCGGCTCAATGCCTCGATTGCTGCAATCACCTTGCGCCCTTCCTGGACGGTATAGAGGGCGCCGGCGTACTGGCCGCGGAAGCGGTGGACGTTGAAGTAGGCGCGGGCAACCTCCAGAAGAGCGTCGTTTTTGGCGGTCTGGATGTCCCAGCGCTTGGCGTTCAAGTCCTGCCGCTGGGCCAACGGCTGAAAGATCATATCGGTGGTGGCGACCACCTGGTATAAGCCGACGCCGGCGATAAACCAGTTGAGGTTTTGGTTGAGCGGTTTACCAAAGCTGCCTGGAGCGGGCTGTCCGAGAGAATTTAGCCCCTGCGGAACATCGACGCCGCCATTGAAATCAATCGGGCCATCGTGGCGGGCGTAAGAGGTAGCAATCATGAAGGAGGGGATCCAGAGGGTAGCGGCTTTCTGGAGTTTGGCCTCGGCCACCCAGGCGCTGGCCTGGGCGGCGGCCACGATCAGTGGCCGAGCATCGGCCAAACGCAGGGCCGTGGCCAGGTTGATGGGAAAACGCAAATCGCCGGGTTCCAAGGGCGGCAGCGGCAGCTTCACGGTTTCGCCGCCGGGTGGCGGCGGCAGTTCCAGCGGAGACTTTTGGCTCGGCTGAGGCGGCAGATTGAGCTGTACAGGCAGTTGGAGAAGAGGCGAAGATTGGGCCGGCCGCGGCGAAGGAAGATCCGGCTGAGCACGACAGGGCAACGGCCCCAACCCCAAGAGCGCCAGAACCAAAAACAGGATGCGTAACCTGTCGAATCGTTCCATAGGATGACTCGTCTGTTCCATCGGAACGCCCAAACACGATCAACTGCGGCTCAGGAAGATGCTACTTCTATCGGTTTGGGACGATAAAAAGGACAATAACGAAAGGACAAATTACAAAGAATTTAGCGATGTAAGCAAATCTGCGCATGGTTCCGTTACAAAGTTGTCATCGACACGGTTTATACGATAGAAACATTTTTTTACGGAGGTTTCCCATCTTCACGCTGCAAACGTACACCGTCAGCGACGGCTATCGTTGTCATTACCGAGACTACCCCGCCGTCGGCCTGCCGCGTGGCCGGGTCGTTTTTGTACACGGCATTCAGAGCCACGCCGGCTGGTACGAGTATTCGTGTCGTCGGCTCAGCGAGGCGGGGTTCGCCGTGTCGTTTCTCGATCGCCGCGGTTCGGGGCAGAATACCGAAGCACGCGGCGACACGCCGAGTTTTCGCCGCTTGCTCGATGACATTGCCGAATTCTTGCAGCCGCTGCGGCAGCAACGTCCGCCGCTGCCGATCTTTCTCGGCGGCATCTCCTGGGGAGGCAAACTCGTTACCGCCCTGCAACGCCGCCATCCCGGCTTGTGTGATGGCCTTATGTTGTTGTGTCCGGGATTTTGTCCGCAAGTACGTCCCAGCCGCAAGGAACGGCTCGGTATCCTCTGGTCGCGCCTGACGGCGCCGCGCCGCCTGTTTGCGGTGCCGCTGAGCGACCCGCAACTGTTCACAGCCACGCCGCGCTGGCAAGAATTCATCCGCACGGATCCGTTGGCCCTCCGTCAGGCCACGGCGCGTTTCTTCGTCGAGAGCGTACGGCTCGATCTGTATTTACCCTGGGCGGTATCCTCGGTGCGTCTGCCGGTCCTGCTGCTGCTTGCCGAGCAGGATCGCATCATCGACAATGCCCGTACGCGGGCATTCGTGGGACGTTTCCCGACTGCGGATAAGGAAGTGCATGAATATGCCGGCGCCCATCACACGCTCGAATTCGAGGACAATCCGGAAATCTTCCTCACCGATTTGCTGCGCTGGTTGGAGCGGCGAGCGGGGCGTGTCAACGCCCCGGTGTGAGTTGGTTGGAGCGGCGAGCGGGGCGTGTCAACGCCCCGGTGTGAGCAGGTTGGAGCGGCGAGCGGGGCGTGTCAACGCCCCGGTGTGAGTTGGTTGGAGCGGCGAGCGGGGCGTGTCAACGCCCCGGTGTGAGTAATCAAAACTCAATTGGAAGGTCTCGAATGGATGCAATCGTGATCGGTGCGGGGCCGAACGGTTTGACGGCGGCGGCGACGTTGGCGCGGCACGGCTGGGAAGTGCTCGTCCTGGAAGCGAAACACCGGCCCGGCGGGGCCGTGTATTCCGAGCCGCTGACGTTGCCGGGCTATCTCCACGATGTCGGCGCCGCCTTCTTTCCCTTCGCCGATGACAGCCCCGCCTTTCGCTTTCTTGACCTGAGGGGCGCCGGTCTGCAATTGGCCAATGCCCGTTGGGAAAGCTGCCATCCCGCCCCAGATGGCAGCTCGGTGTCGATTGCTCGTGACATGGAGGAGACCGTGCGTTCTTTTGGCGTCGATGGTCCGGCTTGGCGGCGCTTGGCCCAGTGGCGCTGCAACATGGGCCGACGTTTGGCCGAGGCCCTGCTCGCCCCGTTGCCTGCAATCGGTCCCAGTTGGCGTCTGGGCCTTGGCAACCTCTTGCGCTTGGGGACATGGGGGTTGCTGAGTTCGGGCGCGTTGGCGCGGCGGCTCTTTCAAACCGAGGCGGCCCGGCGTGTTGTGCCTGGATTATCTCTGCACGCGGACCTCGGCCCCGAGGATTTCGCCGGTGCGGGCATCGGCCTGGTGTTGGCTTTGCTGGCGGCGGGCGGCGGTTTTCCGGCGCCGCGGGGCGGCGCACGGGCCATTACCCAGGCCTTGCTCCGCCGTCTCGAAGAGGCCGGCGGCAAGCTCCGACTCAATACGCGGGTCTGTCGTATTCTTGTCCGCCAGCGTCGTGTAGTCGCAGTCCGCACCGAACAGGGCGAGGAGATTGCCGTACGCCGCGCCGTCCTGGCCGATGTCGGCCCGCCGGCGTTGTTCTTGCGCATGCTGGATGAACGCGCTACCACGTGGTGGCTGCGAACTCAGGTGCGGCGGTTTCGCTATGCCTGGGGCACTTTCAAAATGGACTGGGCCTTATCGGGACCGACGCCGTGGCTGTCCGAGGAAGCGCGCGAAGCGGCCGTGATTCATGCCGGCGACAGTCTCGCCGACCTCGCCGCCTTCACGCGCCAGGTGCGCGCTGGGCAATTGCCAGATAATCCTTATCTCGTTATTGGCCAACAATCGCTGGTCGATCCGGGCCGCGCCCCGCCCGGCTGCCATACCCTGTGGGCGTATACCCACGTTCCCTCTACTATCGAGGGTGGCTGGCAGAGACAGCGCCAAGCCTTCGCCGATCGTATCGAACGCCGCTTGGAAGGACTCGCCCCCGGCTTCCGTCAATTAGTCCGCGGTCGCTTCATTGCTGCACCGGAGGATCTGGAAGCGATGGATGAAAACCTGGTTGGCGGCGACATCGGCGGCGGCAGCGCCCAGTTCGACCAGCAATTGATCTTTCGCCCCGCTTTCCCGTATTTCCGTTATCGCACGCCGGTCAAGGGCCTGTATTTGGCGTCGGCGTCTACGCATCCGGGTCCAGGTGTCCACGGCGCCTGCGGCTTCAACGCCGCCCTCGCCGCTTTGTCGGATCAGAAGGACCAACCACAGAAAAACAGAGACACAGAGAATAAATAAAGAGATACTCAAAAATGGGTATTATTTTTGTCGTTTGCTTTTTCTGTTTTTCTTCTCTGTGTCTCTGTGGTTAATTTTTTAGCTCACAGCGCCGAGGTCGCCGAGGATGGCGGCGGCGCGGTTGGAGTCGGCCACGCTGTCGAAAGAAGCGTAGCCGACGAATTTATCGCCGAGCACAGACATCATCAAGCCGTGCAAGCTCAGTCCTTCGGTCGCCCATTTCTGCGTCAGGCGATGCGCCAAGCCGGCTTGGTTGTCGCCCTCAACACGCAGCACCACCGGATGATCGGTCTCGCTCAGACCGGCTGCCCGCGCCGCCCGCACTTGCAGCGCGCCGGTGATCGGCGCCACGTAAAGCACCCCGATGCCCGGTCGGTCCTCCAGCCGTTTCGTGTAGATATATTCGAGGTTGGCGCCCGCTTGGGCCAGCAGGGACAGCTTCGCCGCCACGCCGCCCGCCTGATCTTTCACTTCGCCTGACCAGACATGCACGCGATCCAGTTTGAAGCCCATGATGATTACCCTCGCCAGAAAGAATGGAGCATCCAAAAGGGGATTATATCCTGTCTTGGCTTGACCGCGAACAGCGAACCAGAAACGCCAGCGCACGCCGGGCTGTCTCGACGGCATCATGGCTGTGGCGGCTCAGTTCGACGTGGACGCCGCCGCTGTAGCCGATCTCCGCCAGAGCTGTCATCACCTCAGCGAAATCAATCTCGCCTTCGCCGAGCATCAAGTGATCGTGGACGCCGTGCCGCATGTCTTCGATATGGACGTTCCACAACCAATTGCGCCAACGCCGCAGATGCATGGCGATGGGGGTCTCTCCCAGACAATGCAGATGGCCAATGTCGATTGTCAGACCGAAGAGAGGATGCCCAACCCGTTGATGCAACTCCGCAAAGCGCGCCATCGTATCGATGAACATCCCTGGCTCCGGCTCGAAGGCCAGGCGGACCTGGCGTTGCTCTGCATATGCGCACAAGTGTCGGCAGCCTTCCACCAAACGATCCATCAGCAGCTTCTCGTTCTCCGGCTCCGTCGCCGTGCCCGACCAGAAGCTGACCGCTTCGGCATCGAGGGCAGCAGCCACGTCCACGGCGCGGCGCAGGAAATCCAAACGACGCTGTCGCTGTCCCTCCTCGGCACTCAACAAGGTCGGCTGATGCTTGCGCCAGGGATCGAGGAGAAAACGCGCGCCGGTTTCAATCACGACGGCCAAGCCGAGATTTTGTACCTTAGCACGAACAAGCGGCAGCTGCCGGGGCGTGTCGGGGTCGTAGGGATTGAGCGCGTGATGATCGAGCGTCAGGGCGATGCTCTGATAGCCCAATTCGGCCAGGATGGTCAGGGCATCCTCTAAACGGTGATGGGCGAACCCGTTGGTGTTATAACCCAAGCGCATGTGCAGCCTCGGTGTGCGGGGACAACATGCCCGCTTTCCTCATCTTATACAGGACGCGGTAGAGATTGACACAAACAGGGGCGAGCGGAGGTGCATGAACGCCGGCGAGCGGGGGGTGTGAACCCCCCGGTTGTCGGGCGAGCGGGGGGTGTGAACCCCCCGGTTGTCGGGCGAGTGGGGGGTGTGAACCCCCCGGTTGTCGGGCGAGCGGAGGGTTCACACCCCCCGCTCGCCCTCGGGGCGCAGCTCCGGGTTCACTGGCACCATTGCGGCGTGACTATCCAGGCGAGAGTGCCGGCCCCCTTGTCTGGTTCCTGCTCGAAACGGATACAGGCGACCCCGGCCTTGGCAAGATCGATCTGCGCCTTGCGCGAGCCGATTAGCCAGCCGATGTAAAGACCTAAGTCGGGCATGTGGCCGATGAGGGCCACAGAGGGAGCGCCCAGACCGCACAGGAAGCGCGTCAGCTTGCGGCGTTTGCCGCCCGGCGCCAGGTGGTCGCAGATATGCAATTCCGGCTTCGGCCCCGCAAGGTGTTGCAGCAAGCCCTCTGCCGTCTGACGCGCGCGCAGCAGCGGACTGGTGAGAATGCGATCCAAGCGCACGCCCTGGCGCTGGAGCGCGGCTGCCAGACGCTCGCACTGGGCTTGGCCCGTCGTCGTCAAGGGGCGATCCGCGTCGTCTTCGATGCCGCCTTCACCCAGCGGTTGGGCGTCTGCATGGCGTATGATGTACAGATTCATGAAAGATGTCTCCTCTAGTTAGTCGCATCGCGCTACGGAGCACATTCGCGCTCCGCAGCGCCCCGAGGGCGAGCGGGGGGTGTGAACCCCCCGGTCCCGAGGGCGAGCGGGGGGTTGACACCCCCCGCTCGCCCGGTAGCACAACCGGGGGGGTACACCAACCGGGGGGTTGACACCCCCCGCTCGCCAGCGCTAACGCAATCCTGCTCGCCTCAGTCCTGCCCTATGCGTCTCGAGCCGGCGTTTCCTATAATAAGAAATCTTTATCCGAGTGGCCCGATTGTGAAGTTGACCAGGAAATGAAACGAACGGACCTCCGCAATGTCGCTATTATCGCCCACGTCGATCACGGCAAGACCACGCTTGTCGATCAGATGCTTCGCCAATCCGGCCTGTTCCGCGAGAACGAGCTGCGCGGCAGCTGCATCCTCGATTCCAACGACCTGGAGCGCGAGCGCGGCATTACCATCTTGGCCAAAAATATCGCCCTCAAGCTCGGCGATACCAAAATCAACATCATCGACACGCCCGGCCACGCCGACTTCGGCGGCGAAGTCGAGCGCGTTCTGAAAATGGCTGACGGCGCTTTGTTGCTCGTCGATGCCGCCGAAGGCGTCATGCCGCAGACGCGCTTTGTGTTGCGCAAGGCATTCGATTGTGGCTTGCGGCCCATCGTTGTCATCAACAAGATCGACCGGCCCGACGCCCGACCCATCGACGTTCTCAACGGTGTCTTCGATCTGTTCGTCGAGCTGGATGCGGATGATGCTACCCTGGATTTTCCCACCATTTACGCATCCGGCCGCGATGGCATCGCCTCGACCGATCCCAGCGTCAAGGGTACAGACATCCGCCCGCTTTTCGACGCTATCTTACAACATGTCCCAACTCCCGAAGTGGACCTGGACGCACCGTTGCAGATGCTCGTCGTCACCCTCGATTACAGCGATTACGTGGGCCGCATTGCCATCGGCCGAGTGTTCGCCGGCAAGATTCGCAAGGGGCAACGCATCGCCCTGCTTAAGCCCGATGGCCGCCGTATCGACGACACCGTCGCCCAGCTCTACGTCTTCGACCGTCTGGGCCGTATGGAGACGGACGAGGTTGGCGCCGGTGATCTGTGCGCCGTAGTCGGCCTGGAAGACGTACATATTGGCGACACCATCGCCGACTTCGAGCGAGCCGTGGCCTTACCACCGATCAAAGTGGACGAGCCGACGCTGGAAATGATTTTCCGCGTCAACGATTCACCGTTCGCCGGCCAAGAGGGGACGTATGTGACAAGCCGGCAGCTGCGCGAGCGGCTCTTAAAAGAGCTGGAATCGAACGTCGCCCTGCGCGTCACGCCGGATGAAGAGAAGCGCGACGAGTTTCACGTCGCCGGGCGCGGTCTGTTGCATCTGGGCATCTTGCTGGAGAATATGCGACGTGAGGGATACGAATTGTCGGTTGGCAAGCCGCGCGTCATCACCAAAGAGATCAACGGTCAGCTGATGGAGCCGATTGAGTATCTGGTGATCGAAGCTCCGCCGTCCTCGGTGGGCGCGGTGATGGAGTTGGTCGGCAATCGCCGGGCCGAGTGTGTCAAGATGGAGGGCCACGGCGAGATGACGCACATGGAGTTCACTATCCCAGCGCGCGGCCTGATCGGTCTGGGCACACGGCTGATGACGGCGACCAGCGGCCAGGCCATCGTGCATCACAATTTCTATGATTATCAGCCCCTGCGTGGCGGCATTCCCTCGCGCGTCAACGGCGTCATGGTCTCGACAGAGACCGGGCGCACCACGGCCTACGCCCTGGACAATTTGCAGGAGCGTGGCACCCTGTTCGTCGGACCCGGCGAGCAAGTTTACGAAGGGCAAATCATCGCCGAACATTGCCGCGACAACGACTTGCCGGTCAACCCCTGCCGCGAGAAGAAACTGACCAACATCCGCGCCGCCACGTCCGACAAGTCCATCATCCTCAAACCACCGCGTCAGCTGACACTGGAATTGGCACTGGAATATATCGAAGAGGATGAACTTGTCGAAGTGACGCCCAAGGCGATCCGGCTGCGGAAGATGTACTTGAAGGAAAACGAACGCAAACGCTATGCGCGGCAGACGCAGTCGTGATTGTTTCTTCACCGGCCCGCCGCGCCGGCAAGGGACGCCCTTGCTGGCGCGACGGGCCGGTGATTTCCTAGCCGGCGTGGAAGTCGGCGAGATGCATAAACAACTGCTACAACGTCAATCTGTGCTTCGAGCACGCTGTCCCAATCCAAAACGGCAGCGCCTTCTTCCAATGGCACGGTACGGCCTTCCCGCGAATCTTTCAAACCTGCCTCCACAGCCTGACGGAAGTAAATCTGCTATTGCAGATCCTCCCAGGTAGCATCCTCCGGCAGTTGCTCGACTAGCCGTCGGGCTTCTTCTTTGATTGTTTGGGTTGACATAAATGCTCCTTTCGATAGATTTCATTTTAGCTACAGGTCATTCGCCCATAGTAGCTTGCATTTCCTAATGATCTCGTAGGCCAATATTTGCCCACTAATTTCGAATGCCATAATCCGGCCATCCTCCAACCATAACAAACTGCCAGCGCCTAGCGGGGTTTGCCGCAAGTCACGGAAGATTCAATATGGATAACCACCTCTTACAGGCTTCGGCCCTTCCTCAATTAAAAAGCACTCTACAACGATAGTCTCTACAGCCGGGAAATGATCATGGCTGAAAGCTCCTTTCTTCCATTGTTTCACTTGTACGCCTCATACTCTTTGCCCAGCACTGCCGCAGCCACTTTCAGCTTGAGAATCTCATCCGTGCCCTCATAGATACGGCAAACACGCACATCCATCAGATGTCGTCCGACACGATAGAGCGTGGACCAGCCGCGGCCGCCGAATATCTGCACGGCGCGATCGGCCGTCTCCCAGGCGGCGTTGGCGGCGAACAACTTCGCTTGCGCCGCCAGCAATTCCGCCTTTGCCCGTAGTTCAGCATCGGTAGGGGCGGCGTTACTGGCATCCTTGGCAGCAGCGGCGCGCTCGATCAACGCCTCAGAAGCGACGCGCGCCATTTCGATGGCGGCGATGTGTTCCTGCACTAACTGGTGCTTGCCAATGGGTTTGCCGTGCTGATGCCGCTCCTTGGCGTAGCTGAGCACTTCGGCCAAGCAATCTTCGATGACGCCCAGACAGCCGGCCGCTACGCTAAGCCGGCCGCTCACCAACGTGCCCATAGCGATGCGGAATCCGGCCCCTTCCTCCCCCAAGAGGTTGTTGCCCGGCACTTTGCAATCGCGCAGCTCGAACATGGCTGTGTTCGCCGTCGGCATTCCCAGCTTGGCCGTCAAGTCCTCGCTGAAGAATCCTTCGCCGCGGTCGATGATGAAGGCGCTGATGCGTCCGCCGCCCTTGGGATAGGCGAAGCCGACCACTGCATCGGCGATGCCGCCGTTAGATATAAGATATTTCACACCGTTTAAAATGAAGTAATCGCCACGCCGCTCATAGGTCGTCTGCATCTCCAGGGGATTACTGCCGGCTTCGGGTTCGGTCAGGCCGAAGGCCAGCACTTTCTCGCCGCGGCAAGCGGCTGGCAGATAACGGCGCTTCTGCTCCTGAGTGCCCCAGGTCAAGATGGGATATTCGCCGATGGAAGTATGGCCGGAGAAAAAGGTGCGCACACCGGTGCCTTCCCGACCGATGCGGGCCAGGGCGCGAGCGTACGTCACCGTATCGGCGCCGCGGCCACCGTATTCCTTGGGGACCGGCATACCCAGGAGATTGTACTTGCGCGCCAACGGAACGACCTGATCGTTAAAACGATGCTCGACGTAGCACAACTCCTCAATAGGCCGAATCTCTTGGCAAAAGGCCTCGACATCCGCGAGCAACTGCTTCTGGTCCAGCGCCGTCATCAGGGACTCCTTCACGTTTGAGAAAAACCATGCTCAGTTTAGCCGCGAGGCGGAAGACGAGACAAGACAGGTCTTCTCTTTCTCTTCCTTTTTCTGCCGATACATTGATCTCCAGACATCGTTGGCATGAGAGATGTAGAGGTAGAAATAGAAACAGATGAGCAAGCCAATGCTAGTTCTGGTGACAGGTTCTGCTGGTCGGATCGGCCGGGCTGTGGTTGCGGAATTGCAGGCGCGCGGCTGGCCGGTGCGCGGTTTCGATCGTGTTCCGACACCGCACTTGGCGGATGCCCTCGTCGGCGACCTTACCGATGCACAAGCAGTACGGCGGGCCGTCGAGGGGGCCGATGTCGTCATCCATCTGGCCGCCACACCGGACGATGACGATTTTCCAACGCAACTCTTGCCCAATAATCTCTTGGGCGTTTATCACGTGCTGGAGTCGGCGCGGTCGGCGGGCGTACGCCGGTTGATTTTGGCCAGCAGCGGTCAGGTGGTATGGTGGCAACGGGAGCGCGGGCCGTGGCCGATCAAGGCCGATGATCCGCCGACGCCACGCGGCTGGTATGCGGCAACCAAAGTCTTTCTGGAAGCAGCCGGCCGCATGTGTGCCGAAGCGCACGGTATGAGCGTCCTCGTTGTACGACTCGGTTGGGTGCCACGCTCGCGCGGACACATCGAGGAGTTGACCGCTCTCGATTGGGCTAAGGACGTGTATCTCAGCCCTGGCGACGCCGGACGCTTCTTCGCTTGTGCTGTCGAAGCGCCCCTAGGACCGCGCTTCACCATTGTCTACGCTACGAGTCGCCCGTTGCGGACGGCGTTGTACGATATGGAGACGGCGAAGCAGCTGCTGGGGTTCGAGCCGCGCGACCGCTGGCCCGAAGGCATCGAAGACATGACGGCTCGCTAGCTTTTGAAGGCCCTCATAAAGTCGGCTGGACGACCGGACGCTCCAAGAAAGCGAGGGAAATCACCGGCATGTTTCAAGGCGCCGTGCGCAGTATGACGCCCTTTACGTTATTCCAGGGGCAACCTGGCCGCAAACGGCTTTACTTGTCGTCTTTCATCGCGTCCACAACCGGTTCGAGAAAAACAACGACTTTGGTCCCCAACGGTGGGATGCGTTCGGTGTTGGCGACGAAGACGAGATCGGCGTTGTCCTTGGGACTGTTGATAGGCAGATCAAGCATGGCGGTCTCAAAATTGGAAACGCAAATGATATCGCCGTCGTTGGCGAGGTAGAGCTTGGGACCATCGGGATCGAGCGGATTCGTGACGAGCCGGCTGCCGGCGAAGACCCAATCGCTGTCCAGCAGTTTGTTGGTCTTGGCGTTTTTGATCCACGATTGGGCCGGCGCCGTGACGAGCTTGTCTTTGTCCTTGTATTGCACACTCACTTTGATGGTGGTTCCGGAAGCCGGCTGATATTTGGGCGCAAAGCGCACAGGCGAACCTTCCTTGGCGCCGGCCGCGATCAAGGCCGCATGGATTTCGCGCGCGTCTACGTCTGCGGTCAGGATGGCCTCGTGTTCCTTGGTCTGCTTACGGCACATCAGCTGCTCCAGCGGGCCTTCCCGCAGACAGACCTCGGCTGAGACCAGCACACGCCGCTTCTTGTTCGGCAGCACTTCCAAAAAGACATTTTTGCCGACGGCGGCTTTCTTGGCTTCCACCACAGCCTTGGGCTTGGCGCCGCTCTGCCCCTTGGGCCGGTTTTCCTCGCGCGGCGCGGTACCTTCACAGCCCAGCAGGGAGCTGGCGGCTGCTATGCTCAGCAACCAAAAACCCAACCGAGAGGAGCGCCGCAACGTTCTCATGTCCTTTAGTGTACCAAAAGCGAACAGCCGGCGTCAGCCGGCTGGTAGAATTTCCACCAGCCTGTTGACACCGGCTGCTCGCCGGGCATCACTCCCTCCGGGACTCTCGTGGCGGACAACGGGGCGCCGCGAGCTTTCGGCGAGTGTTAGTTGCAGCAGCTCCCGCTGCCGCAGGAGGTGGTGCAGCAGCTGTCGCAGCAGCAGCAGCAACGACGTTGGAACAGCCGGCTGAGCAAGCCCGGCTTCTTGCAGCAGCAGCAAGGCGTGCAGCAGCAAGGCGTGCAGCAGCAAGGCGTGCAGCAGCAGCTGCTAGTGCAGCAGCAGCTCGGCTGGCAGCAGGCTGGCTGCGGGCAGCACGGGGCCGGGCAAGCCTGGCAAACCACCGGCACCTTACGGCAACGCTGCACGCACACTTCGACCGGTACGCACACCTTGACGCACTTGCACACGGTGCAGGGCACGCACTCGGTCACGGTGTAGGGCACGCAGCACTTGACCGTATACGGCACTTGGGTGCAGACGGTGTAGGGCACGCATTTCATGACGGTGCAGGGCACCATCTCGCAGACGGTGTAGGGCACACACTTCTTGACGGTGTAGGGCACCATCCGGCAGACGGTGTAGGGCACCATCTTGACGCACTGCTGCGTCACCGTTTGCCACACCACGCACGGCACTTGCTTCTTGCAGACCTCGGTGACCATATGGCACGTGGTGGTCGTATAGGTCGTGGTGAAGGTCGCGCCGCACTGGAAGGTACGGCCGGGGCCGGGGCAGCCATAGGTATGGCCTTGGCCGTCAACCCAGGCGCCTTTGCAGCAGCGGACTACCGTATAGGGAACCTGCTTCTTGCACACCTGGGGTACGTATTGCGTGACCGTATAGGGCACCTTCTGCACCGTCGTCACCGGCACCATCTTGCAGACGGTGTAGGGGACTTTGGTGATGACCGTGTAAGGCACCTTTTTGCACACGGTATACGGCACCATCTCCGTCACACACTTCTTGCAGTAGGTGACGCACGGCTCGCACACCGTGGTCCAGCGCGTGACCTGGCGGGTGCAGATCTGGGGCGGGCACTGGACCGTGCAGCGTTGCAGGCGGCCGCGCTGATACTTGCAGGAGCAGGTGCAGGGATCGAAGCAGCAGCTGCCACAGGTACGCTGCCAGTAATGTTTGGTTTTGCCGGGGACGCAGTAGGTCTCACAGCAGCACTGCTTGACCTTGCGCGTCTTATATGTAGTGACCGGCACGCAAATTGTCTTTTTGCAGCACTTGTAGCAAGTCTGCACACATTCCTTGTAGCAAGTCTGGCAGCACTCCTTATAGCACGTTTGGTAGCACGGTTTGCAGCAGGTGCAGCAAACCGTTTTGTAGCATGTCACGCACACCGGTTTGCAGACCGTGTAGCAGCATTCACGGAAGCAAGTTTCGCAAAACTGATGGCAGGCCTGCTGGACGCACTGATGGCAATGCGTCTGATAGCAGGGCTTGCAAACAGTGTAGCAGCACTCGCGCATGACGCACTGAGGAACGCGCTTGCAGATGGTGTAGCAGCACTGCTTGTAGCACGTCTGGTAACACGGCTTGCAGCAGGTCTGGCACACTTCCTTGTAGCACGTCTTATAGCACGGCTTGCATACGGTGCAGGGTACTTGTTTGTAGCACGTTTGATAGCAAGGCCGATAGCAGGTCTTGCACTCTTGACGGTAGCAGGTCTTGCAGACCTGTTTCATGACGGTTTCTTGGACCGTCTTATAACAGGTCTGCCAGCGCTTTTCCAGGACGGTGTCGTAAACTAATTTGTAGCAGGTCTGGCACTGTTGTTGGCAAGCGGGGAAGCAGCATTGGGCCTGGCAACACGGCTGCGAACAACAGCCGTAGTTGGAACAGCCGCAATGCGCTGCCGCCGCATACTGGACGGCCCCCAACAGGCCGACCAGGGCAGCCAGCAACGGCGCTCCCAAGCGCATCCTCATGGTAATCGTCTCCTCGACACGATGTTGTGTGGAATCCCAGGGGAGTAATTCAGGCAACTCGGTGGTTACCAAACCGCAGTGCAAGCAAGGGCCAGCAACGACCGAACTACCTGCTGTCCGTCGCGGCGGACAGCATTTCCGCGTATGGTTATCGGCTCGCCATTCTGCCCGGAATAAGAGGTTGCGACAGTTTACGGCCCTTACCTGGCCTTCGTTGCTTCCGCCCGCAACGTCCCTAGCGGCCGTACCGAAGAACACGGATGCGCGGCCTTCCAACTTTTCGCTAGCCCATGGCCTTGGCGAAAGACGGAGAGTGCGCAAAAAACGCCGACGACATGGTTCCACCACGTCGCCGGCAGAGATTGGATCGCGAGAAGGGCACCCGGGACAGGCCGCCGCCGAAACGCCTGCTCCAGCATGGCCCTGGGGCGGGCGGCGGTCTGAAGGGGTATGACGGCGAGGGAGCCTTTACGACACACGCTCTAGGCTACAGCGCGCCCGGAGGTTCTCGCACAAACGCTGACAACGTGCGAGATCGCGGATCATGTTTTCGGTCAACAAGTGAACCGCTTCGGCATCTTCTGCCCATTCCAGCCGCTGCTGGTTGACCGAAAGATGTTCCAGGGTATCGCGTAGACACAAGAGATTAGCATCGCGTTGACTCATAGGCATATCCACTTGGGTTGATTCGGCCCTTGGCCTTTCCACACCCAAAGGAATACGCAAGCCGCGTGCCAAGGTCGGCTTCCAGATAGGCAGCCTTCCTATAACTCTTTGCTACAGAATAAGTTGCGAATTTCGGAAAACGACGCCCTGGCGGCACCATAGGCGAGGAGATTGTAAAACTTACTGAGTCTGCATGGCCAAAAAAGAGAAAGGTTACTTTCGCGCTCGTCAAAATCCCGAACCCACCGCCAGGATTCGGCTTGACATGGACCGCAAAACCTGCGACGCATGGATAGAGAGACGTTTTTCACGCGCGCGGAAGTCATCGCGGCTGTTCGAGGCACGAGGGACGCCTGCTTGCTCGTCGCGCGAATGACGGGGGTGGGTTAGGGAGGTTGGTTGTTCATGTTGCATATTACCTGTGATCTTTGCGGTACAGAGCTTCGCCCTGGTCAAGATCATTACATCGTGAAGATCGAGGTCTTCGCTCGCCATGATCCGGCTCAATTGACCGAAGCGGATCTCGAAGAAGATCATATGGAAGCAGTCAGTCAGCTGCTGCGGGAGCTAGACGACGCCGAAGCTGCCCAAGCCATCCAACCGACACGGCACCATCTTCGCTACGATTTGTGCCCGGAATGTCGCCAACGTTATCTCGACAATCCTCTTCAAAAAGACTCGACCAAGGAAGCCGCTCAGAAGTTCGACTTCAGCGAAAATTAATCGAGAGGGGCGCCTTTGTCGGATTAGCGATGTTTCGAGGAATGCGCCGTTATCGGCAACAATCTTGCGAAGCGCCGCTACCCGGACAGCAGCGCCGGAAATATGTAGGATAACATCTCTCGTTTCCTTTTCGACTCGCTAGGGTTACGGCAGTACGGGAGATCATGACCATCCATTCTCCGCTCCTCGAAGAGCCATCGCGTCAGGCCAGTCATTTGCTGGCCAAACTCCAGAGCAACGTCGCCAGCGTATTTCTAGGCAAGCCGGAGACCATCCGCCTGGCCTTGGTGGCCCTCTTGGCGGAAGGGCATCTGCTTATCGAAGACGTGCCTGGCATCGGCAAGACGTTGTTGGCCAAGGCGCTGGCGCGCAGCCTCGGCTGTTCTTTTCACCGCATTCAGTTCACTCCAGACCTGCTGCCCAGCGATGTGCTCGGAACCAGCGTCTTCCATCAGGGCACCGGCACATTCGTGTTCCAACCAGGCCCGTTGTTCGCCCAGGTAGTGCTGGCTGATGAGATCAACCGGGCCACCCCGCGGACCCAAAGCGCCCTGTTGGAGGCCATGAGCGATCATCAGGTGTCGTTGGATGGACAAACCCACTTGCTCGGTCCGCCTTTCTTCGTATTGGCCACTCAGAACCCCTACGAGTTCGAGGGCACCTATCCCTTGCCGGAGAGCCAGCTCGATCGCTTCCTCATGCGGTTGCGCATCGGGTATCCTCAGCGAGACGCCGAAAAGAGCATTTTGACCGGCCATCGCAGCGGCGAGCCGGTCGAGCAGTTGCAAGCGGTCCTGTCGGCCGAGGAAGTAGTGACGTTGCAGCGCCAGGTTCGGCAAGTGCGCGTTGAAGAAACCTTGGCCGATTATCTGCTGGACCTCATCGCCGCCACGCGCTATCATCCAGATATTCACCTGGGCGGCAGCACGCGGGCGGCCTTGGCCCTGTATCGCGCTGCCCAGGGACTGGCCCTCCTGGAGGGACGGGATTACGTCGTGCCCGATGACATCAAGCACTTGGCCGTGGCCGTACTTGCCCATCGCATTCTGCCCCGCATGCCCCGACAGGACGGCACCGCCAACGCTGCTGAGGAAATCATTCGGGACATCCTCGCCCAGACACCGGTCCCGTCGTGACAAAGGATGCCGGGAGGAAGGACCAAGAAGACAAGGAGAATTGGAGGAGAGAAATGAACGATTGCAAACGCCGGAAGAGGCCTTTCCTCCTTGGTCCTTCCTTCATTGGCCTTCCCGCAGAAGGGGGGTACTGTCTGCTGGTAGCGCTGGGGCTTTTGAGCATCGGCCTGCACCGGCGCATCAATCTGTTGCTGCTCCTGGGCGATGTCCTTGTGGTCATAACGGTGCTGAACCTAGTGGCGGCGGGGCGAAGCCTGCGCGGCGTGCAAGCGCGCCGTCGCTTCGACGAATGGCTGTTCGCCGGTACGCCTTGTAGAGTAGAAGTGCAGCTGAGCAATCCCAGCCGAAACGCCCGTCTGGAGCTGCGCATCTATGATGAAGGACTGGATCACGCCGCAGCATGGCTGATTGACTATCTCCCTGCTCAGGGCAGCGTGACCTGGCGCCGACAAGTGGTCCTGCCGCGCCGGGGCCGCTATACGTGGGGAGCGCTACGGGCAAGCAGCGGCTATCCGTTTGGTCTCGTCGAGCGGCGCCGGTTGCTGACGGCAGAGGAAACTGTGACCGTGCTGCCCTGTCTGGGTTGGTTGCACCGGGGCCGGTTCCTGCGGTACTTACGCAACCTGTCGGTGCAGCCCCGGCCTCTCTCTCTCCGCCAGAAACCGCGGCCCAGCCCGAGAGCGCAGGCGGAGTTTCATGGGCTGCGTTCCTATCGCAGCAGTGATAGTCCACGACTGATTCACTGGCGCACCTCCGCCCGCCGCGGAGAGCTAATGGTCCGGGAATTCGAGGATGAACCCAGCGATAATCTGATTCTCCTCCTCGATCCGACGCTGCCGACGGAAGCAGGCCCTTGGGGCATGTCGCTGCGCGAACCATTCGAGGGACTGATCAGTTTGACTGCTTCGATCTGCTGGGAATGGTGTCGGCGTCGGGACGATCGGCTGGTGCTGGCCGCAGCGACGGCCGAGCCGCTGGTGCTAGACGGCGTGACGGGGCCTGAACAGGCCCGACGCATTTTGGAATACCTGGCCGTATTGGAGTGCGGCCCCGGCCCGGCCGATGGGGCCGTGATCGGGCGCTTGCAAGCGCGGCGCTTGCCTGCGGCCCTTGTCGTGGTAGTGGCGCTGGGGCGCAGCGCTTTGATCGAGCCTCTGCGGCGCGCCCTGGGGCGTCCCGTTTATTGTCTGGATGCCATGCGCATGGACAGCTTCGATTTTTATACACCGCCGACCTCCTAGCCCTTGATTTGCCGAGGACACGGTACGGCCCTCAGTAAGAGCCGAGGGCCAGGGGAAGAATGGTTATGTCGCTGGAACACTGGTTTCGTCTGTCGCAGTATCTGACGCTGGGGTTGTCGTGTGCCGCCCTGGTGTTCGCTGAGACGCCGTTCCTGCCTGAACTGCAAATCTGTCTGGCCCCGGTGTTGGCCCTGCTGTTCTTGGCCTGGTGGGTTGATGGACGTTGGGGCCTGCCTAACTGGGGGGCCAACCTTTTGGGGCTGCTCATCGCTGCCGCGGGCCTCTTCTGGCTGGTGACGCAGCTGAGTGATAATGATTTCGTACTAGCACATCTGCCTTTGCACCTTGCACTGCTGCCGTATATGGGACCGCTGTCAATGGCAGCGCTGTTGGTCAAAGTATTTCGACGACGCGACGCCGGCCATTTCTGGCACCTGCAAGGTCTGGGATTGCTCCAGATTGCTTTGGGCTGTCTGCTCGACGGCGGCCCGGTATTCGGCGCCCTGATGGCGGCTTATCTCGCCAGCGACCTTATTTGTCTGACCCTGCACTATCGGTTAGCCGCGCGAAAAGGGGCGAACAGTTATCCCTGCCACGACCAGCAGAGAGCAGAGGAGATGGCGGCAACACTGCTGTCTAACGGTCGCGGCCCCGGCAATATCTCCTTGCTCGCCTTTGCCCTACGGTGGACCGTCCTGATTTCTGCGGCGTCGCTGCTGCTGTTTCTGCTCACGCCGCGCCACGACAACTGGAGCTGGGAGCCATTGAGCCGGCTTCGTTCCGGATACAGCCGCAACCATTTCCAGGGTGTCGGCGAAGAGATGAACCTCAATCATATCGGCCGAGTCGAGATGGACGACGCGGTAGCCCTGCACGTTGCCGCCGTCGATGCGGTCGGCCAGCCCAAACTCGACCTGCCCGCCGACCAGCGCTGGCGCGGCAGCGTGCTCGACTGGTACGACCACGGCAAATGGTTGACGATGCATCTGATGCCGATGCGCCCGTGGCGAAGTCGTCAAGAGAAGTTGCCGGATTTCGGCCCCGATCAATTTTTCCTAACCTTCACGGTCCAGCCGCGCCAATCCGGCGGCTTGGTGCTAGCCGAACCAATTCGCTTCGGGCCGGACCAGGCGCGCTTGCCTGTGCTCTCTTTGGATAACTACGACCGACGCCGCCTGTTTGTGGAGTTTTCGGGCACGGTGCTGCCGCAGATGCTCACCAACCTGCGGCGCGAGTATCGCTATCGCCAGGTAATGCCGCCAGCTGGCGATCTCTCTCGGATACCTGCTGAGGGCGTATGGCCCCCCAAGGAAATTCAACTGCTGACCAACTTGCCGTCCTCTCTCTATGCTCCCTTGCAAGATTGGACCGTGCAACTGTTGCGTCGCCTGGCTCAGCATCCGCTTTATCGCTTGCCGGAAGGCGTTCGCGCTGCCTTGGCCAACCCTGCCGATTCTGTCTCCTTTGCTCAGGACCACTGGGAAGCGGTGGCCCGCGCCCTCACCGATTACCTGGCTTACTCCGGCGAATATACCTACACGCTGGAAATCACTCGTCACAATCGCTCCATCGATCCCGTTTTGGATTTCCTGATTAACGTCAAACAGGGGCATTGCGAGCGTTACGCGGCGGCGCTGGCCCTGATGCTGCGCTCGGTGGGTATCCCTGCCCGCGTGATCAAAGGTTTTCGCGGCTGCGACAGCCTGGGCGACGGTCACTACGTAGTGCGGCACAGTCACGCGCACGCCTGGGTGGAAACCCTGGTTCCGCACGTCCCTTCTGTGGGCGAGGCCCAAGCCCCGCTTCGCCGGACGCCTCTTTACGATTGGCTAACCTTGGATCCCACGCCGCCGGAACCGATGGCGTCCGCACGCCGCTTATCGATGACCCGGTTATGGGAGGAAGTACAGCGTTTTTGTCTGCAATGGTGGCGAGCCTTGATTGTCGAATATAACGGTGACCAGCAGGCCGACTTATGGGACACGCTGATGTCCGCCCCGACCTTGTCCTTGCTGCAGGCCGGGGGCCGTGTCGTTTCGGCATTTGCCGCCGCCGCAGCCCTGGGGCTGTTTCTGCGCCGCCTGCGCTACCGCCGAAGCGCACCCTTCCTGCGCAGAGACGGAGCCAAGGGCCCATCGAGTGATCTGGCCATTTATCCGCGGTTGGTACGGATTTTGACGCGCTACACCTCGCTGCGGCCCGTTTGCGGACAGACGCCGCGCGAATACGGTGCCGCAGCCTGGCGGCTCCTCCAGGCGCGGCCCGCTTGGGCCGCGCTGGCCGGACTGCCGATGCATGTCGTCGAGCTGTTCTATCGGGTCCGTTTCGCCGGCCGCCCGCTGAATGAACGAGAACGCCGGGAAATAGACAAGGCCCTTGCTCGTTTCGCGGAGAAATTGCGCTCGTGAATCCGCCCGGACCGAAAAGTTCCGTTCGGAGCAGGCGCTGTAGCGGTTAACGACGCTTCGCAATCGCTCGCAACGGTTGAGAACATCCTCTCCCGATGAAATACGAGAGACAACCAATCACCTCACCATATCCCCAAGCAGCATCCCACGCCTCCGCCTGTCAGAGGAATCGCTCGCCGTGCGAACGGCAATTGCAAATACTCGCTGCGATCGTAAACGACCCGGCCTTCGATCAACGTGTGGGTTACGTGGGTCGTGTGCTCAAACGGATCGCCGTCGAACAGCACCAGGTCGGCAACCTTGCCTTTTTCGATACTGCCGCGCTGGTTGTCGATGCCGAGTATCCGTGCAGCGTCGAGAGTGATCGCCCGCAGAGCGCGTTCATAACCCAGACCGTTGACCATGGCCATCGCTGCTTCGTAGCGCAGCACACGCGTTTTCGGCACATACGCCTCAAAGCCGGTGCCGATGGCCAGCGGGATTTGGTGATCGGCCAACACCGCAGCGTTGCACAGCTGGCTGTGATACGTTTCCATCGAGGCAGGCCGCTGCATGGTCGGATGCACCACTACCGGCGCCTTGGCCTCAGCCAACCGATCGGCGATCAGATAGCCTTCCGTAGCCAGATCCAAGCGCGGCTTCAGGTTGAACTCCTTGGCTAAACGCAGGGCGGTGCAGAGATCATCAGCCCGGTGCGCAGCAAAGATGACCGGCAGTTTGCCGTCCAGCGCCAAACTCAACGCCTCCCATTTTGGATTATAAGGAGGACGTTTCTCTTCATCTTTGGCGGCAGCTTTTTTGCGCGCGTAGTTCTGGGCCTGCGCTAACGCCGTTCGCAGCAGGGCGGCCGTGCCCATGCGCGTCGTCGGTTGGCGATTGGTGTACGACGCTTTCGGCGTTTCCCCCAGGTTGACGAGCAATCCAGCCGGGAAGCGCAACGTCATGCTCTCGGCGGTGCGTCCCGAAGTGCGGAAAACGCCTGTCTGCCCAGCAAGGACGTTGGCCCGGCCCGGGACCGCATGGACCACGGTGACGCCTTCACGGCACAGAAACTCTAGGAGCGGCTCGCGCGGATTGAAACTGTCCAGCACGCGCAAATCCGCCTGGTTGGGATCGCTCAACTCGTCTTGGTCCTGATCGGCGCCGATATTGGCCGCTCCCGACAAGCCGACAACCGTATGAGCGTCGATCAATCCAGGCGTGACTACCGCTGCGGTCAGCACGGGCCAACCCTCGGGCACGTTCACGTCCGATGCCGGCCCCACGGCCGTGATTTTGCCCTCTTCGACCAAAATGACGCCCTGGGCGATACTTTTTGTCGCTACAGTATCGATGCGCCCAGCCAAGATAGCGAAGCGGGGCACGTTGCCGCGCCACGGTTTGTGTTCGAGGCGGCGCAACGACGCGTCCACGGCGGCGGGCGGAGGGACTGCCGGCGGACGCTTGGGCAACCGGCTGCGCTCACGCAACGCGAACCCTCCTGTCTGATACGACCAGTCTTGTTGCTTGTTGCGATCGAAGACGCATTGGCCATCGATGTAAGTCTGCAACACCTGCGTGTAAACGCTGAAAGGCGGGCCAGATAGCACGACGAAGTCCGCGTCCTTGCCTTTTTCCAACGAGCCAAGCCGATCGTCGAGGTGCAGCATTTGGGCACCATGAATGGTCAAAGCGCGAAGGGCGGCGTCTTCCGACATGCCGCCGCGCACGGCGATGGCCCCCGTTCGCAGGAAGAAGCGCGATTCGGTGATGGAGTCATCGGTATTGATCGCTACCTTGACGCCGGCCTTGCTGAGAATGGCCGCGTTTTCTTCGAGCAACCCAGCCACTTCGAGTTTGCCACCGGGGCTGTCCACCAACGTCAGCGACACGGGGATTTTCTCACGGACCAGCTCCTCGACAATGCGATACCCTTCGGTGCAGTGCTGCAACACCAGCTCGAAGTTGAATTCCTTGGCCAGCCGGATCGCCGTCATAAGGTCATCGGCGCGATGGCTGTGAAAATGGACGGTGCGTTTGCGCTCCAACACTTCGACCAGTGGTTCCAGGGCCAAATCGGTTTCCGGTTGCGAGGTTTCCTTGCCCTCGGCCTTGGCCTGGCGATAGCGCTGCCACGCTCGTTGATACTCGCGGGCCTTGAGGAACTGCTCGCGTTGCAAGGCGGCGATCTTCATGCGCGTGGCTGGGGCCATTTTGCGCCCCTCGAAGTTCCAGCGCTTAGGATTTTCGCCATTGGCCATCTTCAATCCCCCCAACACGGTGGCTGGGGTGAGGCGCATCTCTTCGATGGTCCGGCCGCGGAGCTTGACGTAGACCGTCTGGCCGCCGATGACGTTGGCCGAACCGGGCATGATGTTGGCCGTCGTGACGCCGCCGGCCACGGCCATGCGAATGCCGGGATCATCGGGTTGGATCGCATCCAGCGCCCGCAATGCCGATTGCACCGGTCCGCTGCCTTCATTGCCGTCGTTGTGGGCCGGCACATGCGGCTTGGACCATATGCCGATATGCGAATGCGTGTCCACCAGGCCAGGAATAAGGGTCTTGCCGCTCAGGTCAATGACCTCAGCGTCTTCTGGAATGGGCGTATCTGACTCCGCGCCGACGGCGACGATTTTATTCTGACGCACTATTAGCACACCCTTCTCGATAGGCGCGCCGGCTGCCGTCAAAATGCGGGCGCCGCGATACGCTGTCGTCCGCTCTTGGGCCCAAGTATAGACGGAAGGGAAGCAAAACAACGGCGCCATCCAGACCAAGACAAACTGAAGCGATCGATGCATGGCTCAACTCCGCAAGTCCGAACAACCCAGTGTGTGCGAGATTAGGATAAAGGATTGCCCCGGCAAAGGCGAGGAGCGACGGCCAGCTCTTTGGAAGCGCGGGATCGCTTGATCGGGACGTATCGTGGCGTAGACGCCGATTTAACCGCCGCGCTAGGCTGTAGCGTTGATGGGGCGCAGCGATGGTCTAACCTTCGCTTTCTCCTGCTGCAATCCCCTAGTGCTAGCAATCTTTTCCCTCCCTCTTGAGGGGGCTGAGTGCCGGGCAGTTTTTGGGAGTGAGCGAGGTTGTCTCAGCACCCCGAGAAGTTTGCCGGACGAGCGGAGTGGCATTAGCACCTCAGGTTTCCGCTTTTTGCCTATTTGTTTGCCCCTTGATAATGAGAAGGACGATCTGGGCAACCGTCAGGGGGACATTGGTGTGAAAACCAGTCCCATCCTCCCCCAATCGCCTTGTAGATGGCAATCATGCTCAACGTGATATTTCCACGAGCTATGGCCAATTGGTCCTGCTGAGTAACTAGCAATGCTTGAGCATTATACACGCGATTGAAGTCAGTCGCTCCACGCCGGTATTGGGCCACCACTAACTCAATGGATCGTTCAGCCGCCTGAACGCTTTCTTCAAGAGTTTGCAATTGTTCCTGAGCCTGTAAAAAAGCGACGATGCCGTCCTCAACTTCTTGATCGGCCCGCAAGACGGCTTGTTGGTATTCGAGTACCTTCGCTTGAAAATGTGCGTCCTGAGCACGGATGTTGTTTAGAATCCGGCCATAGTTGAGAATTTGCCACTGAAACGTAGGCAAGAGAAGGCCTGTAAAACTATTTGCTGAGAACAGGTTTTTGAGATCCTCCGAAGCGTAGCCAATGAAGCCGAAGAGAGCGAGCCGCGGGTAAAGATCAGATGTGGCAATACCGATTTGCGCGCTTTGTGCAGCCACCTCTCGTTCGGCGCGCCGAATGTCCGGCCGTCGCCGCAACAACTCGGCGGGTATGCCGATGGCGATGGACGGCGGCGCAGTAGGGATTGGTTTCGGCTCAAGTTGATCGATCAGCTCGTAAGGCGGCACACCTAACAAGATGCAGAGGCGATTGTTGGCTTGACGCAATCCGGTGCGCAGAGGGGGAATCGTAGCCTTGGTTTGGGCGAGGACCGAGCGGGCTTGCTGTACGTCTAATTCGCTAGCTACGCCTTTTTTGAAGCGAAGTTCGGCAATTTCGAGAGAACCTTGTTGGATCTCGACATTTCGGCGTGCAAAGGCCAAGCGTTGCTGAAAGATGCGTGCTTGAACGTAATTCGTGGCCACTTCGGACAGAAGGAGCACCAAGACATCGTTGTAGTTGTCCACCGAAGCACTCAGATCGGCATCGGCGGCTTCGACGGCGCGGCGAAAGCGACCCCAAAAATCCAACTCCCAAGAGGCATTGAACCCTGTTGCCCAGAGGTGTAGGGTGTGAGGCAATGGCAGCGGCAGGTTCTTGCTGATTTGGGCGAGGGGATTAGCTGCCAACGCTTGCTGCGATTGAGGGAAAAGATTGCCAGCCGCAATATTTCGTTTAGCACGGGATTCGAGAATTCGCGCGCCTGCCGTCCGCAAATCCAGATTCTGACGAACAGCGTTTTCGATGAGAGCATTGAGGATCGGATCACCAAGCCGTTCCCACCACTTACCCACTTCTTCCGGTTTCGCTGTCACACGCTCATCCGTATCGATCCACTGGGCAGCCACAGGAGCGGGGGGACGCTGATAATTCGGCCCCACTTTGAAGCCGTTGTGCCACCATTGCGGCAAACTCGTGCAACCGCCGCCAAGCAAAGCCAGGGTTATTCCAAAGAACAAGGCTAAGGAAGTGCCAATACCTCTGATGGGCCGCATGATCGTTATATCGGATAGGAGTGGAGTAGTTCTGAGAATTTATCGTGGGATTTAGTAAAGGCGACGGCGAAACAACCAGCCTGCCAAAGTGAGGTTCACTCCCCCAATTACCGCCATTGGCCAAAACTGGTCGACCAACATCAGAAAGGGCATGCCTTCCAGGAATACGCCGCGCAGGATCTCCATGAAATAACGCATGGGATTCACCAAGGTGATCTTCTGAATGAAGGAAGGCATGTTGGCGATAGGAGTGGCAAAGCCCGATAGAATAATAGCAGGCACCAAGAAGAAAAAGGCGCCGAGCAGCCCTTGTTGTTGAGTCACGGCCAATGACGAGATCATCAGCCCTACGCCGATGGCCGAGACCAGGAACAAGGTGATGCCGGTATAGAGGGTCAGCAGACTGCCCCACAGGGGGACTTTGAACCAAAATATGGCCAACAGAACGATGACCGTGGCTTCTCCTATGCCAATGATAAAACCCGGAAGCGCTTTGCCCAGAAGAATTTCGGCTGGACGAAACGGGGTGACTAGCAGCTGATCGAAGGTGCCTTGTTCGCGCTCCCGTGCCACGGAAAGGGCCGTCACCAACATCGTCACCACCAACGTGAGAAGGGCGACGATGCCCGGAACGATGAACCAACGACTTTCCAAGTTTGGGTTAAACCAGGCACGCATCTCCAGTTGAGCAGGTGGTTTCGGTTGGCCGTGACGCGCTGCCCATTGGTCGTTAAACCGATGGACGATGCTTCGGACGTATCCCAGGGCCAAGAGGGCAGTGTTGGAATTGCGGCCATCTACTATCACTTGCACCGAAGCGGATTGGGCTGTCGCCAGATCGCGGCTGAACCGAGGCCCGACATGCACCACCAGTAATGCTTCCCGCTTGTCGATCAGCGGGGCGATGTCTGCATCGTGTGACAGGTGGGCGATTTCCCGAAAATGAGGAGACAGCCGGAAGCCGGCCAACAATTCCCGTCCTTCTGCCCCCGGATCTTCGTTGTACACGGCATAGGGAATGTCGTTCAGGTCGTAGGTGGCCGCATAGCCGAACACGAGCAGCTGGATCATCGGGGGGATGACAATCACGAAGCGGCTTTTCGGATCCTTGAGCAAGGCCAGGAATTCCTTGACGATCAAGGCCGCTACTCGTTGCCACATGGGTCATACTCACTCTAAGCGTTTGTGGGACTTCCAGCGGCCCAAACTAAGGAACAAAATCGCCATCAACAACAAGGCTGCGCCGTTGGGCCAGATGACGCTAGGTACATTCCCCGCCAAGAAGACGGTTTGCAAGATGGCCACAAGATAACGGGCGGGAATCAAGTGGGTAATCATCTGGATCGGCCAGGGCATACTGCCGATGTCGAAAATGAAGCCCGAAAGAATGAAGGCAGGCAGAAAAGTAACGATAATGGCGATTTGACCTGCCACGAACTGATTTTTGGCCACAATCGAAATCAGCAACCCCATCCCCAGGGCGGCCAACAGAAACAGAGAAGATGCCGCAAACAACACGATCACAGAACCGCGCAAAGGAATGGCAAACAACCCTACAGCAGTGCCCACCGAAAGGATTAGACCGCCCATGCCCAGAACAAAGTAAGGGACCAGCTTGCCGAGTAAGACTTCTTGGATAGCGACCGGCGTCACCAGCAGCGCCTCCATCGTACCGCGTTCCCATTCGCGCGCCATTACCATTGCCGTCAACAATGCACCAATGAGCGTCATAATGACAGCAATCAGGCCGGGCACGAGGTAGTCTTGACTGCGCAGTTCGCTGTTAAACCAGACTCGCTCGCTCACTTGCACCGGTATCGTCAAGGGCACGCCATTGCTTCGGGCTTCCAATTCCAACCATTTTTCCCATGCTCCATTCACGTAGCCTTGAACCAAGCGCGCCGTGTTGGCATCGACACCATTGAGGATGATCTGCACCGGCGCGGCACCTATGCTCCTCCGTTGGCGGGCAAAGTTTTCGCGAAGATAGATGATTCCTTTCACCCGATGTTCGCGCAGCGCCTGCTCCGCTTGGCGCATGTTAGACAAAGGCACCAGTTCAAAGTATCGAGACTGCTGGAACGAGCCGATAAAGCTGGCGGTTTCCGCGCTTGGTTCTTCGACCACCACGGCCAACGGGACGTGCTCGGCGTCGAGCGACAAGCCGTAGCCGAAGAGCAACAGCAACACCACCGGCATCACGAAGGCAATTGCAATACTGCTGGGATCCCGCAGAATCTGCAAAAACTCTTTGCGAACCAAACCCCGCAAGCGCATGAGCCGGCCGCCGCGGGACGGTTCTCCAAGCGTTCCCTTTGACCCTTCTTGCCTCTTCATGGTCCTGCTGCTCCCTTATTTGCCCCTTCGATCAGGTAGATGAACGCCTCTTCCATCGTCGGGTGAGGAAGACGGGGCGAGCGGGCTAAGGATTTGATCTCTTCTGGAGTTCCCAGGGCCAGAATTGCGCCGCTCGCCATAATGGCGAGCCGATCGCAATACTCGGCCTCCTCCAGGAAATGGGTCGTCACCAGCACTGTGACGCCCTGCCGAGCGAGATGATTGATCCAATGCCAGAACTCGCGTCGCGCCAGCGGGTCCACGCCGGAGGTCGGTTCATCCAGGAACAGAATGTCTGGTTCGTGCATGAGGGCGCAAGCCAGAGCGAGCCGTTGTTTGTAGCCGAGAGGCAAGTCAGCGCTGACGGCGTCTACCAGAGAGGTCAATTGAAATTGTTCCAGGGCCCAGGCCAATCGTTCTGCGCGACGGCGGCCGGATAATCCGTAGACCTTGCTGAAAAATTGCAGGTTCTGCCAGACGCTCAGATTACCGTACAGGGAGAACTTTTGCGACATGTATCCCAGCCGTGCCCGTGCCGCAGCTGCCGCGCGGCGAACGTCTATTCCGGCCACGCGCAGCAGCCCGGTGCTGGGAGGCAGCAGCCCACAAAGCATACGAAACGTCGTGGTTTTGCCGGCACCGTTCGCTCCCAATAAGCCAAAGACTTCGCCTCGTTTCACCTCAAAAGTCACTCGGTTGACCGCCAGGAAATCGCCAAATCGCCGCTGTACGTCACGCACCGCGATCACGGTTTCCTCCGCGCCGTCCGTGGACACATTGGGGAGCGAAGAAATCCTGTTTGCCGCTTTTGCTTCCCCGTTTCCCGAACGGCGTGATCGGAGCATGGCGATAAAACTGTCCTCAAAACGTGGCGGCACAGGTTCTAGCGGAGCACCCGCCAACTCCGCCAAAGACCGGCTTACCTCTGGAGAAGGCTCAGCGTCCAGGACCAGCCGCACCCGTTCGCCTTGGATGACCGCATCCACTACGCCGGGAGCACCAGACAGTTTTCCTTGAATATCCCGCTTCTTCCCCGCGGGGATGGACACCGCCCAGGTGCGGCCGTGCAGCGGCGAGCGGAAACTGGCTGGCGGCCCCTGCCCCAACACCGCTCCCTCATGGAGAATCACTACTTCGTGGCAATGTTCCGCTTCATCCAGATACAGCGTACTGAGGAGGACGCTCATCTTTTGTTGTTGGACGAGGCGGTAGACAATGGACCATAATTCCCGCCGCGACACCGGATCTACTCCTACCGTAGGTTCGTCCAGGAGCAACAAGGGCGGTGAGCGCACCAAGGTGCAGGCCAGGCCCAATTTCTGTTTCATGCCTCCGGACAATCGGCCGGCCAAACGCCGGGTAAAGGGGGCCAATCCCGTCATGGCCATCAACTCGGAGTAACGCTGCGATCGTTGTTCCTCAGGGACGCCTTGGAGGTCCGCATACAGATCCAAGTTCTCCTCCACCGTGAGTTCCTCGTACAGGCCGAAATGTTGCGGCATATAGCCAATCGTGGCCTGCACGGCCAGAGAATCCGCGGCGGCATCTCGGCCCAAAACGCGAATTTCCCCTGCATCGGCGAGCAGCAAACCCGCCGCCAACCGCATCAGAGTGGTCTTGCCAGCACCATCCGGACCAATCAAGCCGGTGACGGTGCCGCGGCGGACGCGAAAACTGACATTGCGGAGAGCGTGGGTGCGTTTTCTCCTAGAAACAAAATCTTTGCACACCTGGCGAAATTCCAGGATCGCAACGTCTGGCTCGCCAACCCTAGCGGATTGTTCACAGGGGAAAGGGAGGGCAACCATTGAGCACAGCTCCCGTAACTACTCTTTCTCATAGGTGTTTTCGTGGCGGCGAAACTGATCCAAAGGAACATGCACCGTCACGGGCATGCCGAGGCGAAGCTCATCTTGCGGATTCTTGACGAACACCCGTACCTGATAGACCAGGCGCGTACGGAGTTGGCGAACTTCCACGGACTTGGGTGTAAACTCCGCTGTGGGCGAGATGAAACCGATCCAGGCCGGATAGCGCTTGCCTGGATAGCTGTCGGTTTCAACCTCGGCAGCCATCCCCAAGGTGATCTTCCCCAGGTCAGGTTCCGCCACGTAGGCCCGAACCCAAACGGGGTCGGTGAGCGCCAGAGTGAAGACGCTCTTTTGAGGAGAAGCCATGTCTCCCGGCTCCAGAATGCGATCCTGAATGACCCCGTTATTAGGAGCGTACAGAACGGCGTCGGCCAACTCGGTCTGAGCCAGGGCCAACTGCGCCTGATAATTCTTCAACATCGCTTTGGCCTCGGCAATGTCTTCTTTCCGGGGCCCGGCGATGGCCAGGTCGAGCAACGCCTTGTTGGCGTTCCGCCGTGCGACGGCGACCTCGGCGGCTGCTTCGGCATCATCGGCTTCTTGTTGCGAAGCGGCATTCAAGCGCGCCAGCGAACTGCGGCGCTCATAGGTTCGCTGAGCATTTTTCACGTCGGCTTCGGCTAATTCAAGGTCGGCGCGAGCCTTGCGAATCTCTTCGATCCGCGTCCCCGCCTCCAGACGAGCGACCACTTGTCTCTGGGCCTCTACCTGAGCTTGAGCACGCGCGACCGCTGCCTCGAGGCGGCGCGTGTCCAGCTTGGCCAGCAATTGACCACCCTGCACGCGATCGCCTTCTTTGACCAGCACGGCCGCAATGCGATCGGTACCGTTGAACGCCAACTGTACTTGGCGGATGTCTATGTTCCCATAAAGGAGGAGTTCCTTAGTAGGTTCTTGGTACGGGAAGAATCGCCATAGCCAGACGCCTACCCCGGCGGCAGCTAGACCGACGACCAGCAAAACGGCCCCAACACGGGCCATCCTCTTTCCGGGCTTCTTCGATTTCCCGGCAGAGGAGGCACGTGAACTCAGGGCGGGGCCGTTCGCTGGTAGCGTCGATTCACCGGAAGCCATGATGCCTGCCTTTGTTTTTTCGCGTGATGTTCACCGCGGCCCAGGTTCGTCAGGAACCGGATTCCTTGAGAAGGTGGTCCAACGTATTCAGGACCTCCGGAACGTGGGTGAAGGTCGGGCCTCCCTGCATCATTACCGCCACACCGGCCGCCTCCAGGACTTGCTCACGCGTCGCCCCGGCCTTGAGACACCCTTGCACATGGAGACGGATGCA
>JAJPIY010000277.1 GCA_021324515.1 Planctomycetota bacterium
AGAACACAGAGAAAGACAATTTGGAGAGATCTCCCATGCGCGCTCGTTTCTTTCCGGCCATCTTTCTTTTCTGGAGTTTGCTCTGTGTTCTCTGCGGCCCTGGGATTAATCTCTCGTATGCGGCGCCGCTGGAACAGCCCAAGCACATCGCTTTCCAAGTGACCCTCGGGCCGGTCGATCCCTTCTCGGACCAAAATGCCGTCGGGGCGGAAAACCATTTCGAGGTTCGCCGCGGCGAGACGTTCTTGGTGCAAATCGAAGGCACGCCGCAAGCGGGCTGGCACACTTATCCGATTGCCAAGCACACCGAGGTCCAGAGTACGGCCCAACTCAGTCAGGTGCGCCTGGGCGATAGCAAGGAGTTCGTCAGTCTCTGGCCTATCGTCGAGAGCGAGCCGGAACTCAAGGCGGAGGAAAGCAGTTCCGGCCTCATCTATGAGTACGAAAAGCCTTTCACCTGGATCATGGAAGTGCTGACCCGCCCCGAAGCCGCGCCGGGAATGCATAACCTGGAAATCCAGATCCGTTTGCAAGTCTGCGATCCCAAGGGCTGCCTAACCGAGAAGCAGACGCTTACGGTCCCTGTACGTGTCTCTGCGGCCCAGGCCGTCGCGCTGGCGCCTGCGGTGCAGAAGTTGTTGAAAAACTACGACGAAGCACGAACACGGACTCCGGAAAAGGGGACGGACGTTCCTCGCGGTTCACTGGCGGCATCTTCTGCTCAGACAACGTTTGACTGGCGCGAATACCAGGTGGTCAACAGTCCTTCGCTGGAAAGTGTCTCCGGCGGAAGGGGCCACGCGGGCTTGTGGGCCACGATTGTCACGGCCATTCTGGGCGGATTCATCTCGCTGTTGACTCCCTGTGTTTTCCCTATGATCCCGGTGACGGTCAGTTTCTTCCTCAAACAGAGCGAGCGCGTACACCATCGTCCGCTGACGATGGCGGCGGTATACTGCGCCACCATCGTCGCCGTGCTGACCGCTGGCGGCATCGCCCTGGTCCACGTCCTACAGATCATCAGCCAGCACTGGATCACTAATGTCTTTCTCACCGGCGTGTTTATTTTCTTCGCCTTGAGCCTTTTGGGCATGTATGAGATCGAATTGCCGTCGGGCTTGGCCAACTTGACCGGGGCGCGCGAAGGCAAAGGCGGCTTGGTCGGCATCATCTTCATGGCACTGACGTTCAGCATCATCAGTTTTGCTTGCGTCGGTCCCATTTACGGGGCGTTCATCACCCTGGAAGCTGCGCAATCCGTGGTCGGCTGGTTGCAGCGTGTTCTTGGCCCTTTGGCTTTTGCCTTGGCTTTCTCTTCGCCATTCTTCGTGCTGGCGCTGTTCCCTACCCTGTTGCGGTCGCTGCCCAAGAGCGGCTCGTGGATGAACTCCGTCAAGGTGGTGATGGGCTTTCTGGAATTGGCGGCGGCGTTCAAGTTCGTCCGCGCCGCCGAGCTGAACTTCCTGGGTAAAAGTGAATATTTCACGTTTGACCTGGTGTTGGGCATCTATGTCGCCTTGGCCGTAGCGTGCGGGCTGTATCTACTGAATGTATATCGTTTGCCGCATGATCACGATGTCGCCGAATCGATCGGCGTACCGCGTTTAGTCTTCGGGTTGGTGTTTTTGTCGTTCGCTTTCTATTTGTTGCCGGGCATCTTTAAGGATGACCACGGCCGGTCGCAGAAACCGCGCGGCGTAGTCTACGAATGGGTCAGTGCGTTTTTGCTGCCGGACGAGCGCTCCGAATGGGGGACCGACTTGCCCGCGGCGCTAGCGCGAGCGGAGCGCGAAAGCAAACCACTGTTCATCGACTTCACGGGCCTGGGTTGAAACAACTGCAAATTAAACGAGGGCCGTGTGCTCTCACAGCCAAGTATCGAAAACCTTTTGCAGCAGTTCGTGACTGTCCGTCTCTATGAGGACCGTGTTCCTCAAGGGACGAAACAAGTGCCCGATGCGGAAGAGGCACAAGATTTTGCGAGTCAGAAGCTCGGCAATTACGCCCGGCCCTATTATGTCGTGCTGAAGGTCAAGGGCAAGACGCTGACCAAGATAGCAGAATACGACAAGGGTTTGATCGACAGTCCCGAAGAATTTGCCGACTTCCTCAATAAAGCGCTGACAGTGAAATGACGACCTCCGTAGGGCCTTCTTTGTCTGGGTACCATGCTTTCTTCTGAACCCACTTTTTCGCGGCGTTTTATTCAGGACCACTACAACGGCCTGCCCGGCGCGCTGACAGCCGTGACAGGATTGGTAACGGGTCATGAGGCGTTGGCTGGACGGCTGATTCGTCCCGGCGCCTTTGACGTGCGCGGCTGCAAGCGCATTCTCGATGCAGGCTGTGGCAATGGCCGCTATTCGCGCTTCCTCCTCCGTCATGCCGACGCCGACGCCCTCATCACCAGCTTCGACCTGTCGCCGCACATGCTTCGTCGCGCCCAGGCCCGGCTCCGTAGTCCGCGCATCAGCCATGCCGTGGCCGATCTGACGCGCCTGCCCTATGCCGATGCCGCCTTCGACGCCGTAGTGTGCGGCTGGGTGCTGGAACACCTGCCCGATCCGCGGTTGGGTCTACGCGAACTGGCGCGCGTGTTGCAAAGGGGCGGCAAATTGCTGCTGTTGTCCACCGAGGACACGCTGACGGGGGCCATGTGCAGCCGATTGTGGCATTGCCGAACTTACAATCGCACCGAGCTGCGCCAGGTCTGCGGCGAGTGTGGTTTGCGTTGGGAACGCGAGATGTGGTTCTCCGCCCTGCACCGCTTGTTGAAACTCGGAGGTATCATTGTCGAATTGCACCGCGTTGAGGTATTGTGAGTTATCCTGGGCCACTCCCTAGCGGCGCGGCCCTGACTGCCGGGAGATCCATCCTCGCCATGAAGCGCATCTTGCTCATCTGGTTGCTGCTACTACAGAGGACCGCTGTTGCCGATGGTCCCGTCGGCGGCGACGATTGGAAGTACGATATTGTTTATCTCAAAAAAGGTGTCATTTATCGCGGACTGGTTTACCAGCGCGGCGGTGGCGTGCGAATGTGGTGTATCCTCCGCAATCCCGGCCGGCCCGCCGTCTTCTATCGCGTCGATTTCTCCGAGAATGAGGTCGCGCGTGTCGAGATGCTGCCCGATGAGGAACACGAAAAACTGCGGCAACGCTTCGAAATCCTGCGCGAAGAGCATCGCCGAATGCCCGATCCGTGGAAAGCGATCGAATCCGAGGAGACGGTCATCCCCGGCGCCGACAAAATCAAGCTCCAGGAGACGTCGTGGCCTGACAATGCTCAGACCAAGGTACTGGTCTATCGTTCTACTCATTTTGAACTGGAATCCAACGCTTCGCGGCGTATCGTTGTCGTCGCCGCCGAGCAGCTCGAACAGGTGTACGCAGCCTACGCTCGCTGTTTGCCGCCGCGTGCCAAGGGCCGACCGACAACTATCTTGCTGCCGCAATCGCGGGCCGACTATCAAGCGCTCGTGCGCGGTCAAGGCCGGAACTTGCTCAATCCCGCTTTCTTCGATCCCGGCAAGAATCAGATCGTCTGCGCCTTCGATTGGCAGCAGATGAGCGAGGAACTAAAGCGCATCCACAACGAACACGTCAAGCTGCGGGAAAAGGTGACAACGTGCGAAGCGGAGCTGCGCAAGGCTTACAAAGGCGATATTCCCGCCGAGTTGAAAGCGGCCTTGGTCGAACAGTGCCGCCGCATTCAGGCCGCCGAGACGAGCAATCAAGAGACGTGCGCTCGCGCCCGCCAGCGTTTGTTTCAGCGTTTGTTCCACGAAGCATTTCACGCTTATTTGCTGAACTTTGTCTATCCGCCGCGCGACGGCGAGCTGCCGCGCTGGCTCAACGAAGGCCTGGCGCAAATTTTCGAAACGGCTGTTTTTGAGGTAGGAGAGCTGCGCATCGGCCATGCCGACCGGGAGCGGCTGGAAGCCGTCCGCCGGGCGCTGGCCCAGAACACATTTTTGCCGCTGACCGACCTGCTGCGCTCCAAAGCGGACCAGTTCTTGGTGGCCCACAACGGCGATAAACAAGTATCGGATCGCTATTATCTGGCTTCGTGGGCCTTGGCCTTTTATCTGACTTTCGATCGCAAACTGCTCGGCACGCCGGCCCTCGATACCTACGTGCGCCAACTACAGCGCGGCGCCGACCCTCAGGAAGCGTTCTGCGAATTGACCGGCCAACCCCTTGCCAAGTTCGAGCATGCCTTTTTGCACTACCTCAACCATCTGCGTCCCGACGGCCACGTTGATATGAAATGACAACGAACCGGAAGCGCAAGCGACGGCGAAGTAACCGTCGCTCATGCTTCCGGCTCGTAATCAGTATTTAATGACACTCCGCTGTCAGTGGTTCGGCCAGTTCGCGCAGGTAGAACAGGCGTCCCGGCAACGTCGGCATGTAACTGCTGGGTATCCACGGCGTCGGCTCGTGCAGGAGCGTCAGGCGCAGCGATAAGCCCTGCCACTGCATGCCGCGGCCCAGTACGCCGTCCGCGCCGCCGATGATGCGGTCGGCGGCCAGAAACAACGCTGGGCCGATCGTGTTGGCAAAAGCCGGCACCAGCGTGGTACGGCTGCGAAAGCTCGTCAGCGCGTTCTGCTCGATCGTTAACGGATGCAGCCGTGCGCCCAGGCGATGCGTTTGTTTCTTCCATTCCGCTTCGCTGGCAAACTCGGCGGCGAAATGCGGCTCCCAGAAAGCGATGTGGCACACCCGGCCGATGCCGAACACCGTCACCAGCTTGGCGCCCTGTTTTTTCAAATCGGCGATCTGCTCGGCGTAGTGAGGCAGTTCCGCTTTCACCGCGAAATGGCGCTGCCGCGGCGGTACGGTGTTCTTGCCCAAAGGGCCGTAGAAGGCTTGTTCCATAGCGTGTTGGAAGGCCCCCGGCGTCTGGGGCGGCAGGGTTGTGCCCTCGGCGTCGGACCATTCGTCCATGTTGAAACCGTGGACATGTTCGCACGAGACATCCCACTCGTTGAGGAACCACACCGCCCAGCGATACATGCCCATCGGGCCGACAGGCAGGATGAAGACGATAGGCCGGCCTGCCTGGCGCGCCAACACAATCTCGCGGGCTATTTCGTGTCCCATATAGGTATCGAAGTCCTCGACGGAGGCGCATGCCACCGGCTCAAATTGCGGATGCCACCACGCTTGCCGGGCCGTCGCCTGTTCGGGCGGCACAGCGGCGAGGCGGTCGATCTTCCCCAAGTCCCAGCCGCGCGGCAGAAAACCTTCCATCAGGGAGCCGGAAATAGTTGTTAGCAGATTCATATACTCTCCTAACGTCCCCTCACATGGAACAGCGGAGCGTCACAGTTTCGGCGTTTGACTTCCTGCCCATTTTTATCTAACTCCACACAGAAATTGCTGCCGTAGCTGGCAACCAAGGTGCGACCGTTGGGCAGGCGCTGGGCGCACGTCGGCTGAGGATACGAGGCCGACCAAACTTTTCGCCCATGGTCATCAAACTCCACCACTTTGTTGTCGTAAAACAGTGGCACCAGGATATGTCCATTGGCCAGGCCCTGGATGTGCGTGCCATAGGGACGGAACAGGTGGCCGACGCGAAAGGAAGCCTGGACCTTGCCGCGGCGGTCTATGCGGACGAACTCGCCGTTGTGAGAGCAAATGCCGATCTCTCCCCCACGCAAGAGACAGGCCGAGAGCAGCCTCTCCGAATGTTTGTACGTCCAGACTTCCTTATCGTTTCGGTCCACCTCGAAAACGCGATTGGTCGTGGTGATGAGCGTATGGCCGCCTGGCAGCCGCTGGGCTTCCAGCGGGAGTTCCGGAACGTTGAAGCGGCGCAGAACGGCGCCTTCGTGATTGCGTTCGGTGACCTGACACAGTCGATATTCCGTCACTAAGACCCGTTTTTCATCGAGGACTTGAGCGTCTACAGGATAAGATACGTCCTTGATCTGCCAGCGCGTGCGGCCCAGGGCGTCGAGTTCGCGGATGCAGCCGCCGGACCGAATGCCGCGGCCGCGCAGGTTGGTCACGCCAATCACCAGCAGGTGGCCGCGCCAGCGCGGCTCCAACTCGACTTTCGCCAAATCGAGGCTGTCGCCGTGTTGCTTCCACCATTCGGCCCAGGCCGCACGATATGGGCTGCGAGAGTCGAGGCTTCCCTTCGGGGCAGCGTCGCCGCTGAGCTGCAAGAGTAGAGATTCGACATGTTCGGCTTCCGCAAGGGGCAGCTCCGCGAGCAACTCAATCAACACGGGAACGGCTGCTTTGTCCCGCGCCTCCAACAGCGCCAGCGCAACGCGACGGCGAACCTGGAGATGGGGATCACGTAACAGACGATGCACGGCAGACAGCTGCGTACGACAACCACTGCGGCCCAGTGCTGCGCCGGCAAGGGCTCGTTTGATCGCTGAGGGATCGGTCAAGGCCCGTACGAGATGCGGATCGGCATCGCCGCCGCGCACAGCAACCGAAGCCAGGGCCAAGCACAACTCCTCGGTGATTTCGGCATCGGTAGCGTGGGGAGCATAATCGAGCAGTACCTCGGCCAGCTGCGCTGGTTTGCGGCGGCCCAGCACATGCAAGGCCGCGGTCAATACATCAGTGGGCAGATCGTTCTGTTCGAGGATTGCCAGGACATCTTTGGCCCGCCGACGGATTTCGAGGTCCTCGTGATGCGTCGCTTGTCGCAGCAGTCCCACCGCGGCCACGCCGCATGCGGCCAACTCCTCACTGGCCTCCTCCCGTTCGGCGAACGAAGCGCTGCCGAGCTGGGCGATCAGCGACCGGATGCGGGTTTGGGCCTCAGCATCGGGCGTGCGCTTGCGGAACAGCGCCAACAAACCGGGACCATCCGCCGGCAATCCTACCCGACGCAGGATTTCCTCATCTGCCTCGGCTTCTCCTTCTGTGTCGGCAGCCACTCCACAAATGTTCGTTAGTATTAGCAAGGGAACCAAGATGACGTAACGAGATAGCATGGCGACGTCTCCGCAAAGGAAGGGTTGGTTGGCGAGGCTGCGTAAGAGCGTCGCTAACCCGCATTTCCTCAACGCTAGCGGCGGAGGGCGCGCGTGACGCGCGTGTCCGTCTTGAACTGCCAGATTTCTTTACCTGCCCGGTCCACTTCGACGGCCCGGTTCTCGCGCATCAGTGTAACCAACGTGTTGCCGTTGGGCAGGCGCACAGCGGCGATCGGTTGGTCCAACCTCACCTCCCAGACGCTCTGGCCGTCGGCATCGTATTCGACCACGCGGTTATTGTCCATCTCCGGAATGAGCACATGGCCATTGGCAAGTACATCGATCCGGCCGCCGGAAGTCCGCACCTGCACATCCCAGCTTTTGCTTTCCTTGAAGTCCTTGCCTGCTGGCGTCAGACGGACATAGCGCGACCGAACGACACCGCCAAACTGCACGATGCAAGCGATGTCGCCGTCATGCAGCTTCGTGGCCCGCATAAAGCTGCCGCCGTCGGGGCGACTGTAAGTCCATACTTCCTTGCCGTTTTTATCGACTTCCATCAGCTGGTGGGGCGTAGCAATGAAAGTATGTCCGCTGGGCAAACGCTGGGCCATCAACGGGCCGTCCACTGCCTTCTTCCAAACGGTCTCGCCCTTGAGGTTGCGCTCGCTGACGCATTTCGCCTGATATTCGGCGAGCAGCACATGCTGTCCGTCGGGCAACCATTGCACATCGAGCGGCATCAGAGCGTCGGTGATTTTCCAGCGAAGGTTCCCCGCCCTATCGAGGAGTTCAACCGTATTAAGATCGAGTAAGACGAGGAGAGTGAAGCCGAGTGCGCGAGAGGCCCGTTCAAGGTGGGCCGGTTCGATTTTGTCGTGGTGGTCCTTCCACCATGCTTCCCAGGCTTGGCGGCACTTCTGGGGCGCTTGCTGATCGGCCACGGGCATCCCCGGCGGCGGCTTACCGTCCGCCAGGCGATCGAGCAGCTCCAGGACCAGACCGTTGCGTTCCAGGGGGACTTCGTCGATCAAGCGAATGAGAACCGGCACAGCGTCTTTGTCCCCCCGGGCGGCCAAGGCCAGGCCGACGCGCAGCCGAACCTGAGCATCGGGATCGAGCAAAAGTTTGCGTACGCTCGGCCCTCGGGGCGCTAACGCAATCCCGCTGGCCTCGGCAAGGGGCAGACTGGCCAGAGCAGCGCCGGCGGCGGCGCGTTTGACGGCTGCTTGGTCGGTCAGGGCGGCGACGAGGGCCGGCTCAACCTTGCCGTCGCGCACGGCCAAGTCGGGCAGCACTTGATAGATGTTCTCGACGACGCGTTCATCTTCAGCAAAGGGCAGATAATTGAGCAAGACGGCGGCAGCAGCAGGTGGTCGCCGCCGCGCCAAGACGCGCACGGCCGCCGACAACGCTGTTACCGATGTGTCCTGCGCGATGCGCGCCAAGCAATCTTGAGCGCGGCGGACGATCTCAGCGTCCGAATCCTTGAGGGCGGCTTGCAAGAAAGGCCGCGCACGCGGGCCGAGCATCACCAGCTTCCGAGACGCCTCCTCGCGCGTCTTGAAATCATCATCGCCCAGGCGCCGTATCCATTCTTTGATGCGCTCCTCATTCGCAACCGTAGTGCTGCGCTTCTTGAAGTATACCGCCAGTCCCGGCCCGTCTGTGGGGAGGCCTGCCGCCTTGAGCACGGCTTCCTCTGCCTCCTCCATTGTCTCTGCGGCATATGTTCCTAGCGGCAGAAGCACCCAGACGATCCATCCCAAGAGATAACGGTGCATCATCGGTCCCTTAAGAAAGCCTTTTATCGTGTGCGGATGCGGTGTGGGAAATTGGGCAGATTGAGCTTACTCACTTGTTTTCCCGTCGAATCCATTTCGATCAGTTCGGAAGGCCACTGCTGGGGCGCCATCAGGAGATTGCCATTCTTCAGCCGCGTAGCAGCGTAGGGTTGATTGGCATGGAGGTCCAAAACGACTTTGCCGTCGGCGTCGTACTCGATGACCTTGTTCATCCAGAAGCCGGGGATGATGATGTGGCCGTTGGGCAGAATGTCCACGCCCGCTCCTTGCCAGGCCCATTGCAGGGGGAAACTCTTGAGCTGTTTGCCTGTAGCATCCATACGGATGCACTGCCGCTGGCTGCTGACAAGGATGATTTGGCCGTCACGCAAGCGGCAAGCGGCAATGACGTCGTGAGGGCGGCTAATGGAATAGATCTCGTGGCCGGCGCGATCTACCTCCAGCAGCTTGTTATTGCAGACAATAAAGGTATGGCCGTTCCGCAGCCGCTGCACACCAATGGGATAGGCCCCTGGAGTCGTCTTCTCCCAGATAATGTCGCCTTTGCGATTGCGTTCGGTGACGCGCTGAGCGCCCTGCTCGGCGACGAGGATGCGGTCGTTGCCGAGCACTTCCACGTCGCGTGGATTGGACAGGCCCGTCAGTTTCCAACGCTCTTTGCGATCGCGGTCCAGCTCCACAATCTCGCCGTTGTTGGCGAAAACCAGCAAAACATGGCCCAGATAGCGTTCCGTGCCGGCCGGCGGATAGCGTCCCACCAGTGGGATTCGCTCCCCGTTGGCCTTCCACCAAGCAGCCCAGGCTTGTTGGCGTTTCTTACGGGCGGTGTTGTCGTCGCCGCTGGGCAGGTTCGTCGGGGCGTGGTCGCCCGCGAGGCGTTGCAGATATTCTTCGGCCGCCTCCGCTTCGGTGCTGTTCAGCTGACCCAGAAGCTCAATGAGCGTCGGTACGGCATCGCGTTGGCCTATGCCGGCCAGAGCCAGGGCGACTTTGAGGCGCACAACAGGCTCTGGGTCGGTGAGCATTTTACGGATGGCGGGCAGGTGGGTACGGTCGCCGCCCAGGCACAGCGCCTCAGCTGCGGCTGCGCGCCGCGCTCCTTGGGAATCGCTCAAGGCACGGACCACGGCTGGTTCCGGTTGGCCATCCTTGAAGGCCACGGCGTTCAAGGCCCATTGCACTTCTGGCAGCACGGTCTCCTCATCCGCATAAGGGACGTAGGCCAACAGCGTCTCGGCAGCGCCAGCCGGTTTGCGCAGGGCGATCAGGCGCGGTATAACCAACGACAGCGGCAAATTCTTGTCGCGCTCCATAACGCTGAGGCAATCGCGCGCGCGGTTGCGGATCTCCAGATCGGCATGCCGCGTGGCGTTGCGCAAGAGCGGCACAATCAGCGACCCCATAGCTTTCACCTCTGCTTGCGCCTTCTCGCGGACGGCGAAATCGGCGTCGCCCAGCTGTTTGATGAGGCCCTCGCACTTTTGCCGCAGCGTCTCGGTCACGGTGCGCTTGCGTATTTCCTCGAGCAGGCGCTTGTCTTCCTCGCTGGCTTGCCACCAGGTCGCCCAGGCGTCGCGGCATTTCTGCCGCGTGGCGGCGTCGTTGCCTAGAGGGGTTTTGGGGGCCTGCTCACCGGCCAACTCGGTCAGATATTCTTCCGCTTGCCGTGCTTGTTCCAAGGGCAGTTCCGTCAGTAAGGTGATGAGCGTAGAGACGGCCTTGGCATCGTGGGCGCGGGACAAGACCAGAGCGGCCCGCAGCCGAACCATCGGATGGGGATCGTGCAGCAATTGGCGCAGCGGCGTCTGTTGCAATAGCGAAGGAGTGATGCCGTTATGGCACAGAGCATCGATAACCAGGGCACGGCGGAGCGGCGATTCGTCCTTTAGGGCCTTGAGCAAGACAGGCAGCATCGTTGCGTGACGGCCTTCGGTCGCGTGGAGCGAGCTGGCCGTCACGGCCACCAGCGCTAGGCGAATTTCCTCAACGACGGCATCCTCCTCGGCTAGCGGGGCAAACGCTAACAGCGCCTCAGCAGCGCCCGCTGGCTGGTACTGAGCAATCAAGCGCGTGGCGGCCGACGATAGTTGGCCGGGGCTTTGCTCCAGCACTTGCAAACAGCGCCGTGCCAGGCGGGCGACTTGGTGTCGGTCGGGGTCTTTGGCCGCCTGGCGCAGCATCGGAATTGCCGGCGCGCCGATGGCCGCCAATTCCCCGCACGCTTTCTGCGCCACAAGCAGGGAAGGAGCGCCCAGCTGCTCAAGAAGGGCGGTCAGCCGTTCGGGTTCGACCTCGCCGCGGCTGCGCAGGTGGAAAAACCGCAACAGGCCAGGACCGTCGGGGGAGAGACCTACCGAACGCAACAACCCCTCATCGCCGCCGTCTGTAGATGCGGGGTTCGGCGGCATCAGGGAGGATTCCTCGTCCATCACCACGAACCCTCCTCCTAGGCCATTCCAAAGGACCCGTTGCGCCGAGGCGGCCCCCTGCTCCATTAGGAACAGGGCGGCAAACAACGTTGTCCCAATAAAAGTGCGGTACATGACGTGGGCCTCGTGAATCAGGGGGCTTGGCGAGCAGAGTGCGACAATGCTCGGCTCGCTATTGGTCAACGGCGCCGGATGCGCCACGGACGGTATTCCAAGTCTTTTTTCTCTGCTATGATCTTCCCTTTACGATCCAGTTCATACAGATGGTTCATGCCGTTCTGCGCCACCAGTGTATGGCCGTTGGGCAAGCGGTGCGGCACGGCCGGGTTGACGAGGTTGCATTCCCAAACGCTCTTGCCCTGATCGTTGTACTCGGCGACGCGACCGATGTTGAGGGCGGCGACGACGCGATCGCCGGGCAGCACTTCGGCGTTCATGGCCACGCCGCCCGGCATGTTCACCTGATAGGCCATGACTTGCTTGCCGTTGGCGTCCAGACGAACGTATTGCCCCATCTGCGTGAACAGGCCGACGTGGCCGTTGGGATACTTGTAGCCGCCGATGATCCAGTTCAGGTGCGGCAGCTGTAGGGACGACACTTCTTTACCGTTTCTGTCGAACTCGCTGATCTGTTGGCGACAGGCGACGAAGAGGTTGCCGTTACGCAGTTGCTGGCAGTAGAAAGGCATGTTGCACGGTTTCTGCCAAATCTCCTTGCCCTGTCGGCTCCACAGGGAGACTTGGTTGTTGTTCTGTTGTACCACGAAGATATTGCCGTTGCGGCAGACCACGGCGTCCCACGGCCATTGCGGCCCCTGGAGCTTCCAGCGGACGCGGCCATCGCGGCTCACTTCCAACACCTGGCCGGCTTGCATGTCCACCGCCAATAACAGGCCGTTGCCACGCTCTGGATCCTTCAGTTGGGCCAGGTCCACGTTGCTCTCTTCTTTGCGCCACCAGGCTTTCCAGGCCGCGACGCTGGCGGTACGGCTGGCCTTGTCGTGGCCGACGTGTTGGGTTGGGGCCTTATCACCCGCCAGGGCCATCAACACGTCCTCCGCTTCCCACACCTGATCGAGCGGTAGATCGGCCAACAGGGCGATGAGGACCGGCACAGCGCTCTTGTCGCCCCGATGGACCAGGGCCCCGGCGGTGCGCAAACGAACGGTGGCGTCGGCATCGTCCAGCAACTTGCGGACAGCCGGCAGCTCCGCGTCGGCCTTGCCCTTGCACAGGGCCACGGCCGCAGCAGCGCGACGAACGCTCAGGGGGTCTGCCAACGCGCGGAGTAGGGCCGGATCCGCCCTCTCGCCGGAACAGCCGGTGGCAGCAAGCGTCTCCAGGAGTTGGGCGGCCAGCGTTTCGCTCTCAGCAAAAGGAACATAAGCCAGGAGCACTTCGACGGCGCCGCGTGGCCGGCGTAGGGCCAACAGGCGTAGTGCAGCTTCCGGCAGCGGCTTGCTCAAACCGCCCTCGACGGCCGCCAGACATTGCCGGAGCAGCCCTATCTGCCGATCCTCGCCGCCCTCGGAATTGCGCTGTTCCATTGCCTGCCGGAGCAGCGAGGACGCCCGCGGTCCCAGACCGATGAGGTTTTCGGCGGCCTTGGCGCGGACATCGACGGAAGCATCTTTGAGCTGGGCGATCCAATCGAGGGCGCGGCTGCGCTCCGCTTCCGAGAGGGTGCGCGTACGGAATTCGTCGAGCAATTGGTTGTCGTCAAAGGTGTGCCACCAGGCGCGCCACAGCTGGCGGCGGAGACGACCGGACACAGCATCGTTGCCTTGCGGCGTCTTGACCGCCCATTCGCCGGCCAGTTCCGTGAGATATTCTTCTACTCGCTTGCGCTCGTCGGGCGGCAGTTCCGCGAGGAGGTCGATGAGCACAAGCACGGCCTCAGCCTCATGCAGTTCGGCGAGGCTGAGAGCGGCCTGCATACGCACGCTCGGCTTGGCATCTTTGAGCAAAAGACGGACAGCGGCGTGTTCGGCGCTGCCGCCGATTTGGCAGAGCACGCGCGCCGCGATGCTGCGGCGGATGGGCGTAGCGTCGGTCAGCGCCCGCATTAGGGCCGGATCCGGTTTACCCTCGCGCTTCCCGATGGCGAGCAAGGCCGTCTCGATTTCTTGCACGACCGCCTCATCGTCCGCGAAAGGCAGATAATGAATCAGCGTTTCCGCAGCGCCTTCGGGATTGTGGGCGGCCAGCGCCCGCACCGCACTTTGGACCAAGGCCGAGCCTTCGACGCCCTCGATGGCTTGCAGGCACTTGCGGGCCCGGGCCAGCGTCTCTTCATTATCCGCATGGTTGACCGTTTGCCGCAACCCTCTCACAGCCAGTGGGCCTAGGCCGACTAACTCAGCCATTGCTTTGGCATGGACTTCTTCGGAAGGATCGCTCAGCTGCCGGGTCAACTTGGCTATCTGCTCCGCATCGACGCTTGCCGTCATGCGCTGACGAAAAAACGTCAACAAGGTCGGGCCGTTGACATCGCCAAAGACACTTTTGAGCATTTGCTCTTCGGAGACGGCGGCGGCAGCGGTCGAGGGAGGCCGAGGGGCAGGCTTGGCAAGCGGCTGCGCGATTAGCAGGAACACCAGCGGGGCATACATCATGGTGCTTGCTCCACAAAAAGAGGGACCTCCCTGCTATGATAGACGATCCAGCGATAAAAAGTCACCCGTCCGCCGCACTGCCAGGAGAAATCTCTTCCTTGGCGGTGCGACGGACTGATTGGGTGTGGCGGGCTGGTTAGGAACATTACGGCAAGAGGATGCGAATGTCCGCCGTCTTGCGTTGCTGATTGAGGATGGACATTTTCATTTCCTCGACGCACAAATCGCGGACTTCCTGCTTGACCTTAGCATATTCGGAAGGACGGCCGGGATCGCGCTGCGTCACCTTAATCAGGTAAAGCCCAAACTCGCTGGTTAGTACGTCGCTGACCTGCCCCGGCTGCATCTTGAAGGCCAGCTCAACAATGTCATCGGGCAAGGGCAACAAGCCGCCCTTGAGGTGCGGCAGCCAGTCGAGATCTCCTCCCTGGTCCTTCGTCGGCGACTGCGAAAATTGGCGGGCGGCCTCTTCAAAGGTGATCTGGTTAGCGACGATCTTGTTGCGCAACTCTTGCAGGCGCTGCCGCGCCAGCTCGCGCTCGCTTGGCTCCGCCTGTGTGGGCACCCGCATCACGATTTCACTGACACGGACCCGGACCTGATCGAACAAGTCTTTATTTTCCTGATAGCACTTCTCCAGATCTTGTTCCGTAAGGTGCTTCTCGGCATAGGCATACCAGCGATGAATAGCGGCGATGTCGGCCCGTATTTGCGCTTCGCTGCGGTTCATCTCGCGGCAGAAATCGCTCAGGCTCCTTCCTTGTTGTCGCAATTGCGCCGCCAGACCGGCCATGTGCGTGTTGATGGCCTTCTCATCGATGGGCGGCGCATTCTTTTCCAGAAATTGCCGTAACAGCATTGCCTCGATGAGCGCGTTCAGGGCCATCTGTTGTTGTTGTTTGCGTTGCGCTTCGGGCAACTGTACGGGCAAAGGCCCCGCTTTTTTCAAAAGCGCATCCAACTCGCCCTTCGTGATGACTTCGCCGTTGACCGTGGCCGCTGGCGTGTTCGCATCTGTTTTCTGGGCTGGCGCTCTCCCTGCGGCGCACAACAGCACCAGTGCGCCGGCCATCCCCCCGACCGCCCACTTTCGCCCGTTCATCCGGACCTCCTGTTCTGCCAAAGCCCTTCAGCCTAAATAGGGAACTTTGGCCGCGGCTTATAGCAACTGTCGCCTTTCAAGGGGAGAGCAATTTTTTTCACCATTCTTCTTGGGTGAATCGCCGTTATCGATTACACTCAAAGAGAGAAGACATGCCGGAGGGCAAGCCATGTTCAGCCTTCTCGATAAAGGAACGCGCTTGTGTGACGGTCTGAACCGGCGCGAGTGGCTGCGGGTCGGCGGATTGGGCGCATTGGGGCTATCGCTGCCGACCCTCTTGGAAGCGCGGGCCGCCGACAGGACAAGAAGAGGCGCCGCACCGCTCTCGGCCGGCGCTTCCTTCGGCAAAGCCAAGTCGTGCATTCTGCTCTTCTACTTGGGTGGGCCGCCGCAACACGAAACGTGGGATCCCAAAGACGACGCCCCCGTCGAAGTGCGTGGCGAATCGCACTCGATCCCCAGCAACGTCCCCGGCATCCGTGTCGGCGAATGGATGCCGCGGACGGCCAAGTTGCTCGATCACATCTGCGTGTTGCGGGCCATGTCCACCCAGGACAACGCCCATTCGTCGAGCGGCTACTGGATGCTGACAGGCGTGCCGCATCAGCCAATGAACAGCGAAAACGCCAAGCCGGGCGCGCCCAACGATTGGCCGTGTACCGCCGCCGTCGTTCATCATCTGCGTCCCAGTAAGAACGGGTTGCCCTCAGCCATCGTCCTGCCGGAGCCGATCTGGAACACCGGCATGATTTATTGGCCGGGACAGGACGGCGGTTTCCTCGGCCGGACCGCCGACCCTTGGCTGATTCGTTGCGATCCTTCGTCGTCCGATTTTCAGATTCCTGGACTCAGCCTCTCCGCAGATCTGACGGCGCCCCGGCTGGGCGCCCGGCTATCGCTGTTGGAACAGGTCAATCGCGGTCTCGACCGTGTGGACCGCAGCGAAGCGATGGCACGTTTCGATCAGCGCAGTCAGCAAGCATTCGATCTGCTCCGCGCCGGCAAGGCCCGGCAGGCATTCGCTCTCGACCGCGAGCCAGCCGTGCTGCGCGATCGTTACGGCCGCAATCGCTGGGGCCAGAGCGTCTTGCTGGCACGGCGGCTCATCGAAGCGGGCGTGTCCTTGGTACAGGTCAACTGGATGCGCATGCCCGGCGATACGGACGATAGCCCGGCCTGGGACACGCACAACAAGAATGCCGAGCGTCTCAAGAACCACCTCATGCCGAAGATGGATCTGGCCTATTCGGCGTTGCTCGAAGACCTCGAGGGGCGAGGGCTGTTGGAGGAGACGCTGGTAGTGTGGATGGGCGAATTTGGCCGTTCCCCGAAGATCAACCGCGGCGGCGGCCGCGATCACTGGGGCCACGTCTTCTCGGTGGCCTTGGCCGGCGGAGGCGTCCGCGGCGGACAAGTTATTGGCTCTTCGGACAAGATCGGCGCTCTGCCCCGCGACGGCCGTGTGCAACCGCAAGATCTGACCGCAACCATTTTCCATTGCCTGGACTTTTCTCCCCACACCGAAATGCGCGATACACTTGGCCGACCGTTCGTTCTCAGTCGCGGGGAAGTCATCCGCCAGGCCGTGTAGAAAAACCGACGCCTTGCTACGGAGGGATTATGCTGCGGTGAAGCCCCCTGGGAGGGCCACGCCGTCGCCGCTAAGATACCACGACGACGGCTGCATAACCGCCGATGGCTTTACAGGTGCTTCCCATGACCTCCCCGCAACGTCGCCGAGATCCCGCTTCTCGGTCCACGCCGCGCTTAACCAAGGCGGAACGCAAACGCCAACTCTTGGCCCATGCCAAGGAACTCTTCGTCACCCAGGGCTACCAGGCCACCACCACCGAGAAGATCGCCCAGGCTGCCGGCGTCAGCGAGCCGGTCCTCTATCGCCACTTCGCTAACAAAAAGGCCCTCTTCCTCGAAGTCCTCGAAGAAATTCGTGCCGCCACCCTCCAGCGCTGGAACGCCGAAACAGCCAGCCTGACCGATCCGCTCGCCAAGCTGCACGCCATCGCCGACATGTACCTCGGCTCGACGCGCGAACATGCTGTGGAATTCCGCATCATGCATCGCACTCTCGTGGAAACCGACGACGAAGAGATTGTCGCCCTGCTGCGCGCGTTCTACCTCGACAGTGAGGCCCTGTTGGCCAAGATCATCGCCGAGGGCCAGCAAGCCGGCGTCTTCCGTCGCTCGCTTGATCCACGCATCGGCGCCTGGGAAATGATCCGCGCCGCCCTGGCCTACACGCTGACCCTGCCGCTGGGCATTCCCTTATTCGCCGAAGAAAACTACATCCCGCAGGCCATCGATTGCCTTCTCCACTGCTTGTTGAAAACGGACGTCTGACTCTGCTTCCAAGCGGCGCAGCGGCACACCTGCTGACGAAGCTCTCTTTGACCGTTCGTTGTGAGCGGCTTAAGAAAAAAAGCAAACCGATTGTTTGGCAAACGGTTGCGTCCCCTCCTGTCCTTCTCAATACTCCGCGCGGAAGAAATGGTCCAAGCCGGGAGCGACAGCGACAGACCGGCCTGTCGCTGCCGCTCCAGGTTTGTGTCCGATCGACCCGCACGGAGTATAAAGATAGAGTGGAAAGCATCAAGGAGAGGAACATGCGTATTCGATTCACCACGCTGGTGCCGTTGCTCTCGCCCTTTGTTCTGCTGATCGCCGCGGCTTACATCCAGTGGGGTGTGGTTGGCTTGCCTCCTCTTCCCGAAGCGCCGCCGTTGCCGTTCACGCCGGAGGATGCCTTCCCCGCTTGGATGCGCATCACTCACTACATCAACTTCTTCTTCATGATCTTGCTCATCCGCAGCGGCTTGCAGATCCTCATGGATCACCCGCGGCTGTACTGGAACGTCCACTGTACGCCGGGCACGGAATGGCTGCGGCTGACGCCGATCGAGGTGCCGCGCGATCGTCTTTACACCGCCAAGGACGACTCCCGCTATTTGTCGCCGTGGATCGGTCTGCCGGGCTATCGACACACCGTCGGCATGGCTCGTCATTGGCACTTTCTCAGCATTCTCTTTTGGGTCGGCAACGGCGTCGTCTTCGTTGTTATGCTCTTCGCTACGGAGCAGTGGCGCCGCCTGATACCGACTTCGTGGCGGATCATCCCGGACGCCTGGAACGTCTTCGTTCACTACGCCACCTTCCACTTACCGCCGACGGAGGACACGTTCTATCGCTACAACGCCCTGCAACAACTCGCCTATTTCTCGGCGGTGTTCATCCTCGCTCCGCTGGCGATCTTCACCGGCCCGTCGATGTCGCCGGCCCTGACCAATCGCTTTCGCTGGTATCCCCGGCTGCCCGGCAATCGACAAATCGGCCGTTCGCTGCACTTTCTCATTCTGTGCGCCTTCCTCGGTTTCATTAGCGTTCACGTCGGCATGGTGGTTATCACGGGCTTCGCCCGCAATATGAATCACATCGTCGTCGGCACCGATGCTCCTTACTCTAAAGATCCGCGCGGCCTATGGCTGGGCCTCTTGGGCATCGGCGTGGTCGTTGCTGCCAATGCTTTCGCCAATTGGATCGCCTGGAAGCATCCACGTATTGTCCAGCACGTGGCCAAGGCCCTCGTCACGCCGGTAATGGACTTCCTGCTTAACCGTGCTACGCCGGTGGCAGAGTTTCGCCGCGAGGACATCTCGCCGTTCTTATGGCCCAACGGCAAGCTGCCTGCCAGTGAGGAATGGAAGGGACTGGCCGCCGACGGCTTCCGTGACTTCCGCCTGAAGGTGTACGGTCTGGTCGAAAAGCCGGTCGAACTGTCACTAGAAGAGATCAGGGCGTTGCCCAAGAAGACGCAGATCACGCTGCACCATTGCATCCAGGGCTGGTCGGGCATCGCCGAATGGAGCGGCGTGCCGATGGCGGAATTGATGGCCCTGGTTCAGCCCAAGCCGACGGCACGGGTGGCAGTATTTTA
>JAJPIY010000057.1 GCA_021324515.1 Planctomycetota bacterium
CGGAGGCGGGGGTGGCGGAGGAGGGGGAGGAGGAGGCGATGGGTGGTTGCCCGGCACCTTATCGCTGCCGCCATTTTCGAAACCCCGGAAACGGGCGGCGAAAAACGAATCGCCATAGCCAGGGCTGGCTCCGCTTGAAAGCGCACTGGCGAAGTCGCCGGCATCCAACGTGTTAAGATTTGTGCCCGTCAAGTCGAACTCGAACGTTTCCGTCTGTCCTGTACCTATGCCCAACTGGGGTTTGCCGCCTCCCTGGAAACTTCCTCCCGTGGAAGCGCCGAAATCAAAGTCGCCATAAGGCATGGCGTTGATACTGTTGTTGGTCAACCCGATCACGCTAAAGTGAGCACCGAACGTCGGACCTGCGGTCACCTTCGAGATGTCGTTGTTGGGGTTGTTCAAGACGAAAGCTGTGAGATAGCCGCCGTTGCTAGCTGGGCTGGTGTTGGTGATGGTAATGTCCAGCACAGCGGAAGTAGAACTGCTCGCCGTGTAGGACAACGTGGCCGAGAAGTTACCCAGATGATCGGTCGAGTTGGCCGTGTTGCCTGTAAAGCTGATGGTATCGGCTCGGGCAGGGGCCGTCCACACAAAGGCCAGCGCCGCAGCTCGGACCAGCAGCCGTATTGGCCTGTCAGAGTTGAGGTGCGTCCACCAACGGAGAAAGAGATAGCGCAGTTTGTTCGTTCCCTTTAAGAGCGAGCGCAGCATAGCTGTCCCTTTTGCGAAAAGGTTAATAAGTGCCCGGCCATCCCTGCAAAGTACGAGGGCCTGACTCGATTTGCCGAATGAGGTGGAAGGCGAAAAGCGCCTGTTCCGCAACAGCTTCCACCGTCGGACCTGTCAAACTGCCTTAACTAAGAGCAAGCCGTGTGCCAATGAGGGTCCGCTGAGATGCCACACAGTGACTCTGAGCATAAGACATTTGGCAACAAGATGTTACGGAGACGATGCCTCGGAGGACACCGAAGAGAAGCTGTTAATGACCGTTAACGGAAAAGCGGTTACCCTGTACACACACCTTAACAACGATATTTTAGATATTTTAATATTAGAAATTTCTTAATGGCCCGCTGCGCGGCTGTGATGGTATACGGATAGCATGGGCCTACACTCCGGGAGCAGATGGCCGTCGTGCTTCGTGGTGATTAGTTCTTTTGCATGGCTCGCTGGACAGTGACGCCGAGGTCGGCAGGACTGTCGGCCACGGCGATGCCGGCGGCGCGGAAGGCGGCGATTTTGTCTTTGGCCGTGCCACTGCCGCCGCTGATAATGGCGCCAGCGTGGCCCATGCGCTTGCCCGGCGGCGCCGTCTGGCCGGCGATGAACGCCGCCACTGGTTTCTTGACGTGTTGTTTGATGTACTCCGCCGCGCGCTCCTCCGCCGTGCCGCCGATCTCGCCGATCAACAAAATCGCTTCTGTCTGCGGGTCGTCCTGGAACATTTTCAGCAACTCGATCTGCGTGGTGCCGACGATCGGATCGCCGCCGATGCCGACACAAGTGGATTGACCGAGTCCGAGATTCGATAATTGCCAGACTGCCTCGTAGGTGAGAGTACCACTGCGGCTGATGACGCCGACGGGGCCGGGCTTGTGGATATAGCCGGGCATGATGCCGATTTTGCACTGGCCCGGTGTGATGACCCCCGGACAGTTGGGACCGATGAGCCGGCAGTTTTTGTCCTTGAGTAGACGCATAACACGGGCCATGTCCAGCACGGGAATACCCTCGGTGACGGCGATGATGACACGGATGCCGGCGTCGGCTGCTTCGAGGATGGCGTCAGCAGCGCCGGCCGGTGGCACGAAGATCATGCTGGCGTCGGCGCCCGTTTTGCGCACAGCTTCGGCCACGGTATTGAATAGGGGGAACCCCTCTTTGCTGGTGCCGCCCTTGCCCGGCACGACGCCGCCGACGACTTGCGTTCCATACTCCCGGCACATCTTGGCGTGAAACGTCCCCGCCTTGCCCATACCCTGGCAGAGAACGCGCGTGTTTTTGTCCACAAGGATGCTCATTCCCTTTTTCCCTTCTCATTCAAGTGGCGAATTACTGTCACTGGATGTCTCTTTACGCCAACTGCTCTTCGTAATCGGTAAGCTGATTCAAATAATCACTCCGTTCGGACATTGTCGCCTCTTCACCGCATTCTAGTTGGGGTAGTGCTTGCCAGGGTCCGTCATGGCAATTAACCCTTTGCCTACTGGCCTGGCAAAGCGAATAACTCGGCGACACGCACGCGCAAATCCGGCAACACATCCTCTCCGGTTAGTTCCTCATTCTCCAAGACGACCTTTTCTTCCTTGCCCGGCCGATAAACGGTCACGTTGCGCGCCTCGGGATCGAGCACCTAAATTAGAGGTGTGCCGAAGCGCTTTTGTTCTTGGATTCGCTCTGTGATTTTGCCGGGCGTATCGTTGGGCGACAGTACCTCAACGACCAAGACAAGGGGTTTCTCGCCGTATTTCTCCTCCACGTCTTCGATCCGCGCGGCATCTTCAAATAGCATCACGTCGGGGCCGCGAACCGTATCGGGATCGCGCCCCACTATGACACCTGTATCGTTCGAGCAGATGTAGCCTTTCTTGCGCTGAATGACGAAGTTTCTTAGGATGCCAACGACATTAGCGCATACTAATCCATGTCGCTTCCCTGGTCTGGACATCTCAACAATCTCCCCTCGTTCGAGTTCGCAATACTTGTGGCGGTTGTCGGGGTGATTGGCCCATTCATAAAACTCTTCCGCAGTCATCAATTTCTTGGAGGTGACAGTTGCCATCCTATTTTCTCCTTTCGAAAGCCTATTAACCCGCAAAAGGGATCATTTCGCTGCCGCGACGACTTTCTTGGCCGCCTCGGTCAGCCCATTTGCCGTCGTGATGTTCTGCCCACTTTCTGCCAGCATTTTACGCCCTAACTCGACGTTGGTGCCTTCCAGGCGCACCACCAGCGGCACATGAAAGCCGACTTCCTTGAAGGCGGCGAGGATGGCCCCGGCGATGATGTCGCATTGCATGATGCCGCCAAAGATGTTCACCAGCACGGCCTTGACGCGCGGATCGCCTAAGAGAATGCGGAACGCCTCAGTCACTTGCTCCTTGTTAGCGCCGCCGCCGACGTCGAGGAAATTGGCCGGCTCGCCGCCATGGTACTTGATGATGTCCATCGTCGCCATTGCCAGGCCCGCGCCGTTAACCAGACAGCCGATGTTGCCGTTCAGGCGGATGAAGCTCAAACCCGCACGCCCAGCCCGCAGCTCGGCGGGATCTTCCTCGGCCTCATCACGCAGAGCAGCGATGTCGGGATGGCGGAACAGGGCGTTGTCGTCGAAGGTCATCTTGGCATCGACGGCCAACACTTCGCCGTTGTCCATGACGGCCAACGGATTGATCTCGGCGAGGCTGCAATCTTTGTCCAGGTATACTTGCGCCAGGGCGGTGATGATGGCTTCAGCCTGCGCTGCCTGTCCGCCGGTGAAGCCGAGATCATAGGCGATACGGCGAGCCTGGAACGGTTGCAGGCCGAACCCCGGCTCGACGACGGTTTTGAGGATTTTTTCGGGGCTACGAGCGGCAACTTCCTCAATCTCGACACCGCCTTCCGCGCAAGCCATCAGGACCGGAGCACCAAGGCCGCGATCGAGCACCATGCCGACGTAGACTTCGCGGACGATTTGGGCCGATGCCTCGACGACTAGCAGTTTGGAGACTTTTTGGCCTGCTTCACCCGTCTGGGCAGTGACCAGCGGATAGCGGAGCATTACTTCCGCGACGGCAGCCGCGTCGGCGCGGTTGGTGACGAATTTAACGCCGCCGAAATCTTTGCCGCTATCCTTGAAACGTCCCTTGCCGCGCCCGCCGGCGTGTACCTGGGCCTTGATGACCACGGGCTTGCCGCCGAGTTGATCGAACGCCTGCTGGGCTTCCGCCGCTGACGAGACAACAATGCCACGCGGAATTTTCGCTCCGGCCCGCGCCAGCAGTTCTTTGGCTTGATATTCATGAATTTTCATGCCCTTGTCCTCAGTTTCCCAACCAGCCTGCCCTCCCAACAAAAGCATCCCAGGCTGGTGGAGATGGTCTTTGTTATAGCAACAGCCCGAAGCGTCAACGAGAGTCGTCCTTGTTGATACGACAACCCGGTTCAGCATAACCCGATAGCTTCACCAGGCTTCTCTTTGCACCGCTTGCTTGACCAATCCCTGAACGTGGCAAGGCTTGCGGCGTGCGGAAATTCGTGCGGCCCTGGGGGCGCAGATCGCCCGTTTCCTCATAGCGAAGGCGATTTTCTTTCCAGAGTGGTCGATTTAGGGAATGTGCAATCCGGACCTTGATCTCTTCCAGACGAGCTTCGATGATGCAGTTCCTGCTTGAGAATCGGGACGCCATACGGAACGAACCCTGCGGCTTGTGCGGACAACTTATGTCTGCGCCAGCCGGTGTGCAACTCCTTCTTTCCGGCAGTTCCGCTCCGGTATGCCCAGACTGCGGCCGCAAGCACGCTCCGTCTTTGGCCGCCCTGGCCCATCTTGCCGAAGCCGCCATGCGCATTGGTCGCATCCATCGCCATTCTGTCTTTCCACCTCTCACCGCGCTGCTCGATCTTGCCAACGCCGCCGAGAAGTACGCCCAAGCCACCCAGTCCCTTTCGGATTGCGGATTGTAGACGGATGGAGGATGATTGGAAGACAGTGGGCTTCTTTCCTCAACTCTCTGCAATCCGTACTCCGGAGGGGAGTCATGCACGAAACGACACGCTTGCTCCGTGATCTCGTCGCACTGCCTAGCATCAATCCAATGGGCCGGCCCCTATCCGGACCGGACCTCTATGAACATCGCGTCACAACTTACCTGGAACAATTCTTCCGTTCGCTTGGTGTTTCATACCAGCGCCAGCCCGTCGCCCCTCTGCGCGACAACATCCTTGCCTGGACCGATACTGCCGAGGCGCCAGCGACTATCCTTTTCGAGGCGCATCAAGACACCGTGCCGACGGATAATATGACCATTGATCCGTTCGCGGCCCACATTGAAAATGGCCGGCTCTATGGCCGCGGTGCTTGCGACATCAAAGGCGGCATGGCCGCCATGCTCGTTGCCTTTGCGCGGCTGGTGCGCGACAAACCGAAAGGCGCGGCCCGTGTTGTCATGATCTACACCGTCGATGAGGAATTCACGTTTCTTGGCGTGCAGCGCCTTGCTCAGCTCGGTCTACGGGAGCGCTTCCCCGATCTCTGCGGCGCCGTCGTCGCCGAGCCGACGCAGCTGCACGTCGTCAATTCCCACAAGGGGGCCGTGCGCTGGGATCTGACGACGACCGGCCGCTCCTGCCACAGCTCGCGACCGGAACAGGGAGTGAATGCGATTTATCGCATGGCCGCTGTCCTGTTGCACCTGGAGCGCTACGCCGAGGAGCTGCGTGCCTCGCGCAGCGATCCGCGTTTGGGACCGCCGACATTAAGCGTCGGCCGCATCGACGGCGGCGCCAGTGTCAACACTGTGCCGGATCGATGCCGCATCGAAATCGACCGCCGCCTGCTGCCCGGCGAACAAGCGTCCGCAGCCCTGGAGCATCTGTACAATTATTTGCGGCAACAGGTTGATCCGTCATTGACGTTTTCGTTCTCCGCACCGTGGTTATCGGCCCCGCCTTTGAGCGCGGCTGGCTCGGAAGCGTTGGTTGCCCGGCTGGGAGCGGCCATCGATAGCGTGATCGGCAGTCACCAAGTGGAAGCCGTGCCCTATGGCACCGATGCCGCTCCGCTCGCCGAGGCTGGCATCCCCGCGGTGGTCTTCGGCCCCGGCGACATCGCTCGCGCCCATACCTGCGATGAATGGGTGCCACTCGTTGAAGTCGAACAAGCCAGCGAGATCCTCTATCGGTTGGCATGTAGCTGGTGAACGGGACAGGGCCTGGTTCTATACGATATCTCGGTCGGGTTTCCTCCGTGTTCTTGCAGACTACCACAAGACGAGCCAGATGCTCCAGCAACACGGCATTGTCGCCAATGGTTGGTTCTGGCGCGATAGCGGCGAATGCGCTTCTGGCAGCAATCGAATCGACTGATCCAGGCGACGCCGCTGTATATCACTGCCCGCCGTCGCGCCGCCCAGGCCGGCCGAGCATTCTGCTGCGCTTCTGGTGGTTCAACCGGGGAGCAGCGGTCGAAATCAGCGTCACCCCCAAACCGTACTACGGCGCTGACGGCAACAAATTACTACAAAGATCCGATCAGGCAGCGCACTTCCGGCCCCGGGCCTTCTTCTGTGGCTGCCGGCGGTGGGTACGGCTCGCGGAGCAAAGATTCCGGATCGTAAACGAACACTACCAGCGTGCGGCACGTGCGCTCACGTCGATAATACGCCGCATCTTCCGGCACTTGCTCCAGGATGCGCGGTTGCGCCCATTTGATCGTGAGGGCGATATTTTCCGGGGCCAAAAGAAAGTCGGTGCGTGTGCCGGCGGCATAGCTGGGCGTGCGGCATTCCGGGCGTACGTCGTCGAAGTGCAATGGTAAAAGCGCCCGCACGAGGTCTTCCAAATCTCTTTCATCCCTCACACGAAAAGGCGGCCGAGCGTCGTGCCGCACCCGGAGCTGGCGGACCACGTCCGGCAAGCGGCGCAACAGGTTTTCGAGGATTGCCACGGGTTCACGCGGCGGCAGGCGTCGCTGACGCGTCCACGGAAATGCGGCCCCACATCTCTCACAGAAACACGGCGCCGGCCGCGCCCCGACAGGTTGCAGGCCCGGCACGACGAAGGCGCCCGGCAGTTCGTGGCCGCACGTTGGGCAATGGTCTAGCGTGACGGCGCCGCAGCGATCACAGTGCGTCTGAGCGCGCTCCGGGCAAGTCCGCAATAAGTCGGTGATGACATGGCCATTGCGGCAGACCTGCATCACGTCTTGGACGCAATATTCGACTGAAGACATCGCAATACTCCCGTTTAGCCGCGAGCCGTAGGCGAGCGCTCGCCTACGGCTCGCGGCCAAACGAAGGTGTTCGGTTACGTCGTCGCCGGCCCGTTGGCCGGCGTCTGGGACGCCTGATGCAACGACTCCAGGGCGTCGCGCGTCAAACGTTCGCTGAATTCCTTGAGATTGTTCATCTCACCCGCATCAACCGGCTGAAAACCGGATTTCTCAGCCACTAACAGGTTCAGCAACAATCCCAGCAAGCCGGAGACGCTGGCGTGGCCGGCACTGTCGCCCGGCGTGCCGGCCATGAATACACGCTCGGGCACCAACGGCTGACTGCTATGTGTCAGATGTTCCGTGATGAGCGACAGGGCATACAATCGTGGATCGCCAAAAGAAGCGATTTTGCGCAGTAGCACCGACGCTTCCGACAAACCGATCTGCATGATGCGCTGGGCCTCGCCGCGGCCGGTCAGGATGCGCTGGCGGCCCTCGGCCTCGGCCGTCACCACGGTTTGCTCGGCTTGCTTGCGCGCCCGTGCCAGATCAGCCTCGCCTTGGCTCTCGGCAATCTGGACCTGCACGCGCGCATTGGTCAGCTGCGTCTGCATCGCCGCCTGCGCCTGGGCCTCGTTGAGCATACGCAGCTTCTCAGCCGAGGCGCGTTGACGCTCGTAGGTCTCCAATTGTTCGATCGACAACTGGCGGATGCGCAGCTGTTCCAGCAGCGTCTCGATCTTGCCGTCCGCCTCAGCGGTTTCCGGCTTGCCGATTAGAACATCGACGCATTCGATATCGAACTCGCGGAACTTGCGGCGCAGCTCCTCTCGTGCCTCAGCCTGGATGGCGTCACGCTGGTGCAGCAATTCCAGCATCGTTTTTTTGTGGGCCACGTCGCGGAAATAAGCGCTCAGCATCGGATCAAGCGTTTGCGTAATGAGCTTTTTCACGTCGCCAAATCGCTGAATGACGCTCGGCGCTTTCTGGTAATCGATGTGGACGACCACCGACAGCGGCAAGAGCGGTTCATAGGCGTCCTTGGTGACCAGGTCGATCGATTCCAGGCTCTCATCGTAGCGGTGCGATTCGGACCAGCCGGTGATCCAGTTGAGGACGAAATTGGTCGTCGGCACCAGGATGACCTGACCGGCGTAGGTGTTGAAAGGATATTTGCCGGGACCGAGCGGGCGTTCCCAGATGCCGCGCTCGCCTTCGGCGACGCGCTCGCCGTGACGGAAGGCTTCGCCGGAGACATCGCGTCCGATGCGGCCATAGTAGCTGACCACCACACCGACGTAGCCGATCGGAACCACTGTTTTGGGTATCATCTCGACGGTGGCGAACCAGCGGTTGATGAAGTAGGTGCCGTCGGTCAAGGGGACATACTGCCGGCCGCGGCGTCCGCCGGCGCGGAGGAACGCTTCCGGGTCTTGGTAGTTATTGTGATAATTCGGATCGTTGACATCGTTGCCGACGCCGGGAGCGATAATTTCGCCCGGCGGCAGCGACGGGCCATCGTGGACAGTGACGATGGCAATGGTGTCCACGCCGCGCTGCGCTTCCTCATCCAAGGGCGCCGGCGTTTCAGGGATCGCCGCCCCGACGATGCTGGCTTTCCTGCGGACGCGCGACTCTGCGGCCTCCCCTTCCGGACCAGTGTCGGCTTCCAAAACACGCAATGGCGCGCCGACGACTACCGGATCGAACCCCTTGATACGACGCAGCTCCTGTTGCCAGCTCACGAGCTTCTGGAACTCGCGCGAATCGCTCTCCATGTTCAGGCGATAAATGTCTTGTACGGTATCTTCGGTGATGACCACAAAGGCGGCTGGATTGATGGCGTAGACGCCCTCGCGCAGGATGGCGCGTTGCCGGCCGCGCTGGCCGCGCACATTTGTGCCGTTGCTGTCGTTCGCTTCACCCAAGAAGGCCCGCGCGTCCTGGAAATGATTGCACTCCACGACGCGGCCCAAGGTCTGATTGGGCGGCAACGGTTCGCCGTCACGGGCATAAACGTAGCCGATCTTGCCTTGCGGGATGGTGACCAGGGGGACTTTGTGGACGCGATATTGCCATCTCCAAAGTCCAAAATGCAGGCCGCCGCGCAGCACATCGGCCTGGAAGCCAGCCTCGCCGTCCAGGGCGATGATGCGGCCCTCCGGCACGGAGCCGTGCCACGACCATAGTTTTTCGACGACGCCGATTTCCTGGTTGGGCACGTAGCGCGTCGTCAGCCAGGCGAACAACGCCAGGACCACAAGGGCAAGCACCAGCACGATCAGGACTTGCCCCAGCAAGGACGAGGGCCAGAACGTAACGAACACTTGCTCCAGCCAGAAAGGAAGGAGCGCACCTTCACCGCTGTCCGCGAACAGAAGTAAAGCAGACATGGGTAACACCTGTGGCGTTTCGGCCACATTCCAAGCGGGCTTCTGCGTCTTGAGAGCGAGACGGGAGTGCCCTTTCACATTGGCCCGAACTACACATCCGGGCCGGCCTACGAGGTTAGCTGACGGGCTAGGATGCGAAAGTATCCTGATCTCTTTGGATCTTCGCCCCGAGAGGCCGACTCTCACCGGCCTGATGGTTCCCCCGTTCGCGCCTCGACCGAGACGCGATTCGGCTGCACTATATGGATTATTCTATTCCGAGAGTGGCTTCTGGCCAAAAAAGTTGATTTTCACCACTGAACTGAGGTTCATCTATCTGCGGACTGGAGACAGCCGCGGAGTATAGATGGGGACCCGGTCTTTCTCACGCGATCTCTGCTTCCATAGGATACCCTCGATTCAAGATGCAGCGCCCTTTTGGATCAGCGCATATGACGCCACTACTGCTATTGAACGCCGTCGGTCTGACGCCGCGTCTGTTGCCGATGGCTCCGCGTTTGCAAGCGTTGGCGGATGCCGGCTGGATGCGGACATTGCACGAAGTGATACCGGCCGTCACCTGTACGGCCCAGGCGACACTCTTGACGGGCCAGACACCCCAGCAACACGGCATCGTCGCCAATGGTTGGTTCTGGCGCGATAGCGGCGAAGTGCGCTTCTGGCAGCAATCGAATCGTTTGATCCAGGCGACGCCGCTGTATGTCACTGCCCGTCGCCGTGCCGCCCAGGCCGGCCGAGCATTCCGCTGCGCCAAGCTGTTCTGGTGGTTCAATCGGGGAGCGGCGGTCGAAATCAGCGTCACCCCCAAACCGTACTACGGCGCCGACGGCAACAAAGTGTTTGCCATCACGGGCACACCTGCGGGATTGACGGATGAGCTGGAACGCAAGCTCGGCCCGTTTCCCTTCCCCTCGTTCTGGGGACCGACAGCGGGCTTGCCTTGCACCCAGTGGATTGCCCGCTGCGCCGCGGAGGTGCTGCGGCGCGAACGGCCCGATTTGACATTAGTGTACCTGCCGCATCTCGATTACGATCCGCAGCGCTTCGGCCCGAAAGGTTGTGACATGCCGCGCCTGGTCGGCGAACTCGATGCCGCTTGTGCTCCCCTGCTCGATGCAGCTGGTGCTGTCGGAGCGCGGGTGTGGGTGGTGAGCGAGTATGGCCACGTGCAGGTCAGCCGGGCAGTGTTGCCCAATCGGGCTCTGCGTGAAGCAGGCTTGTTGACGGTGCGGCCCGGCCCGTTCGGCGAGGACCTCGACACCTTCACCAGCCGGGCCTTTGCCGTCTGCGATCATCAGATTGCCCATGTCTACGTTGCGGACACTGCCGACCGGCCGCGCGTGCGCGATTTGCTGCTCGGACTTAAAGGAGTGGCCCGCGTTCTCGACGGCCAAGAGCGCAGCGCGATTCATCTGGACCACGAACGCGCCGGCGAACTGATCGCCTTGGCCGATGCCGACGCTTGGTTCGCTTATCCTTTCTGGCTCGAGGATCGGCGAGCGCCGGACTATGCCCGTACCGTAGACATTCATCGCAAGCCGGGTTTTGACCCGTGCGAACTGTTTTTCGATCCGCGGTTGACGTGGCCCAAGGGGCGCGTGTTATGGCGTCTGTTGCAAAAGAAACTCGGCTTCCGCACGCTTTTCGATGTGGTGCCGCTCGATGCTCGTCTGGTGCGCGGCAGTCACGGATTACCGGCTACCGATGCAGCGGATCGTCCGTTGCTGATCGGTGAAGGACCGGCGCCGGAGGGGCCTGAATTGCCGATGACGGCGGTACACGACTGGATCTTACAGAGGCTCTTGAGCGACGGATGATTTGCCAGGGCGCCCATGCGAGCGTCTCTAATCAGTAAATCCCTCATTTCCCTCACCCTCCGCATGGCTTTTCTTCTTTCTCTCCTTTTGTCGATTGGGCAGCTTTGTCCTTTCGATTGCACAATTGATGTGTGGTAAAAATATTTCTGTAGGGAGCGAGAGATGGGGCAGCGGCGCAAGCTGAACGGTCTACGAATCGTCATCACCGGCGCATCGCAGGGGATTGGCCGGGCCTTGGCGGAGGCAGCAGCGCAGCGGGGGGCGCGCGTGCTGGCGGCGGCGCGTTCCGATAGCTTGTTGACCGAATTGGCCGAGAAGGTCCGAGCGGCTGGCGGCGTGATCGAAACCATTCACGCCGACATCACGCAGCGCAGCGACCGGGAGGCAATGGCAGGGGCGGCACTGCGGCATTTCGGCGGTGTTGATGTGCTTATCAACAACGCTGGCATCGGCGCCACCGGCCATTTCGCCGAGGTCAGCCCCGAACGGCTACGGAAAATCATGGAAGTCAATTTCTTCGCCTTGGTCGAGACGACGCGGCAGTTTTTGCCCCTGTTGCGTCTGGGCACAACGCCGGCCATCCTCAATGTTTCCTCGATCGCCGGCAAGCGCGGCATCCCGGCCCGCAGCGAATACTCGGCCAGCAAGTTCGCCGTGCAGGGCTTCAGCGAAGCGCTGCGCGCCGAGTTGGCCAAGGACAACATCGATGTGTTGCTCGTGTGCCCCGGTTTGACGCAGACGAATTTTTCCCAAAACATGCTAGAGCAGAAAGCAGCGCTGCAACTGGACCACATGCGCGGCATGACGGCCGAGGCAGTGGCTGAGGCGGCACTGCGAACTCTGGAACACGGCCGCCATGAAGTGTGCTTGTCGCTCAATGGCCGGCTTATCGTACTGGTCAATCGGCTGTTTCCACGCCTGGCCGACCGCATCGCCAAACGCAAGGTCTACACTCTGTTCTGCGACGAGATCAAAGCAGGCGGGCCGCAACTGCCGACGCCCGTGTTCGTTCCTCAAAATGTGGCGAGTAAGGAGTGAAGAGGAAAAGCCAAGCTCTTGATCGCCTCCGCACTTTCTGTTCCTGTTTCCATCACCTATACTGGGCACGGGGAGATCTAACATCTTGGCGAGCGGGGGGTGTGAACCCTCCGGTAGCACAACCGGGGGCGAGCGGGGGGTGTGAACCCTCCGGTAGCACAACCGGGGGCGAGCGGGGGGTGTGAACCCCCCGGTAGCACAACCGGGGGCGAGCGGGGGGTGTGAACCCCCCGGTAGAACCAACCGGGGGCGAGCGGGGGGTGTGAACCCCCCGGTAGAACCAACCGGGGGGTTAACACCCCCCGCTCGCCTGCGGATACCGGGGGGTTAACACCCCCCGCTCGCCAGGACATACGCAACAACGTGAACCAAGGATCCAGGAGACGACATGGCCGCCGAGAAGATCACCAGTCGAGCCAAGGATTATTCGCAGTGGTATCTGGATATCGTCCACCGCGCCGGACTGGCTGAAAACTCTGACGTGCGCGGTTGCATGGTCATCAAGCCGCACGGCTACGCCATCTGGGAGAAAATCCAGCGGGCGCTCGACCGCATGTTCAAAGACACGGGCCACGTCAACGCCTATTTCCCTCTGTTTATTCCTAAATCGTTTTTGGCCCGCGAAGAACAGATGGCCGAGGGCTTCGCCAAGGAATGCGCCGTCATCACGCATCATCGCCTCAAAGCCATTCCCGGCCAGGGCGTCGAGGTGGATCCGGAATCGAAACTCGAAGAGCCGTTGATCGTCCGCCCCACGTCGGAGACGATCATCTGGAATACCTATCGCAGCTGGGTGCAGAGCTGGCGCGATTTGCCGCTGTTAATTAACCAATGGGCCAATGTGGTCCGCTGGGAGATGCGGACGCGGCTGTTCCTGCGCACCGCCGAATTTCTGTGGCAGGAAGGCCACACCGCCCATGCCACGCAACAGGAAGCGGAAGAAGAAACAAAGCGTATCATCGAGCTGTACCGCACCTTCGCCGAAGAATGGATGGCGATGCCAGTGTTGGTCGGCCCCAAGAGCGAGGGGCAAAAATTCCCCGGCGCCGTCTACACGCTCTGCATCGAGGCAATGATGCAGGACAAAAAAGCTCTGCAAGCGGGCACAAGCCATTTCCTGGGCCAGAACTTCGCTAAGGCTTTCGATGTGACATTCCAGAATCCGGAGGGGAAACGCGAATATGCCTGGGCGACAAGCTGGGGCGTGTCCACGCGCTTGATCGGCGGCCTCATCATGACGCACAGTGACGATCAAGGCTTGGTATTACCGCCGCGTCTGGCGCCAATTCACGCTGTTATTGTGCCGATCTACAAGACGGAAGCCGAACGCTCTGCCGTGCTGGAAGCGGCAAACAAACTGGAGCAGAGCATCCGTGATCTGCCGCTGCGCGAATGGCTCAATTATGAGCCGGTGACAGTGCGCATCGATGACCGCGAGCAATATCAGCCGGGCTTCAAATTCAACGAGTGGGAGCTGAAGGGCGTGCCGGTGCGCGTCGAATTAGGCCCCAAAGACCTCGCCAAAGGCACTTGTGTGTTGGCGCGCCGTGACCTGCCGGGCAAGGAAGCAAAGGAAATGGGTGTGCCGTTGACAAAGGCGGCGACGCGCATCGCAGAGATGTTGCAGGCGATGCAGACAGCGTTATTCGAGCGCGCCCGCAAATTCCGCGAGGCGAACACTTACGAGATTAATTCCTACGACGAATTCAAGAAGAAAATCGAAGAACCAGGTGGGTTCCTGCTGGCCCACTGGGACGGCACGCGCGAGACGGAGGAGCGCATCGCTGCCGAGACCAAGGCGACGATCCGTTGCATTCCCTTCGATCGCAAGAAGGAAGCTGGCACGTGTATGGTCACGGGCCGACCCTCGCCAGGCCGCGTGGTGTTTGCCAAGGCGTATTGAAGGACGTTTTCCCTCTTTAGCTCGCTGTACCAGCGACGGTATTCCTCGCTGGTGCGACGGACTGATAGGAAACGGTACGGGAACGGCAATCGGCCAGCAGCTCCTGGAGGCGCTCCAATTCGCACGGCTTGCAGAGAAAAGCATCAAAGGCACTCTTGTAGCGGGTAAGGCGAGGGTCGTCGGGATCACTCGCTGAGATAGCGATAATCAGGATCTTTTCAGAGTTAAATTGCCTTTTTAGGTTGAGGGCCACATCACCGCCGTTCATCTTGGGCATTTGGATGTCCAAGAGGACGGCGTGCGGCTTAAAGCGGCAGGCCAGCAGCAGGGCCGAAGGCCCATCATAAGCCACCCGGACTTCGTGGCCCCACAGCCGCAACAACATACCTAAAGTATCGGCCGTATCTTTGTTGTCGTCCGCTACGAGAACACGCATGGCTTGTTCCTTATCGGACATGATGTCCCAAGCCGAGGTCGTAAGTACGGCTTAGCCGCACTTGCGTTTCCGACTAACGAGATAATGCTGCAAAACCCGTGCCTATAATCACTTAGGCCGAGCTTGAGTGCAGATCTTGCAGCAATTTTTCCAGGGCGGTTGGCTCCACGGGCTTGATCAGGTGGTAATCGAACCCTGCTTCGCGGGCGCGGCGTTTGTCTTCCTCCTGTCCCCAGCCGGTCAGGGCCACCAACGTCATTTCTTTGCCCCACGGCTGTTGGCGGATACGACGTGCTACCTCATAACCGCTCAGCTTCGGCAAACCGATGTCGAGTAGCACGATATCAGGCCGGTATGAATTCGCTGCTTCCACCGCCTCCAGGCCATCGCGGGCGCTATACGTATCATGCCCAAGGATGCGCAGCATCATGCTCATACTGGTCACCGTATCTTCATCGTCATCTACGATCAGCACCTTGCTTCGTCCGGTGGCAGCTCTGCTTTCCGCTGGGGCCGCAAAGGGCGGCTGGAGAGCTGGAAGGCTGCTGGTTTTGGGAAGACGCACAATAAACTCGCTCCCTTTACCTTGCCCTTCGCTATGCGCCTCGATCGTACCACCATGCATCTCCGTCAGGTGTTTGGCCAAGGTCAGGCCGATGCCGAGGCCGCCTTGAGAGTGCTCCAAAGAGCGCTCTACTTGTGAGAACATCTCAAAGATGTGCGGCAAATGTTCAGCTGAGATACCAAGTCCGTTATCCTTGACACGTATGACGACGTGCTTGTCCTCCAGCTCGACCGTCAGCCAGATATGGCCGCCGGGTTCGGTATATTTGGCGGCGTTGTTGAGCAAGTTCGAGAAGATTTGGGTCAGCCTCGTTGCGTCGCCTTCTACATAGATTGGCCCAGCCGGCAGCGTGACAGTCAGCTCATGACCTGCCGCTTCGATGAGCGGGCGTGAAATATCTACAGCGTTGCGCAGCACCGTCACCAGATCAACTTGTTCGAGGCGAAGGCGCAGCTTATTGCGGATGATACGGCCCACGTCCATCAGGTCGTCGATTAAACGGACCATTTGCTGCAGCTGCCGCTCCATCACCGTTAAGGCCTGCTCGACGGCCTTCTTATCATCGCCGGCCCAGCGCAGGATTTGCAGCGCGTTGCGGATCGGGGCCAACGGATTGCGCAGCTCATGGGCCAAGGTCGCCAAGAACTCGTCTTTGCGACGGTCTGCTTCTTGCAGTTGTTGGTACAACCGTTTGCGCTCGGTGATGTCGCGGAAGATAAGTACAACGCCGCGGATCCCTCCCGCAGCATCGCGGATCGGGGCAGCGCTATCGTCAATGGGATGCTCCGTGCCATCCTTGGCGATCAGGACCGTGTGATTGGCCAGTCCAACAATCCTGCCTTCGGCCAGCGCTTTCTTAACTGGGTTCTCGATTGGCTGACGAGTCCGCTCGTTGATGACGTGGAAGATTTCATCGAGCGGCCGTCCTACGGCCTCGTCTTGCGTCCAGCCGGTCAGGGTTACAGCGACAGGGTTCAGCGAAACCACTCGCCCTTCGGCGTCGGTAGTGATGACGGCGTCTCCGATGCTATCGAGAGTGATACGCAACGACTCCCGTTGCTGCTCAGCCCGATCTCGACTGCGGTGTACCAATTCGGTGAACCAGCTAATTGCTACACCGGAGAAGAGAACGAGGATGATCCGCAGTCGGCTGAGGGGTTCAGCGGTAGACCAGCCGTCTTGGGCCAAGACGAAATACATCTCGACCAATGTACTCAGGGTCGTTGCTAGCAGGCCTGCTTTCAGTCCGCCCAGCCACGCCGACGCCGCCACGACGAAGAGAAAAAGATAAAGCGGAGCTTCAATTCCGAATACATCCGTGGAGAGAAAGCGACGCAGCAGCAGTCCTACCCCTGTTGCTCCGAAAGCGATGAGATAGCCAAGGCCGTGTTGTCGTCCATGTCCGCGCATACTCGCCACGCTCCCTCCCCCAGGGAGGTAGTTGAAGCGAAACAAGCCCCACGCGCAATTGGGGCCAGCCCGAAGCTGTTACCGGGTTCAATCCACTCCGTTGTCGATCCTCCTTCTTCCAAAACCAGTTTTCTAGTGAGCAAGAACCGTGCCAAGCCCATCCATGTCGGGTCGGCGGCGTTTCATACAAGCATCGCGCGGCGGCGACGCGCCTGTGAAATTGGTTAATCGACGACCGTATTTTGTTCTTTTGCGGGACACCGTATCATGAGAGTATGATGAGCGAACCAATCCTATTTCAGGCGAGCAGTCTGCTGGTGGTCGATGCGCAACGCGGATTCACTGAGCTGTGTCCGCAGGAGCTGCCCGTTCCCGGCGGCCTGGAGATTGTGCCGAACACCAATCGCTTGCTTGAAATGCCGTGGGCGCGCATCGATGCCAGCCAGGACTGGCATCCGCCGGATCATTGCAGTTTCCTGGGCCAGCGCGACAATCTCTATCCGCCGCACTGCATCCAGGGTACGCCCGGCGCGGATTTCCTCCCCGGCCTGCGCACCGAACGCTTTCACACGATTTGGCGTAAGGGCTACGACCGCGATTTCGAGGCGTATGCACTGACGGCGCAACACCCGGCCTTTCCGGCGTTCCTGCGCGCCTGCGGCATCACTACTGTTGTTGTGTGCGGCATCGCCACGAACATCTGTTGTTTTTTCGTGGCGCGCGATCTGCGGCAGGCGGGTTTTCGCGTTCTTCTCGTCGAAGACGCCAGCGCCGGCATCGACGTACCGGCTGCCAACTTGTTTCAGCAGCAGACGAAAGAAGAAGGCCAACGTCTGGGCATCGAGTACGTGACAGCACAAGCGGTGGCGAGTTAACGAACGTGGCGCGGCAGTGTTAGCAGATAGCAGATGGAGCGCTCGCTGCCGGCGGCGACATGACGGCCATCCGGAGTAAAGGCGGCGCACAGTGTCTTGCCAGGAAAGCGATGGCGGTGCAAGGCGCTGCCGTTGCCGGCGTCCCAGACGATTACCTCGCCATCGGTACCGGCCGACACCAACCGTCGGCCGTCAGCACTGAATCCGACCTGATAAACCGCCCCCTGATGCCCGTCCAGACATGCTCCTTGCTCGCCAGTCGCCGTCTGCCAACAGCGCACCGTCTGATCGACGGAGCCAGATGCCAAACTGCCGCCGTCGGGTGCGAACGCCAAACTGTAAACCGCATCGGCATGTCCTACGAGAACGCGCTGTTGTCGTCCCGTGGTCAGATCATGCAAAAGAATACGGCCATCCAGACCGGCCAGCGCGAGCGTCCGTCCGTCGGGCGACACGGCGGCAGCGTACAGCGGCATCCGCTCCGGCTCAACACCAATTATCCTCTCCAGGATGCTCGCGCTTATCTTCCACACTTCGGCAATGCCTGCCTCGCCACAGGCGATCAACCGACGCCCATCCGGCGTGAAGGCGAGACCCTGCACACAGCGATTACGACTCGTCAAACACGCTATCGGCCGGCCGCTGGCTGCGTCCCATAGCCGTACCGTGCCGTCCAATCCCGCCGAGGCGAGATGTTGGCCATCGGCACTATAGGCCAGCGCCAGCACCTTGTCCTGATGGCCGGTGAAGGTCCGCACTACGCGGCCGGCGTCCACGTCCCAGACTTTGATGGTGTGATCAAAACTGGCCGTGGCCATGCGTTCGCCATCAGGCCGCAAGGCAACGGCGTAGACAGCGGCCCGATGGCCGCGCAATTCCTGAATCGTCTGTCCCTGCGCCGAGACCACGCTTAGACCGACTAGCACGCTTGCCAAGAGAAGGCGCCGTCGCATCGCTTGTCCTCATGAACCCAGAGCGCAAACGGAACACGCACGCTCCGAAGAGGGGGCGATGTTACCCGGTGGGCCAATACTGTCAACGGGAACCTCCCGCTAAGGAAATGCGTCGCTAGATTGGGGCAAGCGGGGTTGCGTCAGCGCCCCGAGGGGGCGAGCGGGGTTGCGTAACTCTGGCGAGCGGGGGGTGTTAACCCCCCGGTAGTGCAACCGGGGGGTTCACACCCGGTAGTGCAACCGAGGGGTTCACACCCCCCGCTCGCCTCCCTCGGGTCGGCTGTGTTATTGACGGTATCGCTGGCACTCTTCATGAATCTTTTCGAGTGCCTGTCCGACATCGAGAGCAGTTCTAACAACTCAGCCGCTTCAAAGCCTCGCGGTTCAGCTCGATCCCCAGCCCCGGTTTGTCGGGGATGCTCAGATACCCTTGGGCGTCGGGCCGGAACGGCTCGGTGATGAGTTCGTCGAGATAGACACACGGCGTCAGATACTCGACATATCGCGCCACCGGCACAGCTGCCGACAAATGTAGGTCGGCGGCCAAGCCGATCGCTGTGTTCCAGCCGTGCGGCACCCATTGGATGTTGTGTTCGTATGCCATCCAGGCGATGCGCCAGGCCTCGGTCAAGCCGCCGCATTTGGTACAATCGGGCTGGATAATATCCACGGCGTGACGTTCGAGAAACGGCCGAAAGCTTTGCCGCCGTGTTAGCACTTCCCCAGCGGCGATGGGCACCGGCGAATGCCGTCGCAATTCGATATAGCCTTCCAGATCGTCCGGCGGCAGCGCTTCCTCGAACCAGACGATATCGTAGTCGGCAAGCATCTTTGCGGTTTCCAGCGCCCATTTGTAGCCGTGCGGCCAAAATTGTTCGCTGCCGCCGGCATCAACCATCAATTCGACCTCCGGCCCGACCGTATCGCGTGCGGTTCTCACCAAGAGTTCGTCGTAACGGCGGTCGCGGCGGCCGAAAGGGCGCCAGCCGAGCTTGATGGCCCGGAAACCGCGCGACACCGTTTGGTGCAACGTCTCGCGCAAGCGTCCCGGCTCGTCGAAGAGGATCGAGCCATACGGCTTGATGCGTGTCCGATAACAGCCGCCGAGCAGGCGGCTGACCGGCTGGCGGCAGATTTGGCCCATGAGGTCCCACAGGGCGATGTCGAGCCCACTGATCGCATGTTCGACAGCGCCGCCGCGGCCCTGCCAGAACATGGCTTGCCGCAGCTTCTCACTGACCCGTGCTGGCTCGTCGGCCCGTTCGCCGATCAGGTGCGGCCGTAATAGATCAACCGCGGCGGCGACCAGGCCCTTGCTCGTCATGGCGCTGCCGATGCCGGACAGACCCTCATCGGTATGGACTTCAAGCAGGGTGTTCAGGTCTTCTTCCGGCTTGTTGCCCTGCGGCCAACCACCATCCACCGTGCCGCCCGTCAGGCCCATTACACGGATATCGACGATCTTCATTGGTTCTCCCTTGCTGGTGCCTCGGGGGGATGACGCCGACCTGGTCCGGCGACTTCCTCAGCGTCGGCGTCGCGGATACGGTTGTCGGAGTCAACGAGGACGATACGCGGTCGATGAGTACGCGCGGCGGCTTCGTCGAGTTGGGTAAAAGTGGCCACGATCACCAAATCGCCGGGTTGGGCAAGGTGAGCAGCGGCGCCGTTGATGCAGGCCACGCCCGAACCCGCCTCGCCCACCATCGCGTAGGTGCGCAGTCGGGTGCCGCGCGTCACGTTCCAGACGTGGACTTCCTCAAACGGCAAGATGTCTGCCGCTTCCAGCAAACGGGCATCGAGCGTCAAGCTGCCTTCATAATTCACGTCCGCGTGGGTGACGGTGACGCGATGGAGCTTCGATTTCAACATCGAACGGCGTCCCGGCGGAACGCCGTTGGGACTTACGGCCATGAAAGGGCCTCCTGGAATCGAGAAAAAAGGGCCATCATTTATTTTAAACGAGCCGCAAGCGTGAGCGACGGATAGCTGAGCCATCGCTTACACTTGTGGCTCGTGAGATTTGCGCTGAAACTTAATCGCACCGCCTACCAATACCGTATCGGCCCAGCCGCGCACTTGCCAGCCAGCGAATGGGCAATTGCGGCTCTTGGAACGGAACTTGCTTGGATCGATGGTCCACTCTGCGTTCGGATCGATGATTGTCACGTCAGCAACAGCACCAGGTTTAAGTGTACCGCGATCAATGCCGAGGACGCGAGCCGGGTTGAGGGTCAGTTTTTCGATAAGCTGCGGCCAGGTCAGATGGCCCGGCTCGATCAGCGATTTGATGCAAATAGGCAGGAGCGTCTCCAGACCGATGACGCCGTTGGGGGCTTGATCCAGCTCACGCATCTTTTTTTCCGGGGCGTGTGGGGCGTGATCGGTGGCGATGACTTCGAGCGTACCATCGCGCAGGCCGGCCAGGATCGCTTGCACGTCCTCCTCTGTGCGTAAAGGGGGGGACATTTTGTAATTGCTGTCGAACGTGCGCAGGCACGTATCGGTCAGGGTGAAATGGTGCGGACAGGCTTCGCCGGTGACGTGGACGCCGCGCTGCTTGCCCCGGCGGATCAGTTCCACACTGCCGGCGGTGGAGACGTGCAAAATATGCACGCGCGCCCCGGTCAGCTCAGCTAAGGCGATTTCGCGGTAGACCATGACTTCCTCGGCAGCGGCCGGTATGCCGCGCAGTCCCAAGCGCATGCTCTCAAAGCCCTCATTCATGATGCCGCCGCGCGTCAGGTCGAGATCTTCGGAATGGCTGAGGACGGCCTTATCGAACATTTTGCAGTATTCCATGGCGCGGCGCATGATCTCGGCGCTGACGACCGGCGAGCCATCGTCGGTGAAAGCTACGGCGCCGCCGTCAACCAGTCCGCCGATCTCGGCCAATTCCTTGCCATGACGCCCTTTGGTAATGGCGCCGATGGGAAAGACATTAGCGTTGCCGGCGCGTTTGGCCTGCAAGTAGACGAATTCCGCCGCCGCCTGGCTGTCCAGGGCCGGCTCGGTGTTGGGCATACATGCCACCGAGGTGACGCCGCCGGCCAGCGCCGCCGCCGTGCCGGTGCTGATCGTCTCATCCTCTTCGCGGCCCGGCTCGCGCAGGTGAACGTGCATATCAATAAGCCCCGGGCAGACAATCTTGCCCGTAGCATCGAGGGTGCGATCCGCCTGTGCAGAGGGCTGCGGCCCCGTACCAAGTATGTGTTCACCGCGAACCCACAGGTCGGTAACCTGGTCGAGGCCCTGTGAAGGGTCGATGACCCGGCCATTGGTGATGCGAAGGGTAATCATAATCGACTATTCTACATACACATGGCCCCTAGAACATCTCTTCCGCCCTTCCGCCGGGGCCTTGGGGAAGCTGGCACGCTCTGGACGAAACGGCGTTGCCAAGATAGGAATCCTTTGCCAGATTGCACGAAGGACTACTGTATGAATCTTCGCACCATTCGCCGTGCCTTACTCAGTGTCAGTGATAAGACGGGACTGATCGAGCTGGCTCATGGTCTGGCCGCGTTTCAGGTCGAGCTGATTTCGACCGGCGGCACGCGCCAAGCGCTGGCCGACGCCGGACTGCCCGTGCGCGACGTTTCGGAAGTTACCGGCTTTCCGGAGATGCTCGACGGCCGGGTCAAGACGCTGCATCCCCGCATCCACGGCGGCATCCTCGCCGTCCGCGACAATCCCGAACACGTCAAGACGTTGCAAAAACACGATATTCAACCTATCGATCTCGTCGTTTGTAATCTGTATCCCTTCGAGGCAACCGTATCTCGTCCAGGGGCAACACACGAGGAAATTGTCGAGAACATCGACATCGGCGGGCCGTCGATGGTTCGCTCGGCGGCCAAGAATTACCGCGACGTAGCCATTGTCACCCGTCCGGATCAATACGCGGCCTTGCTCGAAGAAATGCGGCGACACAACGGCGCCCTCAGCCTGGCCACGCGCGAACGCCTCGCCGCCGCCGCTTTTGCGCGCACCGCTGCTTATGATCGTGCCATCAGCGCGTATTTCGCTGATCGCACAGAGACGGGGCCTTTTCCCGCTGTTCTCGATCTGCGACTGGAACGCCGACAAGTGCTGCGCTACGGGGAAAACCCGCACCAACGCGCCGCTTTCTACGTCGAGCCGGACGCTCCTGCCGCCTCGGTTGCCCGCGCCGAGGTGCTGCACGGCAAGGAGTTGTCTTACAACAATTTACTCGATCTCGATAGTGCTCTGAACCTGGTCCGCGAATTCGCTGAGCCGGCCGCCGTGGTCATCAAACACAACAATCCCTGCGGGGCCGCGATCGGAGCAACGCTCGTAGAAGCGTTCCGCAAAGCTTACGAAGGAGACCCCCTCAGCGCCTTCGGCGGCATTCTCGGCTTCAATCGAGAAGTCGATGAGGCGACGGCAATGCAGATCACGGGGCCGGACCGCTTCGTCGAGTGCATCATTGCTCCCGGTTTCAGCGATGCCGCCTTCCACATATTGACGACCCGCCCGACCTGGAAAAAGAGCGTCCGTTTGCTGAAAACTACCGGGGAGTTAACACCTCCCACTCGCCGAGATTATCGCCGCGTGGATGGCGGCCTGCTGGTGCAGGATCGCGATTGGGGCAGCAACGATTTCGCCCAGCTCAAGGTCGTGACCAAACGTGCCCCCACCGAGGAGGAAATGCGCGATCTGCGTTTCACCTGGCTGGTGTGCAAGCACGTCAAGAGCAACGCTATCGTGCTGGGCAAAGGCGGCATGGTAGTGGGCGTCGGCGCCGGGCAGATGAGCCGCGTTGATTCGGTGCAGATCGCGGTGCGCAAAGCCGGCGAGCGCGGCAAGGGCGCCGTGCTGGCGTCCGATGCCTTCTTTCCTTTCCGCGATAATGTCGATGAGGCCGCCCGCGCCGGCGTCACCGCGGTCATCCAGCCGGGCGGCTCCGTGCGCGACGCCGAATCGATCCAGGCGTGCGAGGAACATGGCCTGGCCATGGTGTTCACCGGCATCCGGCATTTCCGGCATTGACCACCGAGTTGTTCGCCGATCTCCAAGGTTGGATTTCGTCGTGGTCGCAGCGTTTCCGCATTACGGCACACCAGCGCGGTCATCTGTTATTACCAGCCACGGAACACCCAGGCGACGAAATCCCCCCAAAAACAGCGGTATAGATGCGTCATCTGAAGCCACGCTGTACGGTTAGGCGACAGAGGTCTTGATCGTTTTTTAACACTATCATAGAGCGCAGCCTCGATAGCAAAATGGCTTCTGACAGACAGCCAGCGGGCTGCATGGACGGCCGGGGCGGGTAGCGCGCACGCGCTTCTTGTTATCCCTGTCGGTCCATGTTAGGATGAGGCACAGGTTGTCCATTCCTCTCGGACCCAATCCCTATGGCGGAGTTGAACCCGTTGCCGACGACTCGCTGGAGCCTGATTCAGGCGGCGGGGCGAAAGTCTTCTCCCGCGGCGCGGCAAGCCCTGGAGACGCTGTGCCGCAGCTACTGGTCGCCCGTGTATGCCTATGTTCGCCGCCGCGGCGTCAACGCTGTCGAAGCTCAGGATCTGACGCAGGC
>JAJPIY010000177.1 GCA_021324515.1 Planctomycetota bacterium
GCTGACGCTACACTTCCGGGTGCAGCCACGGTTTGCGATAGGGCCGACGCAATAGTTTGTTGGCTTCCTCATCGCCGACCACTTGCTGCTTGTCCGCATCCCAGACCAGCGAGCGGCCCAATTTCATCGACAGATTGGCCAGGATGCAACTGGCGGTGGAGATGTGGCCTTGCTCGATGTCGGCGACGGGCCGACCGCGCAGGGCGATGGCCTTTAAGAAGTCCTGCATGTGCCAACGCACGGCCGAGGCGACGTGCCGCTCCAAGTCCTTCTCGGTGCGGTCCTCCGGATACTTGTCGTACTCGTATAATGCCTCGCCCTTCAGGGTCGGCTCCTTCTTGCCGTAGGGCGTGAATTCGTACTTGAATACGCTGGCCTTGAGAGTGCCTTTGTCGCCATAGAAGGTCGCCCCCCAGGGGTATTCCCGATCGTTGGCCTCGCCCCAGGTGCGATGCTGCCACACTACCGGCAGCTCCTCGAAATCGAACGTGGCCGTTTGCGTGTCGGGGATATTGGCTTTGCTCTGCTTTTCCACGAAAATGCCGCCGCTGGACGTGATGCGCTTGGGCCAACCCAAATTGAGCATCCAGCGCACCATGTCGAGCATGTGAATGCACATATCGCCCATGATGCCGTTGCCGTATTCCATGAAGGCGCGCCAGCTGCGTGGATGTACCAGCTTGTTATAGGGCCGCAGCGGCGCCGGCCCGGTCCACATCTCGTAATCGAGATAATCCGGCGGCGTCGTGTCCGGCGGGTTTTCCCGCGCCCGCATGTGGTAGTAACAGTAAATCTCGACGAAAGCGATCTTGCCGAGCTTGCCTTCCTTGATGACGCGATCGCGGGCCTCGATAAGGTGCGGCGTGCTGCGCCGCTGGGTGCCGACCTGCACCACGCGCTGGTGTTTGCGGGCGGCGGCAACCATCGCTTGGCCCTCCACCACATCTACGCTGATCGGTTTCTGCACCCACACGTCGGCGCCCGCCTCGACGGCAGCAATCATCGGCAGGGCGTGCCAATGGTCCGGCGTGGCCACCAGGACAATGTCGAGATCTTTTTCCTTGAGCATTTCCCGATAATCGGCGTAGGTGCGGGGCTTCTTCTTGGACTTTTGCCGCTCGGCCACAATGTCGGCAGCCTCGGCCAACATCTTCTTATCGACATCGCACAGCGACACCACTTCAACCGGCGCGATCTGAAGGAGCCGCAGCAGATCGACCTTGCCATACCAGCCGCAGCCGATCAGACCAACGCGCGGGCTGCGATCGGCAAAAGCGGCCTCGACAACAGCTTGCGAAAGAGCGAGCCCGGCCGCGCCGGCGCCCAGAAATTGACGGCGATTCATGAAGGAACCTCCCGGTGAGTAAGATGGGGCAACACGGAGGATAATCTAGCCCCCCATCCGGTGCGCGGGGAGAGGGCGGCGGCGGTTCTCCCTCAGGCGGACAGAGGAGAACAGATACCTCACCTTGCCGTTAACGCTTCCAGCGCCGCATGGCGTTGCGGGTCGGCGAGCGGATCGTCCAACGGCAAGCGCTGAGTGGAAGAGCCGGGACGCCACGTCATCTCCTCGTACCACGTTTGCAGAGTGCGGCTGAGATCGGGGGAAATGCGGAACTCGTAGCCGGGATCGGGGTGGACGCCCCAGGGAGCGTCGGCTTGGCTGTCCGGGAAGCGGTGCAGCGGTTTACCGTTGGCGCGCACCAGGATGCCGCTGGTCGCCTTGAGGACGATCGTGCCCAAGGGGCGCAGCTTCTGCACGTTGCCCTTGCCGTGCGTGCGCTGACCGATCAGCACGGCCCGATGATGGTCCTGCAACGCCGACGCGATCAACTCAGCGCCGCCGGTTGAATCGCTGTTGATGAGCACCGCCATTGGGAAATCGTTGTGCTTGTCCTCGCTGGTGCTGCGGTAAACCTCTTCGGGCTGATTGCGATACTGGACCGTGGCAATGACGCCTTCGCCCAAGAACAACTCCGCCGTCTTCACCGAACCGGTCAGCGCTCCGCCTGGACACCAGCGCAAATCGAGGACCAGGCCGCGCAGGCCGTCGCTGCGCAGAGCGGCAAGGAGAGCGGCTAATTCGTCAGGTGTGCTTTCGACGAGATTGCCCAGGCGGACATAAGCGATCTTGCGCTCGGTGTCGAGCCAATAGTTCCACGAATTGTCATCGCGGCGCACCACGCCGAAAACACTCTCCGGACGAAAGCGCCGCCATGCGAGTTTCACTCGCTGTTGGCCGCCCACGCCGGGCCGGCGATAAGTAACGGTGATCGGCTCCGGCAGAGCGAAAATGCCCAGCTGGGGCTTGAGCAGCGGAGTACGGCCGTTGAGCACGTTGAGCGATTCCTTCACGTTGCGCGGGCGGCCATCCGAATCGTGCAGCCCCATGATTTCGTCGCCGCGGCGCAAGCCTGCCTGTTGGGCCGGACTGCCCGGCAATACATCGAGGAGGACCACGCGCTCACCGTTATCAGACGCTTCCAGGCCGAAACCTTCACGCTCTGTACCTGTACGGAGGGCGTGGCGATCTTCCTTGGTCGAGAGGACGCCGGAATAGGGATCGAGCGAACGCAGCATGGCCTGGCAGGCGATGGCCAACGGGTCCGCTCCTTCCCCGTTTTCGATGCGGCCCAGGTCGGCGCGGACGGTGCGGAGCAGTTCGAGCAAAGGGCGGTCATCGCTGGTGGGCGGATGGCGCGGTGCCAGGGCCGGCACGAGCGGCGGCGGGAGGGGCACTCCCGATGCAGTCGGGGCGGCCGAGGCTTTCTCGGCCCGTTCGATACGGCGGCGCAAGTCGCGCGGCGTCGGCCGCCGCGCCCTTGTATACAGGGCACTCAGGGCCGAGTGTAACAACTCGACCCGCGAGACGGGGCGGATGTAGGTTTCGCTAACCCAGTTGACGGCATCGAGCAAGAGGACGGCGAAGGTCTCGCTGTCGTTGGAAATAGGATAGGTGTTGTCCGGCGCGGCCGCTGGAGAGACGGGCACCGGCGGCGACGAAGGCGCCGGGGCCGCAGCGCTAACGAGAGCAACCAGGAAAGAACCAGATAAAGTCAGGCTAATGCACATACACAGTCCTCCTCCGGGACGGCGAAAAGACCGCCGCCGCGATACTGTAGAGGAAGTTGCCTTTTTGCAGAAGACCAAACGAATCGACCTCTGGGCGAGCGGGGGGTTGACACCCCCCGCTCGCCCAGAGCAACCGGGGGGTTGACACCCCCCGCTCGCCCAGAGCAACCGGGGGGTTGACACCCCCCGCTCACCCAGAGCAACCGGGGGGATCTAACTCGGTCGGTGCCTTCATTTTTCGCTGGCGACGAGAAGGACTTCCTGACCATCGCTCAGGGAGGCAATGCCGCTTTCGACGACCTTTTCCGTGCCAGTGAAATCTTCCCAACCTGCCGGACCTCGTTTTTTTAAGACCTCGACCCTTCCCTCGCCGCGCAAACCGATCTTGATCGGGGTGCGTCGCACTTTGCCGTTGTCCCAGAGGAAACAGAAGTCCTGATAGCCTTCGTTGACATCGCCTTGAGTGAAGACAGCGGAAGCCGGCAGGGTCAGGGTGTTGCTTCGTTCGACCTGAATGGTGGCATAAGCGTACATTCCAGAGCGCAAAAGGTCATCGGGATTGGGCAAGTCAATTTCCGCCCGCAAGGTGCGTGTCTGGCGCTTCAGCGAGTAGGACAGCCGCCGTATCTTGCCCTCGAATTCGCGGTCCTGGAGGATGGGGACGCGGACGCGGGCGGCGGCACCGTCTTTGATCCACACGGCGTCGCTTTCGGGCACATCTACGAAAACCCGCACCACGTCCCGACGATGAAGGACGTAAAGCGGGGCCGTGGCAGGTCCGGCTGGAGGTTGGACGAAATCGCCGGTATTCAGGTTCCGCTGCGTGACGACACCGTCGAACGGAGCGGTCAAGGTGGCATAATTCACCAGCGTCTGCATCTTGTCGCGTGCCGCCTCGGCCACGGCCACGTCGACGCGGTCTTTGTTGCGGATGGCTTCGCTTTCTTGGCGATCCGCCTCGGCCCGCGCTACCTTTGCTTCGGCTTCTTTCACCCCTGCTTCGGCGGCCTGCAATTGGTTGCGGGTTTCTTCCTTGACCTGTTGATCGATGACGGAATTATCCAGCTTGCAGATGCGCTGGAAATGCTTTTGCCAGAAAGCGAGGTTGGCCCGTGCCCGCATCAGGCCGGCTTGCGCCTCGGCAACGGCGGCCGCTGCCGAGGCCAGGTGACTCTCGGCGACGGCGAGGGTTTGGCGTGCTTGTTGGACCTCGACGGTCTTTTGGTTCAGGTCCGCTACCAGGTCCGGCACCCATAACTGGGCCAATACCTCGCCTTTTTTCACGCGGTCGCCGATGTCCACGTTCCACTTTTGCACGTAGCCGGCGATCTTGGGAACGATCGGCGTTTCCTCAAACGCCTCGATGGAGCCAGGCTGGCGGACGGTCCACTCCAAGGGAGCATAGGCCGGATAAACCACCGAAACTGCGGGAAGCGGGGGGGCTTCAACAGGGGGCGACGAAGTTTTCTTGCATCCCACCAGGCCCATCCCTATCATCGCCCAGGCGAACATTCCGATCCGAAAAAAGGGGAAAGTACCCAAGCGACGACTCCTCGTTTGTTGCGCCATCATGGTCTGTGTCCTCACCGGGCCAATACCTTCGCAAGCTCTGTACCGAAGCGAGGTGCGAAAAAGTGCCAAGCAAAAGGGACCGTCCTAACTTCTTTTGTGGAAAGCGGATGGGCTGTGTCATTCTGCTCTTGCGGCCGTTCGCTTCGGCCCGCAAGGCCACGGAAGGACTGAGAGGAACTCTCCCACCTGGGCGGATTTCCCCCAAGCCTGGCCCGATCGGTCTCTTGCTGGAGCGGTGGGCTGGGCGCGACGATGGGGAGGGGGACGTCAATTCTTGAAGTCCAATTGCAGCGCGTCGCCGGGGTGAACGACGATCCGTCGTTTCCGTTCGATGGTCTTCCCTTCTTTCTGCCAACGGACTTGCACTTGATAGGAGTAGCTCTTACCGGCTTCCAGCGGCGGCGAAAAGAAGTAGCGCAGCGTGCCAGTTTGCTTGGTCTTGGCGCCCTCGAACCACACTTCGGCGTCGGCCGGCACATGCAGCCAAATATGGGCCCGATTCTCCAACCGCGGCGTGGGCCTGCTGCTCGGCCAGAGGATGGCGGCGTCGCTCAAGACCGAAGCTGGGGAGGAGGCCGTTCCCAGGTAGCCGGGGGCAACTGTCCCCGGCGCGGAAAGATAGCTGGAGACGGGATTTGAGGAAAGCCCGCCCGCCTGGTAGGGCAGAGGCGCGCCGCCATAATAGCTCGGCACCGATCCCCAATAGGGAGCAAAGGACCAATAGCCGGAAGAAGGGTAAGGATAGCCGGAATAGGGATAGGGATAGCCCGCACTTTGGCCCCAAGCCGCACTACTGGTTAGAAAGAGTACCATCCAGGCCAAATAAGATCGTTTCCGAAGCAGAATGTCAGGGCACATGACGTTTCCCCCCAGGCCGGGCGAAGAGAGGCGACCGTACCCATTATACCCCATCCGGCGCGAGAAAAGCGTCGGATCGGGCGTTTCTACCGGGCGTTGCCGTCTCCGAGTGGGCGGCGTTCTTCCCAGGTGGGGGATTTTCGCCCACCAATGGAATGAAATTTGCTCTCATTCTCGGTCCTGTTTCCGTCCGATAAAAGGAGAAACCTTGCCCTGCTAATCGTCTTAGGGCGCAGCGGCCTACTATAACGGACTATGAAGATGTATTTTATGTATAAGTGGCGCGTCGGTCTCCTTATTGCGGCCTTGGTGAGCGTCTGGGAGGACATGGACGGGTCTGTCCTGGCCCAAGAACAGGCTGCCCCCGGCGCCCTGCCGATGCCGGCGCCCCTGGGGCCGGCTCCCACTGAGCAAACCCCCGATCGGCCCGCGGGGAGCTTTCTACCCGCAGCGGCGGCGGCCCCTGCCGATGCGGGCAAGCCTTTGCCCATCAATTTGCCCACTGCCCTGAAACTGGCGACGCACGGGCCATTGATGTGCAAGTGGCGTCGGAAAAGATTCGTCTGGCTGCGGCCCAGTTGCAGCAAGCCCGCGTCTTGTGGGTACCCACGTTCCTGATGGGCACCGACTACTATCGCCACGATGGGCAAATCCAGGACATTACCGGAAACGTCCTCAACAACAGCCACGCCTCGTTCACGGCGGGCGCCAGCCCGATTTTGATCTTCACGGCCACGGACGCGCTGTTTGCACCGTTGGCGCAGCGTCAGGTGTTGCGCTCGCAGCAAGCGTTCCAGCAGGCGGCCCAGAACGACACCATGCTGGCCGTGGCCGAAGCCTATTTCCAGGTGCAGCAGGCGCGGGGCGAGTTGGCCGGCGTCCTGGATGCCCGCACCAAAACCGAAGACCTGGTGGGCCGTATCGCCCAACTGGCCGAGGTGTTGGTGCCGCCCTCGGAAAAACGGCGGGCCGAAGCCGCCTCCGCCCGTCTCGATCAGGCGGTCTTTCAGGCGCAGGAACGTTGGCGTCTGGCCAGCGCCGAACTGAATCGTCTTCTCCGCCTTGATCCCACGACTGTGGTGCAGCCGTTGGAGCCGCCGCATTTGCAGGTCACACTCATCGACACCTCAGCCGACGTGGATGCGTTGATCCGCATGGGGTTGACCAATCGGCCGGAGTTGCGGGGCCATCAAGCCTTGGTGCAGGCCGCTCTTCGGCAGCTACAGAAAGAACGCTTGCGACCGTTGATGCCCAGCGTCCTGTTGCGTGGCGCTTCCACCGGCGTGTTCGGCACCTTGGGATTGGGCGTCTTCGGCGGTGGCACCAATAGTAACCTGAACAACTGGGGCCTGCGCGAAGACTACGATTTACAAGTGCTTTGGGAGTTGCAAAGCTTTGGCCTGGCCAACCGGGCCTTGGTCAAACAAAGGCAGTCGGATCATCAGTTGGCTTTATTGGAACTGTTTCGTACGCAAGACCGCATCGCCGCAGAAGTGGCCCAGGCCCATGCCCAGGTAGTAATGGCGGCCAAACGGTTGCAGGCGGCCGAACGCGAGACCAAGGCGGCCTTCACCTTGGTGGAGGAAAACCGGGAAGGATTTCGGCAGACGCGGAAGGTCGGGGAAGTGCCCCTGTTGATTGTGCGCGCCCAAGAAGTGCTCGCCGCCATTCAAACGCTGGCCTTGGCCTACAACGATTATTATGGCGCCGTCGCCGATTTCAACCGCGCCCAATTTCGCTTGTATCGCGCCATTGGCAACGCGTCGGCGGCAGTGGGGGGCCTTTGCTCTTCTCCGCCGTTGGAAAGTCCCCCTGTGGCTTCTCCGGTTAGCCGCGAGCCGTAGGGCAAGCGCGGCCGCGCTCGCCCTACGGCTCGCGGCTAACCGGGGGCTTGTTTCCATCGAAAAAGCGACTCTCCGGATTGTCGGGATCGAGGGACAACGAAGCGACACCGGCCCGGCTTTGGACCAGGGCGAACACAGCGGGCAGGACGAACAGGGTGGCCAGTGTAGCGGCCCCCAGGCCGCCGATGACGGCCCGTCCCAAAGGCGCCGTTTGCTCGCCACCTTCTCCCAGGGCCAGGGCCATCGGCACCATGCCGGCGAGCATGGCTAGACTGGTCATCAAGATCGGCCGCAGCCGGCCCTGAGCGCCTTCAACGGCCGCAGTGGGCGCCGGCATCCCGTCGTGACGGCTGCGTTCGGCAAAGGCCAACAACAAAATGGCATTGGCGGTAGCCACGCCGATGGCCATGATCGCTCCCATGAATGATTGCAGGTTTAGCGTCGTGTGCGTCAGGAACAGGGCGACGACCACCCCGGTGATGGCGGCGGGGATGGCGGCGGTCGCAATCAGGGCCAAACGCACGGATTGGAAATACGCCGTCAAGAGCAAGAGAATGGCGGCCATCGCTAGGGCCAGGCCAAAGGCCAGGCCGCGAAACATCTGCTCCAGGGGGACGACTTGGCCCCGTATGTCCACCTCCACGCCGCGCGGCGGCTCGCCGGCCTTACGCAGCGCTTCCCGCACCCGGCGAACCACGCGCCCCAGATCTTCGCCGGCGATGTTGGCGGTGATGCTTACCAACCGCCGCATGTTGTAACGATCGTATTCACCGGGCATGGTCCCTTCCCGGATGCGGGCCACGTCGCGGACCAACAGGCCCTCGCCCCCACCTTTCCCCTCCTCGGCATGGGGAGAAGAAGAGGCGGGAGAGCGGACTTGCAGCGGAACCAGGCCGACTTCGGCCGACGAATTCATGCGATAGGGCGGGATTTCCACCTGGGTGTAGTAGCCGATGCCCGTCTTGGGATCGGCCCAGAACAGCGGTTCGACGAAGCGGCTGGATGAGGTGGCCGCGACCAGCGAGCGGGCCACGTCTGCCGCCGTGGCGCCGCTGAGGCCGGCTTTCTCGCGGTCAATCTGCACGGCCACGGCCGGATAATCCAAGGACTGTCCATATTGAAGGTCTCGTAAGGAGGAAATGTTCTCCAACTCCGCAAACACTTTGGCCGCATAGGTGCGATTGTCGCGGAACTCGGGACCGCTCACCACGATCTCCACAGGGGTGGGTGAGCCGAAGCTCATGATCTGATTGACGACATCGGCCGGCTCAAAGGAAAAGCGCAAGCCGCGCAGCCGCTGAGCTATTTGCTCCGCAGAAAGCCCTTCTTTGTGGAGCCGTTGCCCGAACCAGTGGCCCAGGCGGCGAGGCAACGTGTGCCGCAAACGTTCCTGAAACGCTTCCAGCTCCAAGCCGCTGGTGTTCTTAAGGGCGATTCGCAAGACAGCTTCTTCTGGTCCGCGCATCCACATGTACATATTATTGATCGTGTAACTAGTGGGATGCAGGCCGCAGTAGGCCACGGAAATCGCCACCTGCTCTTCGCCCGATTCTTCCGCCGTCTCTTCTCGGATAATCTGCGTCACCTCCGCGGCGAGTTCACGCGTGATTTCGATGCGCGTGCCGTCCGGAGCACGCAGCCGGAGTTGAAACTCACGCGCTTCCACTTTGGGAAAAATCTCCATCCCCAATTGACTGCCCAAGAGCACGATCACCAGGCCGCAAACCAGCAAATAAGCGCCAATCAAGCTCCGCCGCCACGGCATCAGCCGATGCACCAGCTGGGCATAGAGCGCGCGGAAGCGGTCGAAGGAAAAGCGCCCCGGCGGATGAGCCGCAGTCGGGTGATGAGGACGGAACCACCACACCGCCAGGACAGGGACAAGCGTGCTGGACAAGAAATAGGCAGCGATCATGGCGAAGCCGACCGCCAGTGACAGCGGCACAAACATTTCGCGGGCGGCGCCTTCCATGAAGAACGACGGGAGAAAGACGGCCAAGACGCACAATACGGCCAACAAGCGCGGCACAGCGGTTTCCTGGTTGCTCTGCCGGGCCGCCCGCGCCACGGTAGGCGCATGGACCATCCGTACATGGATATTTTCTACTTCCACCGTAGACATATCGACGAGAATGCCCACAGCCAGGGCCAGGCCGCCCAGGGTCATCAGGTTGATGGTTTGACCAGTCAGCCACAGCGCCAACAGAGCAGCCAGCAGGGCGAAGGGGATGTTCAAGACCACCACAATCACGCTGCGCCAATCGCGCAAGAACAGGAGCACCATCAAGCCCGTGAGCACCGCGCCCAGCAAACCCTCTTGAACCACCCCCTGGATGGCCTGGGTCACGTAGGGCGATTGGTCGAACTCGAAGCGCAGGTCGATGTCCTCGGGCAGCACCGCTTTCATGCGTGGCAAGTTCGCCTTGACTTCGTTGACTACGGACAACGTCGAGGCGTCCGCTCGTTTGGTGACGAGCATGAACAGGGCCGGGCGCCCGTTGACCAACGTGTGGCCGCTGGGAATGTCGGTACTGTCTTCGATGACGGCGATGTCGCGGAAGTAGATATTCTCGCCTAAGCGGAGCGGAATACTACCCAGATCGGACAAGGCCCGGACCATGGAATTGACTGGCACGATGGGCATTTGGTCCTTGATACGGGCGTTGCCTGAAGGGCTGATGCTATTGCCTGCCTTGAGGGCGGCGACGACGTCGTCGGGCGAGAGATTGTAGGAGCGCAGCCGTTCCGGGTCTACGCGCACCACCAAGGTGCGTTGGTTGCCGCCAAAGGGCGGCGGCGCGGACACGCCCGGCAGACTGGCGAAAATGGGCCGCACCCGAAACAGGGCCAGGTCTTGGATCTCGCCGATGCTGCGCCGGTCGCTGGAAAGCACCAGATAACCGACAGGGACGCTGCCGGCGTCGAAACGCACCACATCCGGCGGTACCGTTCCCGGTGGCATGAAGGAGCGCGAGCGGTTGACGTAGGCGATGGTCTCGGCCATGGCCTGGGCCATGTTGGTGCCGGGGTGAAAATACAATTTCATCAGGGCCGCTCCCTGAATGTTGCGCGATTCCACGTGATGAATACCACTGATATAGAGAAAGTGATATTCATAATAATTCGTTAACAATCCCTCCATCTGTCCTGGGTCCATACCGCCATAGGCTTGAATTACATATAGGACGGGCAAATTCAGATTGGGAAATATATCGATGGCCATGCGCGATACTGCCAGGATGCTTCCTAGTACGACACCGGCAATGGCCACCATCACGGTGTAAGGACGATTCAGGGCAAAGAGGATCGGATTCATAGGGACGCTTTCTTCATCCAGTGCGGACAATCATCTTGGCGGGCGGGGCGACGTCAGCGCCCCGGGCCTGGGGAGCATTCACGTATGCTGGGCACGGTTGAATTGGGCACAATTCTCCCCCCCACCCCAACCCTCCCCCACCAAGGGGGAGGGGGCCTTGTTTCTCCCTCCCCC
>JAJPIY010000247.1 GCA_021324515.1 Planctomycetota bacterium
GGGGGAGGGAATTTTGTCGGGCAGATCTAAGTTTTCATAGCACGTCTATTGCTTCGTTGCTTGTGGCCTCCTGTATTGCTTGCTATCGTAAAAGAAACACTTGAGGTTTCGTCACTGCGATGACGCCGCAATTCACTAATCCCATTTACCTCTGGCTGATACTGTTGGCGCCGCTGTTGCTCTGGTGGGAACTGCGTCGGCGGCGCAGTGCGTTGCGGCATCCGGGTGTGGGCGAACTCAAACATCTGCCGGCCGGCAAGGCGCGTTCAGCACGCTGGGGGCCTGCTGTCCTTCGTTTGCTGGCCCTGCTGCTGCTCCTCTTCGCCCTGGCGGGGCCGCGCTGGCCGGACCTGCACACGCGCATCGAGACCGAGGGCATTGCCATCATCATGCTTGTCGATGTCAGCGGCAGTATGGCTGAACGTGATTTCGATTGGCACGGCGAACCAATCAGCCGCCTGGAAGCGGCCAAGAAGGCTTTTCGGCTGTTCGTGGCTGGCGGCAATGGCGCCGAGATCCCGGACGAAGGAACGGAAGCTGCGGAATTTCGAGGCCGGCCAACGGATGAGATCGGGCTGGTAACGTTTGCCACACGGCCGGAAACCGCCTGTCCGCTAACACTCAGTCATTCGGTCTTATTGCGCCTTTTGCAAGAGGAGCAGCCGCGTTCCACACCCGGCGAAGCGGAGACGAACCTCAGCGATGCCGTGGCCCTAGGGCTGCACCGTCTGCGCAGCGCCAAGGCCCACCGCAAAATCCTGGTGTTGCTCAGCGACGGCGAGCACAATGTTCCGCACCCGCAGTCGGGTTGGACGCCGCGACAAGCCGCCCAGGTGGCCCACAGCTTGCATGTTCCCATCTACACCATCGACGCGGGCGGTCCCGGCGCTCCAAGCAAAGGACCGACAGCCCAGCAGAAGAGCAACGCCGAGCATTCCGCCTATCCCAACGAGACGCGCGCCCAAGCCGTGCGGACCCTGGAGGAGCTGGCGCGCATTAGCCGCGGTCAATATTTCCAAGCCCACGATACTAAGGGACTGCTGAATGCTTGCCGAGTTATCGATGATCTGGAGCGTACCGAACTGCGGAGCTTTCAGTATCGCCGTTATTACGAAGCGTATCCGTGGTTTGCCCTGGCAGCGTTCGTGCTACTCGGCGTCACCCTGACCTTGGAGCGAACCCTGTGGCAGCGAATTCCGTGAAATGAGAACGTATGTTGCACCATGCATTTGCTCATCCCTGGATGTTATGGTCCCTGGCGGCGTTGCCGGTGTTGGTGGCGCTGGATCTGGGGAGTGCGCGGCGGCGGCAGCGGACGTTGGCATGGCTGGGCGACCGGGCGTCTAGGGAAGTGCAATTGGCAGCGCGGCGCAGCGGGCGTTGGCTGGGCGGCCTATGCTGGTTCCTGGGATTTTGGGGACTGGGGGTCGGCATGGCCGGGCCGCAATGGGGGCGCGATTGGGACCAGTCGGCCGCGCCGGGACGCGACCTCGTTGTGGTCCTCGATTGCAGCCGTAGTATGCTCGCCGAAACACCCAGCCGTCTGGAGCGCGCCCGCCAGGCCCTTTTGGATTTGGCTGACGCTGTCGAGCAACGGGGCGGCCATCGCTTGGCCTTGGTGCTGTTCGCCGGCAAGCCTCGCTTGGCTTGTCCTCTGACCCATGATTACGATCATTTTCGCTCTCAATTGGACAATCTCGAAACGGTGGCCCAAGGGTCTGGTCTGGGGCCGCCACCGGGCGAAAAATCCGGCACCCGCTTGGGGCAGGCGTTGTCTCTGGCTGCTACTTGCGACGATCCGCGCTTTGCTGATACCCGCGACATCCTGCTGTTGTCCGACGGCGACGATCCTGCCCACGACGCCGAATGGCGCGAGGGAGCGCGTGTCGCCAGGGCACTGGGCATTCGGGTCCACACTGTCGGTATCGGCGATCCAAACACGGCCAGCATCATTCGGCTCGACTCCGGCCCACTCCAATACGATGGCCGACTCGTCTACACTCGCTTGCAAGAAGCGCCGCTGCGGGAGATCGCCGAGATGACGGACGGCATCTACACTTCGGCACGCACGCGGACTTTGCCGCTCGGCTCGTATTATCTCCATGCCATCGAGAGCTTGCCAGAGCGCGCGGTCAGCACGGATGTTCTGCCGGTCTATCGGCAGCGTTACGCCTGGTTCCTTGCCCCAGCGCTTGGTTTTTTGATCTTGTCTACTTTTCTGGGCGAAGGCCTGCGGAAAGTGGTGAAGTGAGGGGACCGTCATGAGAAGGGGTTGGCTCCTTGTTGTCCTTCTCTTGCTTGGGCTGAAATCGTCGAGCGGACCGCCCCCGGAGAAATTGCTCCAAGAAGGCCACTATGCACTGGCGCGCGGCGATTACGAAAGGGCGGCTGCGCTCTACGAACAGGCGGAAATACACAGCACAGACCCCGCTGAAGTGGCCTTTTACCTGGCCGCAGCGAAATACCATCTAGCCATAAAAAGAGAAGGGTTATCGCCGGAATTGTTAGAAGCTGAGAAATTATATCGCTGTTGTCTGAATACCGCGGACTCGCATCGGCCTTGGGCGCTATGCGGCCTGGGCAATTGCCTGCTGCACAAGGCCGGCTCGTCTGATGAGGGTAGCTTGCGGTCCGCCCTCGCCTGCTACGATTTGTGCTTGCAAAGCGCCGGCAAAGACGAAGCTCTGGCGTCCGCTGCCCGCTATAACCGCGAAAGAGCGCGTTTGTTGCTTTTGCAATTCCTACCGTCAAGCCATGATGCAGCAAGCAATCAGCCGCCTGCCGACGATTTGCATCCACACCAGCCGCGTTCCGATGAGCCTCGTCCCGTCGCGCCGCTGCCGGCTGACACACATGGCAGCGCAGACGACGCCGAGCCGCGGTCTCTTTCGGGAGACGTTCACCAGGATCAGGACAAGGGCACAGCCAAGAGCAACGGACCACCGCAGCCAGGTAAGGGCCATTTACCGCCGATTTCCGATGAGGTCGATGTTCCGCCGCTGTCTCCGCAAGTCGCCGGTGAACACTTGGAACTTGCCGTCAAGAAAATATTGCAAGAGCGCCAAAGCCATCAGCGCCGCGAAGAAGAAAACTCGCCCAAAGGTGTTATGGACTGGTAAAAAGAAGACATGTCCTGGACTCGCTTGGTCCTGATGATGGGGCTACTGATCGGCATGGTCGAGGGGAGCGACGCCTCGCCAGCCTCGGCGTTACCGACCCTCCAGACGCCCGCTTCTTCGGAAGGGGAGGATGTTCCAGTTGTGGGGCGGCCGGTCGATTTGCCCTTTAGCGAGGCAAGCGGCTGGTTCGAGGTGCAAGCGCATGCTGAACCGACGACGGTGCAAGCGGAAAGACCGCTTACGTTGACGCTCACCGTGCGAGCCGTGCGCCCGCCGCGACGGCCTCCGCAACGTCTCGACCTCCGCCAGCTGCCAGACTTTGCTGAATTGTTCTACATTGAAGAAGCCGACGAAGAAGCTGCTCAGCTCAATGCGCACACTTGGAAGTTTACCTATCGCTTAAGGCCGCGCCGCACGGAAGTCAGCGAAATTCCCAGTGTGCCGTTTGTCTATTTCAATCCCTATCTGCTGACTGCCAGCAAGGGTTTTCAAGTCCTCTACACCGATCCCATTCCGCTGCACGTTCTACCGCCCGAAACGGTGCAGGTGCCGGTGCAAGGACCGGAAAGTGCATTCGTGTTGACCACAGGCCCGTCTGTTCTGGAGCGCCGCGTGCCGTGGAGGCCGCCGGGTCTCGGCGTCATTGGGGTGGTGTTGCTGGTGCCGCCACTAGGTTGTATAGTCTGGTACTTCCTCTGGCAACGGCTCTATCCGGATGCGACCCGCTTGGCGCGTCAGCGGCGTAGTCATGCCGCGCGCCGCGCCCTGCAAGCCCTGCGTACCGCAGAGCAGCTCGATGTCAAAGCCGGCGCCGCACAGACCGCGGCCCTTGTTGCTGACTATTTCCAACAGCGGTTAGATTGGGCCATTGCCGAACCGACGCCGCGCGAGGTCGCTCTCTTGTTCGCGCAACACCACTTCTCGCTTGCGCTGACGGAACAAGCGGTCTGCTTTTTCCAGGCATGTGACTGCGCCCGATTCCTGCCCAGCGACGACGCGACCAGGCCCTCGCTGATGGAATTACAAAACGCTGCTATGCGGCTCATCCTTACTATGGAGGAAGAAACGTGTTCTACGCTCCCCTCTTGACGGCATTGTTGCTGCACGCGGAGTCGGGAGCCACCCTTACCGACCACGAACTCCTGGAGCGCGCCGAAGCAGAGTTTCAAGAGGGAGTACATCTGCGTCTATCCAGAGACCAGGCTCGGCCGCATTTCCGCAACGCCGCTGGCTATTTCGACGCATTGCGCCAGCGCGGCGTCTGCAACCCGGTGCTGTATCGCAATCTCGGCAACGCTTATCTGCTCGCCGAAGATTTGCCGCACGCCATTCTGTCCTATCACCGTGGCCTGCACCTCGCCCCGAACGATCGGGATCTGCACGAAAGTCTTGCTGAGGCGCGGCAGCGCGTGGTGTATCCCGCCTCTGGCGGCCTGGGCCGACCGCGAAGCGACGACCCGCCGCCGTGGTTGCCGTACCTGCATTCCGATGGGCTGATGTTTGCGGCAGGCGCTTGTTACCTCGTGGGCTGTCTGAGTCTGACGCGCTGGTGGATGGTGCGGTGCGGCCGTTTACTCGTCGCTGGATTGCTTGCGCTGCTGCTAGTCGGCATACTATTGGGCTGGCTGATAATCCGTATCGAAGCGCAGAATGAGCGCGCGGCGCACCCGTTGGTGGTGATCGCGCGCGACGGCGTGCTGTTGCGTCGCGGCAATAGCATGGCGTTTCCGCCACGCTATGATACCCCGCTCTATCGCGGTGTCGAAGGACGCTTACTGTTCGAGCGAGACGGTTGGGTGCAGATGGAACTATCTAGTGGTGAAATCGGTTGGGTGCCGCAGGAAACCGTATTGGTGGATAGGCCATGAAGGGACGCGATTGTGCAGTTCTCAAGTTCCGTCTATCTCAACTTGCCGATGAAGGGGGCCTGCGTTAAATTAGGTCGATCGCAATTGGAGGTGTACATGCTTAAATCCGTTGTTCGTCGCCTTCCTGCCACAGCCCGTGATTACTTGCAGCACGCCTACCATCGCTGCCTCCTCGCTCGAGGAACGTTTCGTTCTCCCGAACCAGAATGGGATCAACTCGCCGAGTGGCTGAGACCTGGCGACGCCGCTCTCGATGTTGGCGCCAACGTCGGCCACTACACGGCCCGTATGAGTGAGTTGGTTGGGCCGGCAGGGCGAGTCATCGCCATCGAGCCGGTCGTTGAGACCTTCGCCCTCTTGGCCGCTAATGCTCCGTATTTCCGCTTCCCCAACGTGACGCTGCTCAATCTGGCTGCCAGCGACAAACCGGCTTCTTGTCGTTTCTCCGTCCCGACCTGGCCGGATGGCACACCCAACGGCTATCTCGCCTATCTCGATCCGCATGGTCCCGGCTCGTGCCTGGCCATTCGGTTGGACGCGCTGGAATTGCCTATCCCCCTTCGCCTGGCCAAGATCGACGCGGAAGGGCACGAAGGCCGCGTCCTGGCCGGGATGCGGAGACTGCTAGAGCGTGATCGGCCCGTCGTCATTTTGGAGCGCAACGCCGAAGCCGAGGGCCTGCTGGCATCTCTCGGTTATACTTTCAGGGTCTCTGCCTTGCGCTCCCCGAATATCGTCGCGCTGCCGTCGTAATGCACTCGGCTAAGGCCCCCTCGTAGCAGCGGTGTCGAAGAGCCGGCATAGCTAGGCGAAGCGTGTCGATCGCTGTCTCTCGGACCTGCGACCCCTCTCGAAGCCTCTCATTTAGAGTACAGCTAGGGGCGGTTTGTTTTCACTTTTCCGCCTCTTTCTCCGTTGCTTTTTTCCGGGTGAACTTGCGCCCCAGAAAGTGCAAGGTGGATATCTGTACCTCTTCGTTCATCTCGAAAACGACAGGCTGTGCTCGCAGATCGGCCTCTGCCAACAAAAATTGAAGATCTTTCGTGGGCGTCAAGAACGTATCGTAGTGGAAGTGCGTCAGCGGAAGCTGATAACTGCTCCATTTCAACCAAAGGGTATCGCCTTTTCGCACAATTCGTACAGTGCCGTAAGCCGGTTCGAAGTACGTTCCCACATACAGATCCAGGGCCTTGGCTTTCGTGCCCCGTATCCGTCCTTGCAGGAGTTTGTCCAAGCGCTCTTTTTGAGCAGCCCTCGCCTTGCGATGTTCCCTGGCGAAAAAGTCGTTCCAGTCTTTTTTCTCCAGGCCGAGGAGGTAATCGAGCAAGTCATTGCCTGCGGCTTGGACGATCCCCATGTCCTCTAAATTGGTCAGCAGGACCAAGCCCAGCTTTTTACGCGGCGCCAGGACGATGCGTGCTCGGAAGCCCTTGACGGCGCCGCTATGTTCGTGGAGGGCATGACCGCGATAGTCTCGGATATGCCAGCCAAGAGCATAACTGGACTGCGTTACCTCGGCGGCGTGGTCCGCAGCAGTCAACGGCACCGGGATCCGCGGCACGTGCGTCTGCTCCAATGCATCGGCGGGCACAACTTGCTTGCCGTCGAGTTTCCCATTAGCCAGTTGGAAGCGCAACCATTGGCTCAGATCGCGCACACTGGCCTTGATGGAACCAGAGGCACGGATTTGCTTGTCATCATTGTACCAGGGAATGACCCTGACTTTGCCGTCGTAGTCGCGTCCGTGCGGGCTGGCATGGTCCGGCGCTTTTTGCGCTTCGCCGCTGGTGAAGACGACTTTTTCCATCCGAAGAGGTTGGAAGAGACGCTCCTGAACGAATGCATGCCAGGGCTGCTTGGCAATGGCGCCGATGGCAAGGCCGGCAGCGAGATAAGCGAGATTGTTGTATTCGTACCGGGAACGAAACGAGCTGCTTCTTTCGAGAAAGGCCATACGGCGGACGCTTTCTTCGATGCTCCAAGGAGCGCCATACCACAACAGATCGTGAGGCGCCAAGCCGATGCGATGACAAAGCAGATCGCACAGGCGCACGTCGCGGTCGGCCAGTGGATCGTTCAGGCGGAACCACGGCAAATGCTGGCGCACCGGATCGTCCCAATCGGCCTTGCCCTCCGCGACGAGGATGGCAAGGGCCGTGGCCGTGAATGCCTTGGTGCAGGAGCCGATGGCAAACAACGTATCGGCTGTCACAGGCTTGTCGCTGCCCAGCTCGCGCACGCCGACGCCGCTAAGAAAAACGATCTTGTCCTCACAAACGACGGCGGCGGCAATGCCGGGCGCATGCCAGAAGTCGCGCGCTTGGTGAAGGATCTTCTCTATCGCCGTCTCTGATGGTTCCGCCGCGGACAGCGCGGATGGCTCCATTATCACGGCAACAATGAAAAGGGACATAAGCCCCAAGCGGCAGCAACGGGCCGGCTCGCTACTAGCGCTCCGGGCTTGTGTCCGATCAATTCGCGCCAAGTCGGCATTCTGCATGAGAAGCACCCTCGTGTATAATGGAAATATGATAGCCTATTCTACGCCCCGTATGACAGGACCATCCGTGACCTTCTTGGGGGCCGCCCAATGTGTAACCGGCTCCATGCATCTAGTTGAAATCGGCTCCCAGCGATTGCTGCTCGACTGCGGCTTGGTCCGCGGCCACCGTGATGAAGTCCGCTACCGGAATACGTCCTTTCCGTTTGATCCTGTCACGCTGGACGCTGTCATTATCAGTCACGCGCATATCGATCATTGCGGCAATTTACCCAACCTGGTACGGCAGGGTTTTCGCGGTCCCATCTACTGCACGCCGGCCACACGCGATTTGGCCGCCATCATGCTCGCCGACGCCGCAGAAGAAGGGCCAAAAAAAGACGATGATTTTCTCGCTTATCCCTCGTCCCTGATGAATTGGGTTCCCATCCCCTACGAGCACGATTTTGCCATCAGCGACAACGTGCAGTTGCGTTTCGTGGATGCCGGCCATATTCTTGGCTCCGCTATCACGGTACTGACATTTCGACACGCCGGCCGCACGTATCGCGTGACGTTCACCGGCGATTTGGGGCGCCGCGGGGTGCCTTTCTTGCGTCCGCCCTCGCCGGTGCCGGCGGCGGATCTGATTCTCTGCGAATCCACCTACGGCGGCCGCCGTCATGATACCTTAGAAATGATGGCGGCGAAGCTGAGCAAAGTGGTCCGCGGGACATTGGAGCGTGGCGGCAAAGTGTTGGTTCCGGCTTTCAGCCTGGGCCGCACCCAGGTGGTGCTGCACTTCCTCCAGCGCTGGATGCGTGACGGCATTTTGCCGCGGTTGCCCATTTATGTCGATAGCCCGTTGGCCGCCCATATCGCCGCAGTGTATCAGAGCTATGGCGACGCCTTCGAGCACTTGCCCGCCGCCGGCCTGCCGCCCGTCCACTACTTCCGCTCGCCGGAAGAAGCGCGCGAGGTGAGCATGTTGCCAGAGCCGTGCGTTCTGGTCGCCTCAGGCGGCATGTGCGAGGGAGGCCGCATCATGGCGCACTTGCGATTGCACCTGGACGATCCGCGTTGCAGCATTGTGCTGGTCAGCTACCAGGCGCCGCATTCCTTGGGCGCTCAGCTGTTGCAGTTACGGCCAACGGTTCGCTTCCACGGCCGCACTTGGAACAAATGGGCCGAGGTCGTGTCCATCAGCGGTTTCTCTGGCCACGCTGATCACGAGGATTTCCTGGCCTTGCTCGGCCCGGCGCTGGGCGCCACAGGTAAGATCCGCTTGGTTCACGGCGAACCGCCACAAGCGGCAGCATTGGCCGCCGACTTGCAAAAAATGGGCTTCCCCGATGTGGCCGTGCCGTGCCGCGAAGAACATGTTATGGTGGCGTGAGTATGACGAACCTGGCCTCACGGGATGAGCAAACGCTTTCCGCCGCCGGGCCCGGTCTCATTGAGAACGACTTGAATGTTGTATTCCAGAAGGAATTGCACCCCCAGTTGGATGAAAGGCGGCGTATCGGGAACGTCTTGCTGAGGGAACAGGGCCAAGAGAGAGAATGAGCGCATTTGTCCCGGCGTCTCGTGGCTGGGAAGCCACAGGGTTACTCGTCCTACTTGGCAAGGAATGCCCAGCCAAGTCATCCAGATCCCCTTCCAAGCCGGCGCCGAGACGATTTCGAGATCGAGAAAATTGCGAGCGGCGGGGACGATGACTGAAAAAGGCTCGCCTGTCGCAAGGACCACATCCAAACGCTTGCGCCAAGTATGGGGAGGCGAACTGTAGCAGGTCCACCACGCTTCGGCGCGGAACCGGGCCGTTAGCGTTGGGTAATATGCCAACGAAGAAAAACTTAGTAAAGTGGTGGACATGCCCAATGCGTTCTTCACATTGCAGATGATGATGAAGGAGTCGATGGCAACGAAATCGGGTAGGGGACGACGACGAGAACAAGGAATTTTTTAGGTGGACAGTCTGGCTGCTTGAGGGCTGCATCCAGGGCGGCGCCGAGATCTCGCCCCGCGCCCCAAATACGCCGCTGATGAGCGGCCACAACTTGCCCCCGGTACTGTCGCCGGACATCGGGATCGTTCAAGCACCATTCGTAATCTTCGTTCATCTTCTTTTCTTCCTCCGTGAGATAACTGTACGTGCTGGGAATGGGCCCCGAAGTCATCGGCGTTTGTTTGGTTTGCTCACGGGACATAATGGCTCCCTTCTTCACCTCGCTTGAGAGTAATACCCTGTCTCTTATTCTATCCGCCGAGTCTGCTTTCACAATCGCTGCCCTTGCAACCGGCGGAAGGTCGCCTCATCGATGCGCACAAAGCGCAGCCGATCTCCGGTGCGTAGAGGGAAATAGCCATCCCGGACGCATACCAACTCCAGCGGCGTGCGTCCGATGATATTCCAGCCGCCCGGACGCGCTTCCGTGTAAATGCCCGTTTGCCGGCCGGTCAAGCCGACGCTTCCCGCCTCGACGCGCAGCCGCGGCGTGGACAAACGCGGCACACCGCATAAAGGCGAGGGCAAATAACCGAGATAGGGAAAACCTGGGCAGAACCCAATGGCGTAGACCGTATACTCGGTCGCTGTGTGCAGGCGGATGATCTCCTCCTCCGGCAGTCCTGTCGCCGCAGCGATGCGCGGCATGTCGAGTTGCAACTCGTAGCAGCAGGGGATTTCATGCAGCCGGCTTTGCAGGGGCGCGTCGGGCAAGCCGCTCTGAGTCAGGTCGCCGAGTATCTGCGCGACCGCGGCGCATGTGGTTTGTTCCAGGTCGAAATAGACAGCGACGCTGCGATATGCTTGCACGACATCGACAAGCCACGGCGCCGCCAAACAGCGCACAGCGGCGGCCCACCGCAGCGCTTCGCTCTCGGCAGCGAAGGACGCTAGCACGGCCTGATCGCCCAAAGGTTGCAGAGAGAGCATCGCCATGTTGTTACAACCGCGGCGGCGCGGGTTTGTGTGGCCCCTGGAAGGCCTGGCTGCCGCGTACCTTCAGCTTCCGCTTGTAAACGCGGTCGCCGCAAGTGGCGAACAGCGTGTCGAAGTCGGCGCCGCCGAAGCACAGGTTCGAGACCATGCCGTTGGGGGTGGGGAGGATGCAGTTGACGCGGCCAGCCGGATCGCACACCTGAATGCCTAGACGTGTTGCCACGTACAGCCGGCCGTCATGGTCCACGCGAATGCCGTCCGCTCCGCTATCATCGGCATTGTCCGGCATGTGCAGATGAAAGAAGCGCTGCTTGTAAGCCAGCGAACCATCGGGCTGCACTTGATAGCTGTAAACCCAGTGTGAGGCATAATCGGCCACGTACAGCAGGGATTGATCGGGCGAGAGGGTGATGCCGTTGCTAAAGCGCAAGCCCCTGTCCACGATTTTCTTTTCGCCCTTGGGGCTGATGTGCCAGACCAGGCTCGGCTCGCGGCCGCCGCCGGGATGCGTCACGTAGATGTCGCCCTTGTGTCCGACGACGATATCGTTGCCGCGGATGCCTTCGGCCAGCACTTGCATCTTGCCGCTGGCGTCGTAGGCCACGACTTGCTGCGTCCCCGTGACCGCGTAAAGGCGGCCGTCGGGACCGAACGCTTGGCCGTTGGCCCTCTTGGAATCAGCAAGGAAGAGACTTACTTTGCCATCGAGACCGATTTTGTAGGTTTTACTATTCGGAATATCGTTGAAGAACACTTCCCCCTTGGCATTGACGGCTGGACCTTCGGTGAACTTGTAGCCTTTGGACACCAGCTTCCAATCCTCGCCGGGAAGGAGAAGGGCTTGTAACTGCTGCGAACCGGCGCCCGCCTTCACGGGATTGGGCCAGTCTTGCCACAACCAGCGCATGGCTTCGGGAAAAATCTCGGTGGCATGTCGGGCGTTGTGACCGCCCTCGCCCCAGGCGTGATTTACTTCGTAACCGGCGAAGCGCAGGGCGCGTTCCATCTCTTGATTGGCCATCCACCAATCGCCGCCGTAAATGTTCAGGTCCTTGCTGCCGTCTTCGAGGAAAATGCGGATCGGTTTTGGCTCCAATTTGCGGACCAAAGTCGGATAGTTATTGGCGCCGCGCAGGCCGACGTAGGTGCCGATGGCGCTGAAGACCCGGCGAAACGCATCCGGCCGCTCCCAGGCCGCCGTGAAGGCGCAGACGGCGCCGCTGCTGGCGCCGCCAATGCAGCGATCGTTACCGTCGTGGGACAGACGAAGCGGCCGCCCATCTGCCGTGGTTTTTTTCTCCACCTCCGGCAGCAGCTCCTCCAGCAAAAACCGCGCGTAATTGTCGCCGAGGCCATCGTATTCATAACTGCGATTGAAACGATCGAGCGCCTTGTCCGACAGCGCCTTGACCACGCCGGGCCGGACAAAAACACCAATGACGATGGGCATTTCCTTGTTGTGGATAAGGCGATCGAAGACGGCCGGAGCATTGAAACCGATGCCGTCCTGACCGACGTAGACGCAGGCCGGCTTACTTGGGTCGTACTGCTTGGGCACATAGACCCAGTAATCGCGCACGGTGCCGGGAAAAATCTTACTGTTCTCGAAGCTGTACTTGGTGATCTCGCCTTTGGGAACATCCTCGCGGCGTGGGGAATCGGCGGCGAAAACAGTCAGGAAGGCGGTAAAAACAACAAGCGAAGACCAAACGAGAAGACGGAGCTGCGAGCGCTTCATGGCAAAGTTCCTTATCAGGGTGCATGATCCGACCAAGTAACGGATGCGGTGATTGTAAGACAGCAGCGCTCAAATGGACAGGAAAAGGAGACGATCTCTTGCGGAGCAAACGCGCGTCATTCCCGTGTGAACGTGAAGAACAAGCGCTGGCCCAACTGCGGCCGAGGCTGCATATCGACCAGCTCCGCACGTAACCCGCTGCCCTCCAGCAAGTGCATCAGATAATCGGGGTTAATCTCTACCGCACTGCGGTCGCCGCTGTATTCATCGATGAGTGGGGCGGTAAACACGTCGGCGAAGATGAGGCCGTTGTCAGCCAACAAGCGACTTGCCTGGTGCAGCAGCAGCGCCGTCTCACGAGGATAAGTATGGGTAAAGACGCTGAAAAATACGATGAAATCAAAGCGCTCCGTCAAGGTGGGCAGCCTCGTCATCTCGTTGACGTGGAACGAAAAATTCGGACGAGGAAAACGCTCCCGGCAGAAGGCGATTGCTTCCGGACTAATGTCGGTGCCGACGTACAAGCCGCGCTCGTCGAGAAAATCGTGCAGCGCTGCTGCCAACAGGCCGGTGCCGCAGCCAACATCCAACACCTTCGATGTCGGCGCGAGACCGAGATCGATCAGCAGCTGCAATTTGACGCGGCTGAGCCGGTCGAACTCTTCCTTGGTGGCCGGCCCCACGATGGTCCAGTAATCGCGCTGCAAATTCCAGGTGGAATACCAGCGGCGATAATCGATGTCGGCCCGTCGGCCTGTCAGCCGGCGGATGGCGCTAGCAGCCCGCGAAGCCAGTCGGCGCAAGGTGCGCGTCGCGGTCATGGGGCTTCCTCCTCAAAAAGCTCTTCCCATTTTCGACGCAGGTCTTTGACTTTCTCTTCTCGTTGCCGCAACGCCTGCCGGTCCTTGTCGGTACGCTTGTCGCCCAGCTGCAAAATGTGTTCGGCCTCGGCGAACCATTCGACCATCGCCAAGACGTACTCGCGGCCAACTTGTCGGGCTTCTTCGGCTTCTGGGCTGGCATAGGGACCGGCGTGGTCCAATTGCGCCGCCAGGACGTTCAACGCGCGTTTTTGGACGTCCAAGATAGGCAGCACGGCTTCCACCTGGGCCGGATCGCGCCGGGTCGGATGCTTCTCCAACAAAGGCCCGACCTTCTCCTGATAAACCTCGTGGGCCTCGCCCAGAGAATCACGAACAAGAGGATAAAAGCGGTGCGCAAAATATTCCTCTTCAGTCCTTTGCCATGCCGGATTCGTGAAGCGCGCATGGGAGAGGGTAAAATGACCATACCACACCAGCGGCACAAAACCGGCGATCGCCAACCAGCGCCAGAAAGGCGGTCCAAAGCGGTACAACTGAAGCAGTATGGCCGTCAACGCTCCGGCGACGGCGCCGCCGAAATGCCCCCACCCGCTGACATTCTTGAACGAGCTGATGAAGACCAACAGGACCAGGTTGACGAGAAAGACCGTCCGCGCCCGCCGTCGCAATGTGTGTGGCAGATAGCGGCGGTTGAACAGAAACCACACCGCCTCGGCGGCCAAGAGTCCGCAAATGGCCCCGGAGGCGCCCGCGAGGATGGCGCTGGGAGTATAAGCAATGCCCAGACAACAGCCGCCTAGCACGCTGACCAGATAAATCACCAAATAGCGAAGGCGTCCCCACATCGACTCGATGAAACGACCGATGACAAACAGGGAAACCATATTCATCAGCAAGTGCATAAAACCGATATGCACAAAACCCGCCGTCAACAGCCGCCACCACTGCCCTTCCAGCACATGAATAGGATTAATGGCCCCGCTTTTGTCCCAAAAAAACAGAGCGGCAGGCGCTCCTTGGAGAAAAGCAGGGCCGACACCCGCTTTCTCGGCGGCGTAATAACCAGCCGCGAAGACGAGGACGTTTACCGCAAGCAGAAGCTGGGTGACGTAAGGACGGGTCCGGCCGTGCAGCACCTGGCGGATGACGGCAGCCCGATCGTTCGGAGACAACGGCTCGTCAGCACGCAGCCGGCGTAACATCTCCGGATCGAGAAGGACGCGCTGCCCTTGCCGTGTTAGAGAAACAGCCGGTCCCTTTTCGGGGTCGCCATCCGTCCGTTCAATCAAGCCGCTGATCCACAGCTCTTCAAGACAGTGGCTCAAGGCTTGCGGGTTGACGCCTTCCTGTTTGGCGAACAAGCGGGGATACCACGGTTCGGGTGCGGCCGCTGCGCACATACGCAAGATTGACTCCAGAGGATGCAAATGGTCCTCGCTCATGAAAGGCTCAGGGGTTGTTGTCCGGTATCGGCTCCTTGTCCTTCGTTGCCATTATCTGCAAAGAGGGCGGCGAAGTCGATTGCAAGGCGCCGTTGTTCTTTCTGTAGCTTACCTACCCTGTCGAGTCGGTCTGTACATCCATGCAATAATCCGATAAAGTTGAAATGTTGGTGAAGTTATTTACCCATCTTGTGAGATATAACGGAAGAGCCTTCTCCAGTGCCTTGGCTCACCGACGCGATTGCCACTCTCTCCCAGAAGGTTTGCCCTCCGCGCCGACGTTGGAGATGCAATGATGATGGCCACCTTTCGATCCTGTCTTCCCTTCTTTATTTCCCCGCTTTGCATGGGAACGTATCTGGCATTGTTGGGCCTCGCCGGCTGGGTGGTCCCCAGCGCGGCCATCGCTGCTCCCAAAGGAGATAAATATTGGCGCGTCAACGACATCCAACCGGGCATGAAGGGCGTGGGGCGGACGGTCATCAAGGGAACCAAGGTCGAGACGTTCCAGGTGGAAGTGTTAGGCGTGCTCCAGAACACCAGCCCCGGCCGCGATTTGGTGATTTGCCGTTTGTCCGGACTGAACTTGGAGAAGACCGGCGTCATCGCCGGTATGAGCGGCAGCCCTGTGTACATCGAGGACAAACTAGTCGGCGCCGTCGCCTACGCCTGGCCATATGGCAAAGAGCCGATTGCCGGCGTCACGCCGTTTTGTCAGATGAACGGTTTCGTGGAGGCATTCGAGCGCCGTGACGCCATTCACGCCAACAAACCGACGCGTGTGGGCCTGCGACAACCGCTTGTCATCGACGGCCACGAGTTCAACACTGTCACCGTGACGCAAAGCTTCGAGCAAGCGAAGCCGTCAGCGAAGGACGGCCTGTGGATGATGCCGCTGCGGACACCCTTATCGGCGGCCGGTTTCACAGAAAATAGCCTGAAATTGCTGCACGAGCGCTGCGGCCACTTTGGTCTGGTTCCCGTGCAAGGCGGCGCAGCACCGGCGCACCTGTCTGACCAAGAGAAGAATGCTCCGTTGGAGCCAGGCAGTCCGTTGGCCGTATCGCTGATCCGCGGCGACTTCGACCTATCGGGCATCGGCACCGTCACACACGTCGAAGGCAACCGTGTCTATGGATGGGGCCATCCGTTTTTGAGTCTCGGTTCCTGTGAGTTCCCGCTGATGTCCGGCTACATCATCACCGTGTACCCGCGGCAAACGGTGAGCTTCAAGATGGGAGCGCCGCTCAAGCCGTTGGGCGTCATCAATGCCGATGTCAGCACCTGCATCGCGGGTTGGCTGGGACGCAAGGCCGACATGCTGCCTGTGCGCATGACGGTGGCCCTGGATGCCGACAGCCCCGCTCGCACCTTCAACGTCGAGATCGCTCGCCAACCGGCGCTGCTGCCGACTTTGGTTTTCACGGCTTTGGCCAATTCCGTTGATATGGAAGGCGAGCTGCCCGAAGAGATGACGGCCGACCTGGAAGCACGCATCGAGATTGCAGGGCGCGATCCGATCCTCATCAAGGACACGTTCTCCGGTTTCAGCGGCAGCCGCGCCCCTCAGGCGCTATACAGCCAGGTCGGCTCGGTGGTCAGTTTGCTGACGCACAACTCGTTCCAGCCGGTTCGCCTCGAACGCATTGAGTGCCGGACGCAAGTGCAGCCTGGGCGGCGCACGGCCGAGATCGAATCGGTCGAACTGGCTTCGGACATCTACGAACCCGGCGAGACGGTCAAGGCCACGGTGTTCTTGCGTCCCTACAAGGGCGTCCGCCAGCGCGTGCCGCTGGCGTTGACGCTGCCCAACGATTTGCCCGAAGGTCCATATACGGCCACGATTGGCGACGACCTTCACAACGCCCGCTTGACCTTGCGCGACAATCCAACCTTGAGCAACCCCAGCAATCTCGATCAAGTGTTCGAGGCGGTGCGCGTGCAAACGAGCGTCCAGCGGACCAATCTGGTAATGCGTCTGCCGTTGCCGCATGGGGGGGTGGCCGTGAATGGCAAAACGCTGCCGAACTTGCCGCCGAGCATGGTGCAGATCCTTGGCAACAGCCGTCGCACCGGCGCTCAGCCGCTCCACAGCGCCCTGGTAGCGCGGCAACCGACGGCGTGGGTGATTCAAGGATCGGAAACGGTGCGCTTCTACGTAGTCAAACACAAGAAGACGCGAGATGAATGAAAGCAAACGGGCGAGCAGGGTCGCGTCAGCGCCCCGAGGGCGAGCGGGGGGGGGTGAACCCCCCGGTTCCCGAGGGCGAGCGGGGGGGTGAACCCCCCGGTAGCACAACCGGGGGGTTCACACCCCCCGCTCGCCCGTTCTACCGGGGGGTTCACCCCCCGCTCGCCATGCTACCGGGGGGTTAACACCCCCCGCTCGCCCGTTCTACCGGGGGGTTAACACCCCCCGCTCGCCCGTTTATAGCGCAGGAGTTGTCATGTTGCGATTGCGTTGGACGTATTATGTTGCGGCGGTGACGTTGTTGTGTCCGTCACTGCTTATGGCGGCCAAGGTCAAGGTGTGGCACCAACACACGCTGTCCCAATACGACAAGGCGCAGCTCAAACAGGTGGTCCTCAGCAATGAGGGGGTACTGCGGCTGTCACGGCAGCTGCGGCCGTTGGCCAAGCTCGACGCCGCTCACGTCTGGGACATAGTCGAGGACCGCGACGGCAACCTCATCGTCGCTACCGGCGATGAAGGCAAGATTTACAAGGTGCCGCCGGAGGGTAAGCCGGTCGTTCTCCACACCGGCGAGCAGAGCGAGATCTTGTGTCTGGTCCGCGCCTCCGATGGCAGCATCTACGCTGGCACCGGACCGCGCGGACAAATTCTTCGCCTTGATCCGCACGGGCAAACCAAATTGTTCAGCCAAACGGGCGAGAGTTACGTCTGGTCGCTGGCCATCGATGCCAAGGGGCAGGCGTTGTATGCCGGCACCGGGCCGCACGGTCGCATCTATCGCATCAACGGCGAAGGCAAGGCGGAGGTGTTTTACCGCACGCATCAGGACCACATCCTGTGCCTGGCGGTGGGCAGCGACAACATGCTCTACGCCGGCACCGACAAAGGCGGACTTGTCTATCGCATCGATCCGCGCGGCAAAGGCTTCGTGCTTTATCAGGCCAAGCAAGGCGAGATACGGACGCTCAAGGTAACGTCCGAGGCCGTCTACGCCGCCACCAGTTCACCAACGCAGCGACGACGCAAAATCGTCGCCTCGGAAGAACAAGAAGACGGCAAATCCAGCTTGGCGTCCGTTTCTTCCGCTCCCGCTAGCGGCGAAAATGCCGTCTACCGTATCGCCCAAGACGGCACTGTGCGCCAACTGTTCCGCGACAAAGCGATGATCCTCAGCTTGCTGCGCCAAGACGAGCGTTTCTACGCCGGCACCGGCATGGATGGCCAGCTGTTCGAGTTCAACGAGGCCACACGCGAACGCAGTGAGATTGCCCGCCTGGACCACGGCCAGATTTTGTGCCTGTGCCGCCGCCGAGACGGCTCCATCGTGCTAGGGACAGGCGATCCCGGCAAACTGTACGTCCTCCAGGATCGCTATGCCGAACGCGGCAGCGTCTACTCCGAAGTGCTGGACGCCCAGATCATCAGCAAATGGGGGGCGCTGCACTGGGAGGGAGAGACCCCGGCAGGAACCAGCGTGAGCGTAGCCACGCGCAGCGGCAATGTGGTCGAACCGGACGATACCTGGAGCGACTGGTCCGAGGAACAGGCCGACCCGGAACACGCCCTTATCACTGCGCCGCCGGCTCGTTTCCTGCAATACCGTGTCACTCTGACGACGACCGACCCGGCACGTACTCCGACTGTGCGTGCCGTCACCCTGCGCTACAAAACGACCAACCAGGCACCCGAAGTCGCCAAAATCAGCGTCCCCGACCTCAACGCTGTTAACCTGGACAATCCCAAGAAGCTGAAATTCAAATGGTCTGCCGTCGATGCCAACGACGATGATCTCACGTATCGCCTTCTAGTGCGCAAAGAGGGCTGGAACAGTTGGGTCGAGCTGGAAGACGATCTCGATAAGACGGAATGGGAGTGGGACACAACGACCACACCGTCCGGCACCTATCAAATCAAGGTGATTGCCAGTGATCGTAAAGACAACCCGGAAGGCGAGGCGCTGACCGGCGAGTGCGTCAGCCTGCCGTTTGTGGTTTGCCACGAAGCCCCGGCGGTGACGGTGAAGACGGCAGGTCTGGAGGGCGACCGCGTGTTGCTAGAAGCAACGGCGCGCTCGCCGCTGGTGCGTTTGACCTCGGCATCGTTCGCCGTCAACGGCAAGAAGTGGACCAACATCTTTCCAGAAGACGGACTGTTCGATAGCAAGGCAGAGACATTCCGTTTTCAAACCGAGCCTCTGAAGCCGGGAACCTATGTACTGGTACTGCGAGTGCGCGATGCGGCGGGCAACACCGGCTCGGCAGATGTCGTCTTCAAGGTATCGCCATCCTCCCGGTGATGAAAAGAAAAAAACAAGGAAGAGGAAGAGGAAAGGCTCCTCCTCTTCATCAACCGTGGCTGTCGTCTTGACAGTCGGCTTCCTCCGTTGGGAACGTTCGTTGAGATCCTGCATCGAGCGGGCTGGATCGTAATTCTTTTCGGAACAGGGATTTATGTTTCACGTTCTGCCGCAGTTCCGTATTGCTATGTATGGCACGACACTTGCAATCTTGTCTCCGAGAAAAACAGGGATAAGCAAGAAAGATTAGGGTATTGGCATTGTACCGCCAGCGGCGCCTGGCCCCGACGTAACGTGTCAGGTCGCCGCAAAGGTCATTCTCCCTCGCCTTAAAGGAGGCGGTTATGTCTCCGAATGTTTCGCTGCAAGCCCTGTTGAATCGGCTCGGCCGCATACCGAGCGACGTGGAAGAACTGATGACGGTGCTCGCATCCAAACCACGCGAGTGGTGGATGAAAGCGGTCCCTTATCCGCTCGTCAATGTCCGTGAAGAAGCCGATGCCTTCTACGTCGAAGCGGAAGTGCCGGGCCTAACGCAGGACCAGATCGAAGTGCTTATCCGCAGCGGCACGGAGGTGGTCCTTCAGGGGGAACGCAGGCCAGCGGGCAGCGAAACCGGCGTCTGGCACTATCGGGAGCGCGGCGACGGCCGTTTCCAGCGCACCTTGACGCTGCCTGTCCCCGTAGACGCGGCCAAGGTGGAAGCGCGGCTCGATCACGGCGTGCTGCGCCTCATTTTGCCCAAGACCGAAGCGGTCAAGCCGCATCGCGTTCCTGTGCAGGGGGCCAACGGCGAGGTGAACTGACAGCCTGAGCTGTCGAGCTGACGCCAATGCCCTGACGCGACAGAAAGGAGGTAGACAATGTTCAGCTTGATACCTTGGACGAAAGAAAAAGGCACAAGGGGCCGCGCGCTGGCACCCCGTTATGAGGATCCCTTCGATTTGATCCGGCGCGAGTTCGACTCGTTCTTCGATGATTTCTTTAGTCGCTGGCCCACCCCTCTGAGCACGAGATGGGGCTGGGACTGGAACCTGGACATGGAGGATGCAGGCAAGGAAGTAATTGTCCGCGCCGAGGCGCCGGGCTTTGAACCCAACGAGTTCGACGTGCAGCTGCGCGGCGATCAACTGTTCATCCACGCCGAACACAAGGAAGAGACCAAAGACGGCGGCGAACGAGCCAAACGCTACGGCGTCTATGAGCGGTGGCTGACGCTGCCGGCGGGCGTGGATGCGGACAAAGTCGAAGCTCGCTACCGCAACGGCGTGCTGGAGATCCATCTGCCCAAGACGCCGGAAGCAATAGGTCGGAAGATCGAAGTGAAGACGTAACGGTTGGACCCGCGTTGGTCCAGTTCGGCGGCACAAGCCGATGCCGCAACGTGTGAGGCCGTCGCACGCTTGCGGCATCGGCTTTTTCTTATACTGCAAGCAGAATCGGCTTTAAGACAGATGGGCGCAATCGTCTGGGTAGACATCGGGAAGCTGGTTGTGACGCAGACGGCCTTCGGCCTTTTGGCCGTCATCGCTGTTCTCATCCTTTTTTTTATCGTGGCGATCTCGACCCTGGCGCATGAGCTCAGCGACCTCGACGGGATTGAGCTGTTGCGTGTGTTCGTTGGCGGAGATTTCCTCCGCCCCATCAGGCCCTAGGTAGACGCGGAATCGGTAATGGGCGATGCTGAGCTGATCGTTGGGTAGTAAGGCGGCGCGACGGACGCGCGTACCGTTGACACGCGTACCGTTGGTACTGCCCAAATCACGCAACAGTAACAGACCATCGGTCTTGACCAGGACACAGTGCATCTTCGACACGCTTTTGTGTTCCAGACGCACATCGCACTCTTCCTTGCGTCCAATAAGGACGAGGTCTTTGGTAATGTTGATCGGCGCGCTGCCGTCTAGAGGCAATAACTGGGCTCGCATGATATTCCCCGATACATGAACAGGGAAACAAAACGCAGCAGTCTAGGCCCAATTTTTTATATTCGCAAATCGTCTCAAAGGGAAGAGACCTCGACGCCTTTTGGTATCGAGGCCGCCCCCTTCTTTAGGCTAATTCGCTTGCTCCGTTTCCTTCTTCCCTTGTCCTTATTAGGCCCTGGATCATGAGGAAGTCGTTGAGGAGGCCATCGAGATCCATTCCTGCGAGCCGAGCAGCGAAGCGACGACCATGTCGTTGTTCATGGTATGGTTTTGCAAGGCAGCGACGTAAGCCCCCAGGCTGTTCGTATCCGGTTCAACCCCCATGTAGGTCAGGTAATCCTGCGTCACCAGGTCGTTCAAGTATTCCGGACTGTTCAGGATGCCGTAGACGACGGCGATGCGGCTATATCCAGCTGTCAACAGGGCGTTCCACGCGTTCTCGCTAGTCGGATCGACCGGACGCTGGAGGAACTCTTCGTAAACTTTGTTGAGAAAATCGGCATTGGTGCTGCTGTAGTCGGAGCCAGCGATGATGGCCTGGATGACACGGAAGTCTGCCCCTTCTTGCATCAGCCCGAGCAGGTAATTGACCGCCGAGGACGGCACTTGTTGCGCGGAAAGCCCCAATAATTGCTGGTACGCGCCCAGAATTTCATCTGTTCGGTATTCGTCGGTCTGTTCGATGTCCAGGACGACTTGAGTGGGCGTCATGCCGTTATTCAGGTCAGCCCCCCATTCTTTCAGACCCGTGGCATCGATAGGTCGTCCCAGCAATTTCTCATAAACCGCGTTAAGCCATGCTTGGTTCTGAGCACTGATATTCACTGGAGCGCTGGTATTGCTGTTGTTGTTCGAGGAACTGCTGTTCGAGGAAGCAGCCGGGATCGTGGTGGTGCTGCTGCTGCTGCCCATTCCATTGGAGCTAGTATAAGTGGCCGTAATGGTATCGCCGCTAGAGGCGGATGAAGTTGTCAGCGTCGCCATACCGCCTGAGAGAGTAGCGCTGCCCAGGGTCGCGCCGGTGGTGGTATCCACGAACTGGACGGAGCCGGCGGGAGTAGTGCTGCCGGAGGTGGCAGTGACGGTGGCCGTCAAAGTGACCGACGCCCCAGAGGAGGTAGCTGGCGTGCTGCTGGACAGGGTCAAGGTGGTGGCCACGGCCGAAGCTGAGGTGGATTGATAAGCGCCCAGATCAATAACACTGCCGCGGGCCACGCCGCGCTGATCGGTCGTGGGTACGTTGCTGCCGGCGGCGCCAGCGCCCAGGGCCGGGCTGCCCGCTAGCAAGGGCATCGTCGGCGTCTGACCACCGTAGTTGGCAAGCACGCCCAGTTGCGGATTGGCAGTAAGGGGCGTGCCGTTGGTCGTGGCCCCATCGAGAGTGTTGGAGGCCATGATGATGTTAGGCGCGGTGGCGTTGACCACAGCCGCCCCAGCTGTGCTGCTGTTCTCATCGTTGACCAGATCGTTGCTGCCGATGGAGTCGGCGAGGATGCTATCGGTCAGGGTGACGGTCGAGGCCGCCCCCGATCCGGAGGATGTACCCAGCGAGAGGTTGTAGACGGCCCCGCCGCCGTTGGCCGCGCCAGTAGTGCTATTGTTGGCGAGGGTACTGGTAGTGATATTGAGGGTCCCGTCCAGGTTGAAAATAGCGCCTCCGTAGCCGTCGCCGTTGGTCGCCCCTTGTCCGCCCTCGGCAAGATTGCCGGCCAAAGTACAGTTGATGAGGGTGGTAGTGCCATACATGTTGAAGATAGCGCCGCCGGCGCCCAGGCCACCGCCGCCCGTGCTGCCGTTGCCGTTGCCGCCGCCGAAACCGCCTGCGCCGCCCGCGCCCCCGCCCCCGCCGAAGCCGCCATTGCCCAAAGCCGCCCCCCCTACGCCGAAGTTGCCAACTGTGGTCGCGTTGGGACCGCCGAGGCCGCCGCCACTCGTGCTGGTGCCTGTGCCGCTGTTGCCGCCCTCAGCAACGTTCTGCTCCAACGTCACGCCGTTGAGCGTCAGGTTGCCCATGTTGAGAATGGCGCCGCCGGCGCCCAGACCGCCGCCCCCTGTGCCACTGCTGCCGCCTTGCGCCAAACCGTCGTCTATGGTCAAATTATCCAGCGTCAGGCTCCCTGTGGCCGCACCTGTCGATTGAGCCCCCGATGGACTGGCCACTTGGCTTCCGGAGACATAAAAGAACCGGAAAGGTGTATTTTGTCCTAACGAAGGATCACGCATCAAAGTGGCGCCATTGCCGTTGATGGTAATGTTGCCGGTGATGACCGGCAAGGCGTTTGGTCCAAAGGTATTGTTGTCGGCTGAGGTGAAATCATAGGTGCTGTCAGTCAAGTTGATAGTGAACGCTGTGCTGGGGTTTTGGTTAGCATAGTTAATGTCGGCGATGAGTTGCGAGACATTGGCCGCGGTGGCGTAAGGCAGGCCGCCGGCCGGTACAGTGCGGTCTTCCAGTACTTCTAGTTGCAGCCGCACCCTTCGCGGTGTTGTGCGTGCCGGTGCTTGATTCTTTCTCCAGACAAATCGAGACATACCAACCTCCTCGCCGCCTGGCGCGGTCGTGGAAAAGCGAATAAGAGCGATGAAATGGGCTGCCGGCAGAACTGCAACGCGATGATGTTTCCGCCAACCCGGCGCATCTTCGAGTGGCTGAATCGTTCCGATACTAGAAGATGGGATCGGTCCTTGAATGGATCTGTCTTGAATCAACTTTTCTGAAGAGCTAGCGGACGGCTTATGTCGGCGAGAGAGCATACGGAAGCTAGGTAAGGTAAGAATCGCCCGACGAAACTTCCGGGAAGTTTTCGGACAAGCGGGGTTGCGTTAACAGGGCGAGCGGGGGGTGTGAACCCCCCGGTTGTTCTCCGCGGGCGAGCGGGGGGTGTGACCCCCCCGGTCGTTCAACCGGGGGGTTCACATCCCCCGCTCGCCCGCGGAGCGCTGACGCAACTCCGTTCGCCGGGGTTGACTTGCCAACATGCTGAGGCCGTTTATAATACGAAGCCATGTGTAGCCGAATTGTGTGCGCCTGCTTTTTGAGAACGGATTTATGACCCCTTCCCCGGCAGGTCTTCCCTCCTCTGCCACCAACCAGCAGCAAACGTCCAGTGCGGCCGGTCCTTCGGCACGCCGTTTGAGTCGGCCGACGCAAGTCATCATCGTCAGCAGCGTGATGTTTTCGTTCATCGGCTACTGGCGGACGGCTGCCGTGGTGTTATGCGATTTGGCCAGCACGGCCTACTACATCGGCGGCATCGTTGAGCAAGCGATCGGCTCGGCGGCGCCTTGGTTCATCCTCGCCGTCATGTGCTTCAGCTATGCCGTGCGTTCCGTATACATTGAGAGCTGCACTCTCTTCGTCCGCGGCGGCGTCTACCGCGTCGTCCGCGAGGCGTTGGGCAAATTCATGGCCAAGCTAGCCGTGTCCTCGCTGATGTTCGATTACATCCTGACCGGGCCGATCAGCGCCGTTTCCGGCGGTCAATACATTGTCGGCCTGGTTATTGAGGTAGTCGCGCGCTGGTTTAAAGTGGAGATCGACCCGGACACGCGCGATTTATTCAAGCGCCTCGGCTCCGTTGTCCTCGCCACGGCGGTGACAGTTTATTTCTTCCGCAAAAACATCATCGGCATTCACGAGTCCAGTGAAAAAGCCCTCAAAATTATGATTATCACCACCATCATGGCTGTGGTCATGCTGAGTTGGTGCAGCGTGACGCTGGCCGTGTCCGGTGTTGCCAAGGACAAAAACGGTGTCCCCAATACCATTCGCCTGACGCCTGACTTGAGACCACACTTTAATCCGACCACCAAGGAATATGAGGACCCGACTGGCTTTCTGAAACATACTTCGGTTGCTCAGGAATTGCGCGAATTGGCCGACAAGCCGTGGTCGGACTGGTTGAGCTGGATCGGCGTTTTCGGCATTCTTATCGCTTTCGGTCACTCGGTGCTGGCCATGTCGGGTGAAGAGACGTTGGCTCAGGTGTATCGTGAAGTCGAGTCACCCAAGCTCCAGAACTTCAAGAAAGCCGCTTTCATTGTCTTTGTTTACAGTCTGGTGCTGACCGGCGGCATCAGTTTCTTGGCTGTGCTGCTGATCCCTGCCGATGTGCGCATGCAGGACTACTCCGATAACTTGATCGGCGGCCTGGCCATGAATGTCGTCGGGCCACTCTGGGCCAAGCTGCTGCTCAACGCCTTTGTGGTCGTGGTCGGGGCCTTGATCCTGTCCGGGGCCGTCAATACGGCGATCATCGGCTCCAACGGCGTGCTCAATCGCGTTGCCGAAGACGGCGTCATGCCCGAGTGGTTCCTCAAGCCGCACCCGCGCTACGGCACGACGTACCGCATCCTCTGGTTGATTTTCTTGTTGCAACTGTTCACCATCTGGGCTAGTTTCGGCGATGTGCTGCTCCTGGGAGAGGCCTATGCCTTCGGCGTCATTTGGAGCTTCGTCTTCCAAGCGATGTCCATGGTAGTATTGCGCTTCACCGACCCGCGGCCGCGCGAAGCCAAGGTGCCGCTTAATCTCCGTATCGGCAAGTACGAAGTGCCCATTGGGCTGACGATTGTCCTCGTCCTTCTTCTGGCGTCGGCCGTCTGTAATTTGCTGACCAAGGAGGTGGCCACTATCGGCGGATTGATTTTCACGGCGGTCTTTTTCACCATGTTTTTGATCTCGGAGCACTATCACGAGCGAAAACGGCGTGGCAAAGAACATGAACATTTGGAGCAGTTCAACGAGAAACGGACGGAAACCGTGACGCCGGCCAGCCTCGGCCTAAACAAGCCGTATCGCAAGCTGGTGGCCATTCGCTCGCCCTACAACCTGTTCATGTTGGAAAAAGCATTGGCCGAGGCTGACCCAGAGACCACAGATATTGTAGTGATGACCGCCAAGCTCGCGCCCATCGGCTCCGACCTTGCTCCTGAAGGCCAACCGGACCTGGACACCTACGATCAGCAACTGATGACGGCAGTGGTGGAACGGGCAGAGAAAGCCGGCAAACAGGTCAAGCCGCTCATTGTGCCGACCAACAATCCGCTGCATGCCGTCTTGACCACGGCCCGGGACATTCAAGCCAACGAAGTCATTATGGGCGCGTCCAACCGCTATACCGCGGATGAGCAGCTGGAACAGATTGCTTTTTACTGGATCAGCATGCATGGCGGTAATCCGGCCCCCTTGACAGTACGTATCCTCAGCCGCGAACGCGATATGTATCTGGACTTGGCTGGCGGCAACCGTATTCCCAAGATCAGCGAGCGCAAGGCGCGTTCCGTGGCGGAGCTGCGGGCGGCCGGCGTCGGCGTCAATCGGGTCATGTTGTTGCACGACGGCAGCCCGGCCAACAGCGATTTGTTTCAGGCTGTGCTGACCATGCTCGATCCCCAAGTGGGATTGGGCGTCGTACCTGTAGCGCCCTCCTGCTCCCCTGGAGAGGGAGGGGGCCCGCTCAACGGCTATGCCGTCGTTCATCATGACGAAGAGCGCGCCCGTCAACTTGGCCGTGAATTGCAAGTAATCACACTGCCCACCCCCGATGGACGGGCCATCGTTGAAAGGGCCAGCAAGGACCAATATGACCTGATTATCTTGCCTTTATCCGACGAAACGCCAAACAATCCTTTGGGCGCCCTCGATGAACGCAGCCACTATATCGTCCGCAACGCTCACTGTCGTGTCTTTCTGGCGACCCATCCCGTCATCCCGAACGAGGTCGTCGATCGTACGCCGAGCAGTACATAGCTGCCCGCCGTTCATTTCTCCACCCGCACGGCCAGAATAGGGCCTGGAAGTCCACGATCGAGCCAATAGCGGTCCATCCCTCTCCCTATCCATCTCAAGGAGGCGGGAAAGTAGTAATCGAGCTGGCCAATCCGGTTGAAATTTAAGAAAGTCCGTGAACGGAAAGCCGGAGTCCATCGCTGGATTTGTTCCGGAGTGTTGCTGCGATAATAGACGGGATAGTTTTCATAGCGCTCCTCGCCCTTTCTACCATGCAGCCAATTCAGATACCATTCTTTGATGCCTAACTTCTTGGTCAGAGAAGAGGCCTTGGCAAACCAATGCCTTGCGTCCATCGTGAAGCCCCAAAAGGCCCCTCCTTCGCGGAGGATGCGGTGCAAATGACTCCAAAAACGATCGGGAAACTCTAGATGTTCGAGCACCATGACCGCAAAGGCAAGATCGACCGAGCCGGGTCTAAGCGGCGCTTCCTCGAAGCGGCAAGAGTAGAAATGGTGGAAAAAAGGGTTCGGGGCAATGCGCTCATCCGGTTCGACGCCGAGATACTGGCCCGCTTCTACAGCTATTTTCGCCTGGAGCCGCCTATCGTCGTCGAATCCCTTACCGCAGCCGATGTCGAGCAGGGTCAAAGTGTGTGGAGGCCCTAATCGCCTCATTTCTGTAAGAATGATGTCGGCAAAAATGGGCGCGCGCCATTCACCCCGCCGATAACGCTCGACAAAGGGCGCCCAATCGATTTCCTTGGTTCCCCGGTGAATTGTTGGTTCCATAGAAGTCCTCCTGACTACAGATTCGAGGGCGCCCTGTTTCCTCTATAGGATCTAGCCCTCCTTGTCCAATACCTCCCAATAGGCAAACGACGCGGAATCCGCTAAATTGGACAAGGATCGCTGACAAACGACATTCACCCGCCGACGACGCTGGCAAGCGATACCTTTGCCGGCGCTACCGGAGGAGCAAGATTCACCGAGGTATCTCATGCGAACCAGGCGATGGTTTCTGATCGTTCTGCTCATACCGCTGCTGGCAGCGGCGGAGAAAGCGGCGCCGGCGCCGTCTTCCGAACACCTAGCCTGCGAGGCGCGGCTGCGCCGTGACATCACGTTCCTGGCTTCCGAGGAATGCGAAGGTCGCGGCCCCGGCACGCGCGGCATCGACAAAGCCGCCGACTACATCGCCGAGCAGTTTAAGAAAGCCGGCCTCAAACCTGGCGGCGCCGACGGCAGTTATTTCCAACCGTTCCCCATCAACGCCCATGTTCTCGATGAACCAGCCCGCCTCGTCCTGACCGGACCGCAAGGACAGACCATCACATTCAAGCAGGGAGTGCAATTTTGGCCGATGGCCCTGGGCGGCTCCGGCAGCGATAAGGCCCCGGTCGTCTTCGCCGGCTATGGCATCACCAGCGATAAGGCAGCATACGACGACTATGCTACTATCGATGCTGCCAACAAAGTTGTCATCTTCCTGCGCGGCGCCCCGCAGGGCTACGACACCGATCGAAACCGGGAGTTGATGAACGGCGCTCCCTTCGTCAAAAAGATTGCCAATGCCGAGAAACACGAAGCGGCGGCAGTCCTCTTCGTCAACGACGCCGCTACCGCTCGCGACGGCGACGATCTGCTCGATTTCAACTACACTGCTTTCGCTCACAGCACCGCCAAGATACCCGTGCTACACGTTCGCCGCACCGTGCTGGAAATGATGCTGCCCGGCGGTGCCGAAACGCTGGCCAGGCTCGAAAAAGACATCCAGCAAGAAATGAAACCCCACAGCTGCTCATTGCCTGGCTGGACAGGGAACGTCGCGGTGCGCATGCATCGTGGCAAGATCAACGCCAAGAACGTCGTCGGCGTGCTGGAAGGGGCGGGACCGCTGGCCAACGAGACGGTGGTGATCGGGGCGCATTACGATCATCTCGGCTACGGCGGCAACGGTAGCCTATCTCCCACAAGGAAAAGGGCCATCCA
>JAJPIY010000328.1 GCA_021324515.1 Planctomycetota bacterium
CGTTTGATGGCCGCCCATTCGCCGACATCGTTCCCCTCGGCGCGATGGCCGATCCACTGCAACAGATAGCCGGCAACGATCGCTCCCACGCCCCAATACCAGGGCAGGAAAAAGAGCAAGACGACGCCGCTGACAGCCAGCGGAATGCCGATCAGATGGATATAAAAATTGAAGGGCAGGCGATGCCGCTCGCGCCAATTCCGCAGACGGCGACGGAGGAAGCGCAAGATGGGCCAGCGCCGCCGAGGCGCAGAGGGCCTTTCTGCCGTTTGCGCATTCGCGTTTGCCATCACATTCGCTCCACGGTGCGAATCCCCAAAAGATCAAGGCCGCGCTGGATCACGCGCGCCGTCAAGTCGCAGAGCAACAGCCGGCTTTGTCGCAACGGAGCTGTCTCCGCTTTGAGCACCGGACAATTCTGGAAAAAGCCGCTGTACGTCTTGGCCAAGTCCCAGAGATAGCCCGTGATGAGGTTCGGTTTCAGCTCCGTTGCCGCTGCCGTCAGGGCTTCATGGAAACGCAACAATTGCAACGCCAACGCCCGTTCTTCGGGCGTTTGCAGTATCACCGAAGGCGGGTCGCGCCGCAAGGCCAGTACATCGACGCCGCCCTTGCGGAAGATGCCGCGATTGCGCACGTAGGCATATTGCATGTACGTCGCCGTGTTGCCCTCCATGGATAGCATCTTGTCCCAGTTGAACACGTAATCCGATTCGCGGTTCTGCGACAAATCGGCATACTTGACGGCCCCGTAGCCGATCGGTTCGTAAATCTGCTGCAGCTCTTCGTCCGTCAATTCCGGGACGTCCTCGCCGCGTGCGATCCGCTCCTGCCGTGTTTGCTGATAGCGCCGCGCCGCCTGGGCCACCGCTTCATCCAGCAGCGCCCCCAGCTCAACGGCGCCGCCTTCGCGTGTCTTGATCGGCTTGCGGTCGGCGCCGAGGACGGAACCGAACGAGACGTGCTCCAACTGGACTTTGTTGTAGCCCCAGCGGCGCACGATGTCGAAAAGCTGCTTGAAGTGCAAGGCTTGGCGAAAATCAACGACATAGAGGATCGCATCGGGATGCCATTGTTGCATGCGATAACGGATCGTCGCCAGATCGGTGGCCGTGTAGGTATAGGCGCCGTCGCGCTTTTGGATGAGGGCGGGCGATTCGTCCTGGCCGAAAAAGACAACGATTGCTCCCTCGCTTTCCTGGGCGATGCCGCGCTGGCGCAATTCGCGCACCACGTCGGCCAACATCGGCTGATAAAAACTTTCCCCGAGCGTGTAATCGAAATGTATGTCCAGACGCTGATAGATCCGCTCGATTTCCGCGTAGCAATACGGCATGAACTCTCGCCACAACCGTAGGTTTTCGGCATCGCCGGCATGGAGTTTGGCGGTCTCCGCGCGTGCCGCTTGCGCGATGGGATCGTTCGGATCTTCTTCCTCTTCTCCTTGAGCGCCCCCTGTCTTCTTGATCTGACTGCGGACATAAACGTACAGACGCGCCAGTTCGCGGACAGGATCGTTCTGGAACGCTTGGGCGTCGAGAAAATGCTTGTATCCGTAGAGCAACATCCCGAACTGGGTGCCCCAGTCGCCGAGGTGGTTGTCGGTGATGACTTTGTGTCCCAGGAAGCGTAACAACCGCGCCAGCGCATCACCGATGATGGTGCTACGGAGATGGCCGACATGCATCGGCTTGGCGACGTTGGGAGAGCTAAAATCGATGACGAAGGTACACGGCTTTTCGACCGGCGCCACGTCGAGCCGGTCGTCGCCAGCCATGTGCCGTACTTGTTGGGCCAGCCACTCGGTCCGCAATGTTAGGTTGATGAACCCGGGGCCCGCGATTGCCGGCGGTTCCAGCACGTCCTCCAGTTGCAGGCGCGCCACGAGGGTTTGCGCAATCTGGCGAGCATCGCCGCCCAAGACTTTCTTAAGCGGCATCGCACAATTGGCCTGATAATCGCCGAAACGCGCCTCCTGCGCCGGCTTGAGCATGGCGGCATAGACGGCAGGATCAGCGACCAGGCCGGTCAGCGCCTCCTGGAATTTTCGCTGCAACAAGTTAAGGACGTTCATGGTCCCCAATCAATACCAGCGTTGCCAATCGACCCGGGGGGCGTCGCCCCATAACTCCTCCAGAGCATAGTATTGCCGGGTCGGCTCGTCGAACACATGGACGATCAAGTCGCCGTAGTCCTGCACCACCCATTTGCTGGCTTCGTAGCCCTCGATGGACAGCCGGCGATCGCCCTGTTCGTGCAGGGCGGCGTCGATTTCTTCGCTGATGGTGTGGATTTGCCGTCGGCTGAGGCCGGTGGCGAGGACAAAGAAATCGTACAGGGGAGTGATCCCCCGCATGTCAAGGACCAGTACATCCCGGCCCTTGTTTTCGGTGGCGACGTGTGCGGCCAGGCAAGCGCGTTCCAGAGAGGTCGAGATGAGGAACGGTTCAGTTGCTTGGGTAACGATTCTCAAGAGACCTCCTTCCGAACTTGGGATCGCGGTGAGGAGGTCGGCCAATTACGGATGGAGATGGTCGATGCTTCACCGTCACCTCCTTTATCTGGTCACCTCCGGACCGGATCAAGCCAGTCCCCTAAGGAACAACAAGCCGCGGAAAGCTCCGCACTCTCCGCAAGGCCCGAACCAGCGTCGGCTCGGACTATCCCTTCTCGCTTATCATCTCGCCCACCGCCACCCCCGTCAAGCATTTTTTGCCCAAGTTTTTGGGTTGCGGCGGTTCCGAATGAGATTATGACATCAATTATAGCAAATCTAACGACGCGGATAGCCCATTCTGTCTTTTCTCTTCTTTCCTTTCAGACAAAGTACAAGCGGAGAGGTTCGCGAGCTTTTCTTTTCGCCTCAGCGCAGCAGATGTTCGCAGCGCAAGCAAGGACGGGCTTCTATGCCTGCGCTGCGGCTGGACAGGACTTGTAGGGTTTCGACCGTCTCGTTATATTCCGCCCCGCCTTGTGCCAGTTCGGTCCCTGTCCAGGAGCAGAGGAAAATTATGCGTAAATTGATCTGGTGCTGTTCAGTCGCAGCAGTGTTGGCCGCCGGCGGGTTTTTGTCGCTGGCCTACTACGCCTGCTGTTGCCCAGACTCACTGATAGGCCGCGCCATGCAGGTGATCGCTGAGGCGTCGGTCGCCTTACAGCCGTTGACCGGTCTTACCTCGCTAGCCATGCGAGCGAATCAGGCCCATGCCGCAGTACAGGAAGCGCCTCCTCCCCTGGAGGAATGCATTCCTGCTGATCCGCAACCTGTTGCTCTCGAACCGGCGCAGGAACCGGAAAAGGGCATCGAGCAAGCCGCACCGGGGGCCGAGAAGGAATTCGTGGAAGCGGCGCCGATCGTTATCGGCGATGACGATCCGATGCCCCGTGAAGGAGAAGCCGTAGTCGTTTCCGCACCCCTCGAAGCGGATGCGATGCAGAAACAGGAGATACCGCCCAAAGACTGTCCGATCGTTATGCCTTACTGTCGCGACGAAGATGACGAGGCGACACCGCCGCCGGTCATGCCCCACACCGAGACCGGTGAAGAGTCGGAACAAACCGTTTTTAAAGCGTGGATGGAGCTGTTTACGGAAGGCAAGACCAACCAGGATAGCAAAGAAGACACGTCTGCTGCTGTGGAACAGCTGCCTCCTCCCCTAGAAGAGGGGCTGCAAGCCGAGCCGAAATGCCAAGAAGACAGTCATCTGCACGAACACTACCCCGGCTGCCCACGCACTACCAGTCCGTATCGCAGCAAAGGCAAAGAAGAAAGCAGCGAGGAGCCGCCGCACTCCAGCAAGAAGCCGTCTCTCCCCAAAGACAAAGAAGAACGTCCACGGACAAAGGGCGTAGATACGATGGAGTATCGCCCCAGTGACGCCGGACTCGATGAATATGGTCCGGCGCAAGTACATTGATGCATACGTTTAGCCGCGAGCCGTAGGCAAGCGCGGCGCTCGCGCTTGCCTACGGCTCGCGGCTAAGTTATCAACGCTCCTTTGCCGCGATTTGCGAAACGGTCCTATTTCACCTCGCACACCAGCTCTTTCGCCGGAAGCACTAACAATCGCGCACCGGCCCCGTGCGGCAGAATCATGACCTCCGCTGGCCGCGCCTTCTTGTCGGCGAATACCGAGACCAGCTGCCGTGTTGAAGCGGCGCTCAAGCCGGCAATCACAACCAGCGAAAAACGTTTATTCGCCGGATTCTCGGCGGCCACGATGACGGCGCTGTCCGGATGCGCGTACACCTCTTGGTCCACGGCAAACGAACCGCGGCCGAAGGAAATGGGCAGCTCCTTGTGGAATTGCTTCACCAGCGCGTTCGTGTCCGGCCGGCCGATGAAGAGGAGGTGATGCGCCTTCAGCTCTTCTTCGCTGACTTCGGTGTCCGCGCGAATGGGAACGGTGATGTTCGACCAGCGTTCGCGGAGGGCTTGTTGTAGCGCCTCGGCGGCTTCGTGCTGGCTGGGCTGCTCGCCGGTCGTGCCATAGACGATCAACGATTGCTCCAATTCGGTGCTGAAACTGAAAATGGAGAACGGCCCGCCGTTGCTCTTGGCCGCTTGCCCGTATTTATCCAGGACGACGCGCAACGGCTGTTCCTTCGTCTCGACGACCATTCGAGCGCTGGCGCCGTTCATGCGCAGCTCGCGCGTCTCTTCGCCTTTGGCCGTTTCCACCGTGACATCGAGTACGGTTTCCGGGCCGTCCTTATCGCGGCTAACCTCGACGCTGATTGTGTGACCGCCGGAAGTGGAGGGGCCATTGGAGACCGAAATCTGATAGCGCGGCAGGCCCGTCTGCTTCAGCCACGCATCAAAAAAGTCCGCGCAGGAATGGCCGACCCATTTCTCGACATGAGCGCGGAACTGTCCGGCGCTGACCGGCTTGCCAGCGTGTTCGCGGCCAAAGGCATCCATCATGGCGTCGAAGGCGCTGGCCCCCATCTGCCGGCGCAGGCTGTGCAACAGCCAAACGCCCTTACCAGCCGCTACACGATACCAGTCACTCTGTCGCAAATCGGATTGCGTCGCATCCAACGGAGCTTCCGGATGGGCGCGGGCGCCGGCTTCGTATTCGGCGCGATGAGCAAACAGCACCAGGGCCAATTGCTCACGATCGGCGCGGCTCAGCTTGTGATCAGAAGCGCGTTTGTGCAGCGCGTTGTCCAGGGCAGCGATCTTCTCGTAACTGGCGAAGCTGGCCGCCAGCCAGGTAGCGGCGTCGCTCTGGGGCAAGAGGGTGCCGTGCCAAGCGGCGCGGGTCGGCGGCAGGTACGGCGTTGCCAACGCCGCCGCAGCGATTTTGCCCTCGTGCAGGAGATCGGGGAGATCGACGAGGAGGGTAGGCTGCGATGTCCCCTTTGGCGGCGCTGCGTGCAGCACGGTCCAGGGATTGCTGACCAGCGGCCGAATTTCGGGAAATTGCTGGCGTTCCTGAAAAGTCGGTTTCCAGGTCCGGCCCAAGGGCGGACCAAAGAGCGCCCAGGTCTTTAATTCTCTGGCCAGGTCGCTGGTGGTGAACTTGGCGTCGATGGAGTGATAGGCGGCTAGGGGCGGCGTCGTGAAAGCGAGCTTGCCGAACTCGGCGTCGATGCGGCCCTTGTAGCGATCGTACAGCTCCAGCCATTTTTTGTCGCGGTGCGAAGGTCGAAACACTACCGAAGCCGGCCGCCCTTCAACACTGGCAACTGTTTCCAGCCGAACCTCCATGTCTTTGGCGTTGTTGCAGCCCCAGTAGAAACCTTCCGTGCCGCCGAACCATTCGTTTTTGCTGCTGCGGTAGAGCTTGCTCTTGTGCGTGCCCAGCTCGAACAGGGCGATCTCGTTGGTCTTGATGTCGCCGAGCAGCCATTCGTTGGTGTACAGCCCGTTGTTGCCTTCTTGGAGGATCTCGACCGCTTTGTCGATGCTGTCAGCGTATTGCAGGGCATGGCGAATGCGCGAGGCCAGGGTCAAGCCGCTGCTGTCGAAGCGCGTTTGCGCCAACGTCGTCTCGCACACGATCAAGCCCGCGTCGTTGAAGTAATAATCCAGGCCGCTTTGAATGCCGCCCGGAAACGTCTGCATGAAGACACGATGGCCCTGCTCCGGTTTCACATCGAGCCACACATTGCAGAACGAACCGGGATAAAGCCCGGTCATGGTGATGTGGCCGAGGACGATCTTGCCGTCGCGGGTGGCCTTGCCGGTGGCGGCGAAGGCGCTACAGTGCATCGGCTTGGGGACCGGTCTCGTTTCCGGCGAACCGGGATGAAAACGCTTACCTTCCAGTCCATTCGGCGTAGCTAAAAGGGCGGCGTCGAGTGTTTCGATTTCGGGCCAGGCATTGAGGGCGACGATGTCGATCAGGTCGAGCTGCCGGCCGTGGAAGCGGGCACCAGCAGCGCTAGCGCCGTCAGCGATGCCTTTCATCTCTTCGAGATATTCTTTGTGGTAGCGGCGCAGAAACAAAGCGTTGACCAGAGTGCGTGTCGCTTTCCAGCCCTCGGCGGGCGCACTCGGACTACGAACAGCAGCAAAGCAGCGGACATGGGCGGCGATCTCTTCGGCCAACAGCCGGCCATGCTGGAGACCGCGTTGATACGGTTCGCCTTCGATGTGCAACACGATCCAGCCAGCCTGTGGATAGCGATAAGCTGGACCATATCGCTGCACCGAACGCGGGTCTGGCGCAAAGTCCGCCCCCGCAGAATAAACGCAGTTGACAAGAGAAAACACCACTACAGGAACAAAAAGGCGTCGCATGGCAATGGTCCTCTTGGGTTCGCCTGACCTCGCAAAAGCATTGCTCAGGGTCGGTTCGCGGACTCATTATATGGTTTTGGCGCCCATTTTCTGTTTGTACTGCTCGGAAACTCCGGATAAACTAGACGGTGGCGAACGTGGGATGGGTAGCTTCTCGTTGCCGCGCTCCGCGTGAAAACGCAAAGGGAGGAAAGGGCCATGCAAGCGGTGTCACGCCTCGTCGCATTTGTCTTGATAAGCTCGTTGTTGGGTCTGCCGATACTTGGCGCTGACGATAAAGATAAAGCAGCCGATCCGCCCAAAGACGAAGGCAAAAAGACCAAAGTGAAAAAAGATGAACCGGACAAAAAAGATGAGCCGGACAAAAAAGACAACGCCAAAAAGACGCCCCCCGCCAAACTGCCCCCTCTGAAGGGCAAGCTCAAAGGTTACGAGACTGACAAGGACGCTGCCGAGAAAAAGCTGCTGCGCCAGCCCAAGGTGACGGCAACCGTCATGGCCGTCGTCGAGGACAAAAAGTCCCTGCGTTTGAAGCTGACCATCCCCTACGTCAAGATCAATCAGGGACAATTGCAGAGCTATGTCAACGCCCAAATGAGCCTGATGCAAGCGACAAATCCCCAAAGCGTTCTTAACGCCCAGAATCAGATGGCTCAGGCGGCGGCCCAGCTCTATCAGCTGGACAAGATCGAAAAAGAAGTCGAGTGGACAGCAGCCGACGAAATCAAGGTGCGCACGAAATATCCCCCGCCCAAATTTGATGACAAGGGCCGCCCCAAACCTTACACCCGAAAAGAACTCCAAGAACTGCGAGGCAACGACAAGTTGCCGGGGTTCCCAGCCGAGTTCTCCGACGTTAAGGCAGGGCAAATCGTCGAGGTAACGTTGCTCCAGGACAAAAATGGAACACGCCCGGTCAAACGCAGCAGAGATGCCGAAGGAGAGGTTTCTGCCGACAACTCCCCGAAAATCTCGATGATTATCATTGTGGCTGACCCGAAAAACTGACCCGACAAAGCTCTCTCCCTAGAACGGCCCTCGCTTCGGCGGGGGCCGTCCATTTTTGCTGAGAGATCCATTTCTCATCGCATGGACAACATATATAGACGCAGGAAGAAGAAAACGCCGGCCAGATCGAACGAAAGCAAAACTAAGCCTCCTGTCAGCAGCCAACTACCTAGCAGGTTGTCATCCACGGCGATCTCGGACAGACGGCGGCTCAGCTCAGCCTCGACAACGCGGCGCAACGGCGCCGCCGCTGGTTCCCAGCGCAGCGTTACGTGATGCATCAGGGGAAAGCTGTCCACTTCCAGAATGACCCCTTGTTCCTGAAATAGAAACACATTGTCCGAACGCATCGGGCTGGTCTTTATTTCCTTGCAAATATCGGCCACAACACGCGCGATCTCATCGGCGTTGGTGTTGTAAATCGCGGTCAAGGAGCGTTGATGCCAAAGGTACAACGCCGCCCCACCGACAACCAGCAAAAAATAGAGGAGCGCCAAAAAACCCCAAGGGGGAACGTCACCCCTGCCGAGCAGCCAGAACAAACGCCAACGTTCGCTGAGTGTAGTGAGGACGGCAGGTCCAGCGAAGAGGAGAAAGCCGGAGACGCCGAAAAGCAGACCGATACCATCCCAGACGCCGGGGACAAGCAGGGGATGGCGGCGGCGGTTGAGCGAGCCGAGAACGAGCAGGTAGACAGCTAAGGGGAAGAAGAATGCCAAGAGGATCAATCGCAGGCCCTTCGCTTGAGCTTAGGTGGTTAGGCGGTCGGATTTCTTAACCACCTAACCACCTAACCACCTAA
>JAJPIY010000374.1 GCA_021324515.1 Planctomycetota bacterium
CGCTGGCCCAGGAAGGCGGCCTGGGCATCATCCACAAGAATATGTCGATCGTCGATCAGACGCGCGAAGTGGACAAGGTAAAGCGCAGCGAGAACGGCATCATCACCGACCCGATTACGTTGCCGCCGGACGAATCGGTCGGCACGGCGCGGCGGATCATGGAGCAGCACAAGATCAGCGGCGTGCCCATCACAGTCAACGGCTACTTGAAAGGCATCCTGACGCGCCGCGATTTGCGTTTCCTCACCGACAATAATCAGCGTATCGCCGAGGTGATGACGCGCGACAACCTAGTGACGGCTGCGGAAAATACGACGCTGGAAGCGGCGGAGCGGATTCTGACGAAAAATAAAGTCGAGAAATTGTTGCTGGTGGACGATAACTATAAACTGCGCGGCCTGATCACCATCAAGGACATCGACAAGCTGGCTAACTTCCCCAATGCCTGCAAAGACCATCGTGGTCGGCTGCGCGTCGGCGCCGCTATCGGCGTTTATGATTTCGAACGTGCCGAGTCGTTGATCCGCGCCGGCGTAGACGTACTGGTCGTCGATTCAGCGCATGGCCATTCCGCCAACGTGCTACAGACAGTGAGCGAGATTAAACAGCGGTTTTCGATCGACGTGATTGCCGGCAATATTGCCACGGCCGAAGGAGCGCGGGCGCTGTTGGAAGCGGGAGCAGATGCCGTAAAGGTCGGTATTGGTCCTGGCAGCATATGCACGACGCGCGTGATTTCCGGAGTTGGCGTACCGCAAATCACCGCGATTTCCCAGGCGGCCAAGGGCGTCGCGGGGGCGGTGCCGATCATTGCCGACGGCGGCATTCGCTATTCGGGCGACATTGCCAAAGCCTTGGCTGCGGGAGCGCACAGTGTCATGCTCGGCAGCTTACTGGCAGGATTGGCCGAGAGCCCTGGGCAGATGATCATCTACAAGGGACGCAGTTTTAAGATCTATCGCGGCATGGGTTCGCTCGGCGCTATGGTCGCCGGTGCAAAGGACCGTTATCGCCAGGCCGAGGGATCGCGCGATAAGCTGGTGCCCGAAGGCGTCGAAGGCCGCGTGCCCTACAAAGGGCCTTTGGCGCCGTTCATCTACCAACTGGTCGGCGGACTGCGGGCCGGCATGGGTTACTGCGGGACAAAAAACATCGAGGAGCTGCGGACGCGCACCCGTTTCATTCTGGTGAGCGCGGCCTCGGTGCAGGAGAGTCATCCCCATGACATCGCCATTACCCAAGAAGCGCCCAATTACAGTTCGCGGTGGCAGCAGGACAATTCGGACAACATGTAGTTTCCTGGTGCTGTGGTCCGTTGCTTATACTTCCAGCTTGGATAAGGCCGGTGCGCAACAACCGCCTCCGGCAGCGGAGCCTTATGCTCCTTCGGCAATGACCGTATCTCGGCAACGCAAACAACAGCCCCCCCTACCGCCGGACATAGCCGAACCCTTGCCGTCCGCCATTCGTCCGCCCGAACCGTGGGAGCAGCCCGCCCCTTATACTATCCAGCTCGAGCCGCCTTCCATCTATCGCGTGGCCATCTCTGTCGAGTCCGATGCCCAGCTGCAAGAACGCATTCGCCAAGAGAACCGCGAACGCAAAATTCCCGAACGCGTGGTGTTCCCCAACGACCCGGTCATCTCCACAGAGACCTACCAGGGCCGTAAGTTCTACCCCACGCGGCTGGAAGTGGCACCGTACTATCTCTGCCACGGTCGGCTGTATTTCCAGCAGATCAACTTGGAGCGCTATGGCTGGGACTTGGGGGTCTTCGCCCCACTGATTTCCGGGACCAAATTTCTCTATGATTTCGTGACGTTGCCATATCACCTGGCCACCGAGCCGTGCCGTCGCTTCGAGTACAATACGGGCTGGTGTCTGCCGGGCGATCCCGTGCCGCTCTTACTGTACCCGCTGCACGTCAGCCCCACGGGCTTTGTCGCCGAGGTCGGGACCATCTTAGCACTGGTGGCGATTTTCCCCTAACAACGCTCAATCAAATACGCCACGCGAACGAATGGTGAGAGGGAGCTTCTGCGTCGCCCCCATGCTGGAGCGCACCGACAATTCGTATCGACCGTCTTTGGAAGCGCGCAAACGCCAGGTGACGGGACTGTCCGACCTGCTGGCGCTGGGCGGCGTCGGTGGCACGGTCTGCGTCCTCTGCTGTCCCCGCGCTTCGAGTCCTGGCGGCAGGTCCACCGTCACCGTCTCGCCGGGTCGCGGATCATGGACCAGGGCCGTCAGCGTAAATTCGACGTTCGGCACCAGGCGGCCTCCGACCGTTAACAATAGATGGCCGCCGCTTTCCTGCGCGTCCCCGCTGCCCAAGCCGTAGGTGAAACCGACCACACGCGCTTGCCCTGGCCTCAACGGCCGCTCGTCCCAGTACATGGTCACGGCCGAATCGTCGGCTTCTACGCCGCCGATGCGTTCTTTGATGGAAATGAACGGAACGTCCCAGCCGGTGAGTTGGGCCTGCGCCTCCCAGATGCCGATCTTGCGCAGTTCGGGATTGGGCCAACCTCCCAACAAAACGCGGCTGGGACTTTCAATGTTCGCCCCGATGCGGAATTGCAGATAGGCCACCGTACCCGGATTGCGCAGGTCGTCTTTTTCCAGCGCCTGGATGAAATCCGGTACACGCTCCGGCGTATCAAAGATCATTTTGGTATCGCATAAGCCGGAAGCGCCGGGAATGGTAAAGGGCACGCCGTCATTGCCGCCGATGAAGGTGTCAAGCAGGAAACGAATGCCGACCCGATGAAGGCGTCGGTCGCGGTTTTCCAGGACATAGCGCACTAAACAGGTATCCAAACGTCGTGACTGGATGCCGGGCACAATCTCGACTTCCTGCCTCACACGAATCGTGTCGTCGGCCACGGACCATAGCGAAGCTATTCCATCACGCGGCAAGCCGGCCGTCTCCCCTGGCAGTCGGCTTTTCATCTCGATCCACTTGCCGGGGGATTGCCCGAAGATGTATTCCCGACCATCCAGGCGCAGGACTGTATTGTTCGAGAGACCGTGTTCATCGAAGGTGAGCTTCTTGGGCTGACCGGGATGTTCGGGATCTTTGGCCAACAGGCCGAAACGCATGGTCGGGTTCGGCAGATACTTATCGCCCTCATAATCGTGGAAACGGAGGAAAAGATAAGGACTGGGATCGATCTCCGCGCTGTCGATAGCGTCCGGGCGAGAAGCCCGGCTAAAGAAAATCACACCCAGGTCATGTGCGACCACGGAAAAGAGCAGCAGAGCAAGAACGCCCAGCGACCACAGATGTTTACGAGACTTGCGCGGCGGTCCTTCGTCCTCTTGCAGGCTAGGTCCCCGCTGCCTTTCTTGTTCCTTGACCACGGCAACAGCTTCGGGGATCGTTTCCTTTTCCACCACAAGATCGGCCGTCGTCAGCACGGGTACCTCCATCATGGTCCCCGTGATGCTCAACGTCACCTCGACGACAAAGCGTTGCCCGCCGTTGGCCGTCACCTGGATTGTGTCGTGCAGCTGCTCGCCGGGTTGAGGCGGAACGCAAGGCACCTGAAACGGAATGTGCGCGGTGCGGCCTTCAAGAAGGATGCGGCCGATTTTCAACCACGGCGCCCCGCTAGTAGCGTGGGCGAACACCGGGCGCTTCTCCTGAGCGCGGACGACCAAGACGTGTTCCAGATAAGCGCCGGGTCGGCCGTGCAGATGCACCGCCGTCTCGCTGATTTTCACCACGGGTGCTTTGACCAGCCCCAGCGCCTCAAAAAACTGCTGGATAGCCCCCAGCCCAGATGAGGCCGGCCCTTGCACAGGATAAGTCCACCCATTGCTTTCGTACCAGGCGGCGACGGCACCGTTCTCGAAAAGAGGCGCGGCCGCCTTGGGATTGGCCTTGGCCTTCTCAGCGATCTGGCGCGGAGAGAGGGCGCCCGCCAACACGCCGTCGGGAAACGGCTGCACCGGCACCTCGGCCCGAACCATCACCACGGCAGGGCCGCCGTTGGATTCGAGCACCAACCGCCCTTCTAGCGGCTTATTGCTGGCCCGCAACGCTTTGCTGTGGACACGCACAGGCAGCAGGAGTTCGTGCAGACATTGAAAGACCTTGCGCGGAGACCCCGCGCCTTCGCCGAGCATCAACCAGGCTGTGTCCTCACAGGCAATCGTACCTTGCAACAGCCCCATGCCCTGATTTTCGATGTGCAGCACGAAATGCCGATCGCTGCGGCGCGACAGCTGCCCTAGATTGATCTCCATCGGTTGGACGAATAATTTCGGCGGCACGCGGTTGCTGCACGGCAGTTTGTTCAACAGCTGATCGAGTCCGAGGTCGGTATTCCCCGCGCGCATCGCTTGCTTGGCCGCCAACGCCAGGTCTGTGCGGCCGAGAGCGCCGAAAAAACTCTCCAAATACCCCTCGCGCAGCAGGTCGCAGGCGTCCTTCCATTCGCTGTAGCAACCCAGCAACAACTCATCGAAATTGCGGCACTGCCGGCCTGAGGGAAAAACAAACGGGCTATGGAACGGTTGCGTACCGATGGCGATAGGTCCTTGCGTCTGTCCGCGGCCGTCCAGAACGGCGCCGTCCCAGTAGCAAAAGCGGGCTTCCGGCGGATTGATGCGCGAACAAGTGCGACAGACAAGAGTCATGGTTGCCCCGCATTCGACCGTTTTTGGCGCTCGCTGAAACGCAACACGCTTTGCCCCATGCGAATGGCGTCGCCGGAGCGCAAGATGCGCGAACCATACACCAAATCATTGTTAACGTAGGTGCCAGCGCCTTCATCAATTAATACATAGCGATCAGCTTCCTGGCGGATGCGCGCATGCACTTTCTCAATTTGCGGATCGCCAAAGAGACCAATATCGCAATTCTCCGCCCGACCAATAGTGATCTCGGGCTTGGTGAGAAGCACCTCGCGCCCCTTGCGAAAACCGACCTCCACTCGCACCCAGGCTTCTTTGAAAAGAACCTGGGCCAAACCGATCAACAGACCGATACAGGCGCCCAAAGCGACGAACCCCCAGGCGCTGGGGCTCCATAGATGATCTTCGATCTGTCGGTTTCCCCCCAACAGCCGCAGCAGCCGCGTCCAGCCGCTCAGAAGCAACAACGACAAGATGCCGCCGACTATGCCGCCCAGCGTGCCGCCGAGGACCCCCTTGAAGATCTTGCGCCGCGCCGCACCAAGATCCTGACCGTGCAGCAGGCTGGACAACAGATCAAAAACCCCCAGCGATACGCCGATCAGAAAGCCGGTGATGGCCCAGCCGAGGACTAGAAAGAGACCGTATTCTCGCCAACCGTAGAGCGCTTGGCTGACTAAGCCGCCGAGCAATCCCCCCAGGCTGCCGACACTCACCGCCGTCGCCACGCGCAGGCCGATCGATACCAAACGCCGCAGCGAGAATATCCACAAGGCGTCCACCAGCGCCAACGCCCAAGCAACCGACAGACCAAGAAACATACCCTTGAGTCCCTGCCTCAAGATGGTGTTGCTGAGGTTGATCGGTCGGCCGAGTACCCAGCCGAGGAAAGCGCCGCCACCGCCGCACAAAGCACAGTAATAGATAAACAAGCGGAAGGACATGGTTCAGTACAGCAGGCTCTTTTTCCCAGGTGGAATATACGGGGCACGGTTGAATTGGGTACAATTCCCCCCCCACCCCAACCCTCCCCCACCAGGGGGGAGGGAGAAACAAGGCTCCCTCCCCCCTGGTGGGGGAGGGAGAAACAAGGCTCCCTCCCCCCTGGTGGGGGAGGGAGAAACAAGGCTCCCTCCCCCCTTGTGGGGGAGGGTTGGGGTGGGGGGGAAAGGAAAACATGTCCAATCTCCCCGTGCCCAGTATACGAAATCTAAGGTGAGTTCATCTAAGGCGATGCCATGCTCCCTGTCAAGCAGCAATCCGTATCATTCCGAACTTTCCTCTTGTTTGCCGGACGGTGAATCGCTATAGGGCGGAACGGATGGAGGAGACCTCCCTCCTTGACGGGCATCCACGGCTGGGTTATCGTAAAGAAAACCTTTCTGGGACGGCTGTTTTGGGACCGCACCTTGAGGAAACGATGACCAAGGCTGAATTGGATACCTACCGGGAAACGTTGTTGGCATTGCGCACGCGCCTGTCGGGAAACGTCTCGCATCTGGCCGAGGAGGCCTTGCGGGCACGGGGAGGTGAAGCCAGCGGCAGTCTGTCGAACGCTCCGTTACACATGGCCGACCTCGGCACCGATAATTTCGAGCAAGAGTTCGCGCTGGGGCTTTTGCAAAATCAAGAGCAGGCGCTTACAGAGATCGGCGAGGCGCTGGAACGTATTCGCAAAGGGACGTTTGGCCGATGCGAGGAGTGTGGGGGAATAATCCCCAAGGCCCGTTTGCAGGCGTTGCCTTATACCCGTTACTGCGTCACCTGCGCACGGAAGCTACAACGAAGTTCATGAAGGGGCTTATGGCTGACCAATCGTACCGGATGTTGTTGTGGGTCTTGGCCTTGACCGGCCTAGTCCTGGACCAATCCAGCAAATACACGGTTTTCGCGTGGCTGGGAGACAAGCTCGACCACCAACACGTCCTTTTCCGGACCAGCAAGGGCGGCTTCCAACTTGTCGCCCAGTTCGAGCGCGACGATTGGGGACAAGAACTCCACGACTCGGCCGGTCGCCGCATCCCGCATGTCAACCAGGGTGCGCTATTCGGCTTTCTGCGCGATCACAAGACATTGGCCAACAGTGGGTTCGCTGTCATCAGCCTGCTGGCCGCCGCCGCCATTGTCTACTGGAGCACCCATCCTCAGACTGCCCGCGACCGTTGGCTGTGCGCCGCCCTCGGCTTGATCTTGGCCGGCACGCTCGGCAATTTTTACGATCGGGTCGTCTTCAACGGCGTCCGTGATTTCTTGCACTGGGACTATCTGTTCGATTGGCCCGTCTTCAACATCGCTGATTGCTGCTTGGTGTGCGGCGCGGGCTTATTGTTGCTGCAAGCATTCGCTACGCAACCAGCGAAAGAGCAGAGACAAACAGACCCTGCCGACAGTCCCAGGTCTTCCCATCTGTCCCGATCCGGTGAATTGAGCACTGCGCCGAAAATCTAGCTGCTTGCAGCTTAGCCTCCGCCATGTTAAGGGCTAGCGGACTTTTCCCTCCCCCCTTGTGGGGGAGGGAGTTTTGTTTTTCCCTCCCCCCTGTGGGGGAGGGAGTTTTGTTTTTCCCTCCCCC
>JAJPIY010000025.1 GCA_021324515.1 Planctomycetota bacterium
CGGAGGAAGCACGGACGACGGCCGTGAATGTCACCGGCTGGCCATACTGGGCCGGATTGGCCGAGGAAGTCAGCGAAGTCGTCGTAGAAGATTGGCCCCCGGTCACAGTCGTATTCATCAGTACGCTCGGGGTGCCGGAGGCGTCGTTCCCGGTCCAGTTGATGCTGGCGCTGTTGTGGATGGTGGTGTTGCCCGCGTTGGGGGCCACGGTAACGCTGAAAGTCAGAGTAGCAGTCGCGCCAGGGGCCAGCGTTGTCGTGGCCGTCAGCGTATTGTTGTTCGACGCGGAAGGCCCTGTAATGGTCCATCCTGTCCCGCTGGCGCTGCCTGGATCATAACTCGTATCCGCGGGGATAACATCGGTCAACGTTACATCGATCGGCGCTCCTTCGCCGTTGGTCACGGTCAGCGTATAGGTGATGGTCCCGCCCTCTTGCACGCTTGTCACCGAAGGGCTGCCCGTGAAGATCACCTGGTCCTCGGTGGCACCGATGTCGATCGCGCCGTTGACCAGACGCGGCAAGCCGCGCTGATCGGTGGCAGGTGCTAGACCTCCATTTTCGTATTGGGCAATGATGCTAGCCGCGCTGGGATCGCCGGCGTTGAGGGCGGGACTCTTCCCATCCAAAGGCAAGGTCGGCGTCGGGCCACCGTAATTGCCTGGCTCTTGTCCCTGTCCCGGCCCCGTTGGGGCAGGGGCGGCGAACAGCGGATTGAGGGGCGAAGCATCGGTCCCGACTTGGTTGCCATTGCTTCCGTTGCTGAGGCCGCTGCTGCCGCTGCCATCGCCGAGGAAATTGTTATGGCTCGATGGCGCCGCCGCGCCATACAGATCCGACGGCGTACTCGTTGCCGTTGTCGCATTATAAATCTGATTGAGGGCGACCAAGGTATTTTCCAGCGTGAGCACATTAGAAGGAGCATTGAAGATGCCGACTCCTTGGTCGTTGGGGCTGACGGTGCCGGCGGTGGGATAGAGGAAGTTCCAGGCGAGGGTATCGTTGAGGAGGCTAAGACTGCCGTTGGCAGCAAAAATACCGCTGCCCTGACTCGATCCGTTAGCGCCAGCGGTGCCGTTGCCCTGAGCACCTGTACCTCCCGCTCCTCCGAGGGCGTCATAGAGGGCATTATCGGCGATGGTCGAGTTGAGGACGGTAAGGTTGCTGGAAGTGGCATACAAGCCGCCTCCTTGTTGCGTGCCGCCGTTGCCGCCGTTGCCGCCATGCATTTGGGAGTCATTGTTGGTGGCGTAGTTCTTTCCGCCGTTGCCGCCGTTGCCGCCGTTGCCGCTATTTTGGCCGTTGTAGTTGGGCTGCTTATCCAGGAGGTTGGCGCTGTTGTCCGCCAGGGTCGAGTTGAGGACGACGACGGAACTGCTGCCGGAGACGTAAAGCCCACCGCCCTGTCCTGATCCTCCTGCTCCGCCGACGGCACTGCCTCCGCCGCCGGAGGCCCCAACCGAAGCGGAAGCGGAAGAATCGTAGAAGGGGTAGTGGTTGGTATTGGTTCCCCCGCCGCCCCCTTGGATACCATTGCCCTGAAGGACGGCATTCGTTAGCGTGAGCTGGTAGCCGTAGATAGCTGCGCCGCCGCCTGTGGCCTTGCCGCCATCGCCGCCGTTGCCGCCTCGGCCATCGCGGTAAGCGTGCCCTATGTAGAAAGCGGAGGCGCCTACGCCTACGTCGCCGGCCTGGCCGTTACCGCCGTGCCCCCCATTGACCTGGTTGTTGGCGATGAGGAAGCTGCCCTTGGCATCGCCCAGGGAGAGCGTGAGGCCGCTACTGCCGACAGCGAAGAGGCCGCCGCCTTGGGCCGCCCCGCCTGCCCCGCCCGCCCCGCCGTTGCCGCCGTTGCCGCCGAAGCTGCTTTTAAGAGTGCCTCTGGTCCCTACATTGGCGCTCCAGCCCATGCCCCCTGGGCCGCCTGCGCCGCCGGTCCCCCCATCGGCAATATTGTTGTTCAGAGTCACGTCACCACTAACTGTCAAGAGGGTGGCGGTAAGGTAAATGCCGCCGCCGTCCCCTTCGCCGCCCAGGCCGCCTGTACCGCCGACGCCTCCGGTCTGGCCATGCGCCACCCCGGGGCTTCCTCTTCCTCCTCGACCTCCTGCCCCTCCCTGGACTTCATTGAAATTGACCGCGGGGTTGTTGACGGCACTGTTGGCGCCCCTGATGGTAACGCTGCCCCCATTGGCGTAAAGCCCGCCGCCTTGGCCCAGACCCCCGTTACCGCCCTGGCCCCCTGGCGTGGCCCCCGGTTGGTTGGCCGTGGCATTGAGAGGAGAAACCAGGCCCTCTCCCCCTATTCCACCTTTTCCGGCCTCGGCGAGGTTAGCATCCAGAGTCGAACCCTCCGAGAGAACCAGGGTGCTGTTGCTGGCGTAGATGCCGCCGCCCTGAGCATTGCCGCCCTGGCCGGCGGCCAGATGGTGGGCTGTGCCCTTGCCGCCCTGGCCGGCCACGATAGTGTTGCGATCGACGTGCGAATCCCCCGTCAGGGTCAAGGTGGTGTTGACGGCATAGATGCCGCCGCCCTGAGCGTTGCCGCCGTTGCCGCCGATGCCGCCCGCGCCGGCATGGACGTTTTGAGCATTACTGGTGACCAGACTGTTGGTCAGAGTGGCTGAACCGCCCGAGAGGAACAACCCGCCGCCCTGAATGTTGCCGCCTTGGCCGCCGACGACAGCGGGCGCTGCCCCGCCCACGAGTTGGTTGTTGGATAGCTTGACCGTGTTGAACATCAGCGAAGCGCCCACGGCGTAAACGCCGCCGCCGGCTGCATTTTGGCCCACACCGGCGACCACTTGGTTGTTGCCGATGACGCCGCCCGACAGGCTTACGACGCCGCCGGCCACATACAACCCGCCGCCCATCGCGCTGCCCCCGCTTACCGTGTTGGCGCTGCCGCTTGTATGGGTTGCAAGGCTGTACGCGGTAGCTTGCGACGTTTGCGTCACCCCAAGGGGATATAAGGTGATCTTCTGGACCGACTGGCGGCCGACGATGTCGTTGTGGAGATGGAGAGAAGCGACGCCGCTGACATAGAGCCCGCCGCCTTGAGCGTTGAGGCTCCCTGAAAGCTGGTTGCCGGCAATGGTACAGCTGGACACGTTCACGACGCCGCCGGCCACATAGAGCCCAGCTCCCATCGCGCTGCCGCCGGTTCCGCTTACCGCCTTGTTGGAGGCGCCGATCGTTTTTGTCGAATGCTTGGTAGTTCGCGTGTACGTACTCAAGCTAATCTTGGTCGTCTGCGATTTCTTAACGGTACGGCCGATGACATCATGGGAGAGCGTGAGCGACCCGCCGCTGGAGTAGATGCCGCCGCCGGCGGCGTTCTGGCCGACGCCGCCGATCGCCTGGTTGCCGGCAACGACAACAGATTTCATGCTGAGGTTGCCGCCGCTGTTGTATACGGCGCCGCCCTTGGCCGTCGATCCGGTTACCAGACCGCCGGTGAGCGTAAGGTTTTGCAGTGTTAGGGTGGCGCCGGTGGCCACCTCGAACAGGCGAAACGCTGACGAGGCACTGCTGTCACGCAAGAGCGTCGCATTGTTGCCCTCAATGGTGATGGTGCCCGTGATGACTGGCAAGGCGTTGTTGGTGGCTTGGTACGGCGCGGTGAAATCGAAGGTAGCGCCCGAAGCCAAGGTGATTGTGGTCGCGCCGCCGGCGCTATTGGCCGCGTTGATGTCTGCAATCAGCTGGGCAGTAGTATTCGGCGTCGCGTAAGGGAGGCCGCCTGAGGAAAGCAGCGTGCGATCTTCCAGAGGGTCCAACCGGGGCAGGATCCGCCGGCGTTGGGGACGGGCATGTTTGGTCGCACGAGAACGAAAATGGCGAATAATCAATCGGCGCAGAGAGGTAAGCCACATGAGTTTACGGTCCTCCATTTCTTTTTGTAAAATGAAGCAAAGTCAACGCTGACCCAGAGGACAGGTATGCGGGGTTGCGCCAGTTCTGGCGAGCGGGGGGTGTGAACCCCCCGGTTGCACAACCGGGGGGTTCACACCCCCCGCTCGCCAGAACTGGCGCATTTAGTAGCCCTCCGTACAACGTAGAGATCGCATCAGATTAAGGCAAGCGAGTGTAGTTGCGGAATTTGGAGAAGTCAAGTCGGCCCTGCGAATTTCTTGTTAGAATTTTGGCGATTATGCTAAAATGAGGCCCTGTAAGCAAAGGGCCTTCCTTCCTCATGTGGACTGTGGAAACGAGGCCGTCGTCCGGAGGGATTCGCTATCGTGTTTGCCAATGTGGGGGCAAACGGTCATTGGCTATGGGATGTCGCCGGCTTGCTCCTGATCCCGGCTTTGGTGGCATTGAACGGCCTGTTCGTGGCCGCGGAATTCTCGCTGGTTTCGGTGCGCAAAACGCGCATCGAGGAGTTGATTAAGCGAGGCATCAAGTCTGCGCGCTCGGTCGAGGCCGCGCTGGTGCGCTTGGATCGCTCGATTGCGGCGACGCAGTTGGGCATTACCCTGGCCAGCATCGGTCTGGGGTTCGTTGGCGAGCCGGCCCTGGCCGACCTGCTGAAAGCCGCAACCGGCATCTTGGGGGCGCCGGTGGCAGAGCGAGTCGGTCATTCTCTCGCCGGCGTCTTGGCCTTCCTGCTCATTACCTACATGCACGTCGTCTTCGGCGAACTGATCCCTAAGACATTGGCGTTGCAGACAGCTGATCGTTCGGCGTTGTGGTTGTCCGGCCCGCTGAACGTGTTCGCGCGGCTGAGTCGGCCGCTCCTGGGAACCATCAACGGCACGGCCAACTTCCTGTTGCGTCGTCTCGGCTACCAGGCTGCTTCCGGCAAGGAGATGGTCCACTCCGTCGAAGAACTGAAATTGCTCATCGAAGACAGCGAAGAGGCCGGCATTCTCGATCCGGACCAGGCTGAGTTTGTGCAGAACGTCTTTCATCTGTCCAACAAGCGCGTCCGCGATTGCATGGTGCCGCGCCACAAGATGGCCGCCCTTGAGCTGAACACGCCGCCGGACAAGGTGCTGGAGGCGGTTCGCTCAGGCGCGCATACACGCATGCCGGTCTACGAAGGCCAGCTCGACAACATCGTCGGCATTGTTAATACCAAGGATCTGTTTTACCTGTTTAGTCTCCAGGGGGTTGTGGTTCTCCAAGACGCCCTGTATCCGCCGCTGTTTCTCAAGCCCGATGAGAGCATGGCCAACGCCCTGCGGCTATTCCGCCGTGCGCGACGACCCATGGCGTTGGTGCGCGATGAAACGGGGACCATTCTCGGTCTAATCACCCTGGAAGACGTGCTGGAAGAAATTGTCGGCGACATTGAGGATGAGCACGATCGGCCAACCCCAAAGCTGCCGCGCAGCCGCTTGCTGCATAAAGTAAGTCGGTAGTCCGTAAATCGATCCCCTTACAGGAGACCCTTATGGGCGCAAGACGTATCCGTCGAGAACAACGGCGTCAGGACATGGCCGAATCACGGCGCACCAACGGTATGCTCAAGATGAAAGAGCGCCTCCGCCGTCACAAACGCATGTTGGAAATCCTCCGCAAAGGCCGATTGCCCTTCACGCCGCCGGTCCTGAGTTGGTTGAGTGCTACGCTGAACAAACCGGCGCGGCAGATCGTTCAGGCAGACGTGGATCAGTTATTGCACCAGCAGTGACCGTGGGAACCAAGAGAGACGGTTTTTCGTCTAAGCTATGTAAGGGGCTGCGGCCCGGTTGTTCAAATAGGGGCGAGCGGGGGGTGTGAACCCCCCGGTATCCGCAGGCGAGCGGGGGGTGTGAACCCCCCGGTAACACAACCGGGGGGGTCACACCCCCCGCTCGCCAGAACTGGGTTATTAGCGGGGGGTTCACACCCCCCGCTCGCCTGCGGCGGGGCGCTCGCGTAACCCGCGAAGGAAGCACGAGAGGAGATAGACGATGTCGCGTTCGCTGCTTGTGGGCGTGTTCTTCCTGGGTGGTCTGTTGGCCGTGATGAGCCGGCATGATGCCACTTCCGCTGCTCCTCCTGCTGCAGCCCAGGCCAAGGATGTTAAGGACAAGGACAAAGATAAGACGGTCAAGAACATCCCGATCCGCTGGCCGGAGCCGATCAAGCTCACCCTCGTTGCCAAGAACGACGAAGAGCTTTCTTCTCTGACCGAGATGGTTTCCACCATCAACAAGCTCAGTGAAGCCAAGTGGAAAGAGAACCAGATCGTTCCCTCAAACTACGCTAGTGATTACGAATTCATCCGTCGTGCCTCCCTGGACATCATCGGCCGCATCGCCAAGCCGGAGGAGATCCGGGAGTTTTTGAAAGATCCCAAAGAGACGCGTCGCTCCAAACTGATCAATCGGCTGCTGGACAGCGATGAGTATCCCAAGCACTGGGCCGACCTGTGGGCCAACTGGCTGCTCGGCCGTTCCGGTGTGTTCGGCCGGGGGAAGTATCATGAATGGTTGGCCACTTGGCTGGAGGACCAATTCAGCCAGAACAAGCCGTACAGCAGCCTCGTCAAGAGCTTATTGACCGCCAGCGGCGAAAACGATGACACGGACAAAGGTGGGGCCGCCGTCAATTTCATCCTGGCCCACGTTGGCGAGAACGTGCCGCCGGACCATCGCAGCGAGGAAGGCTATTTCCAGATGGTGCCGTTGACCTCGCGCATCACCCGCCTGTTCTTGGGCACCCAAGTCCAGTGTGCTCAGTGCCACGATCACCCGTTCTACAGTAACATCAAGCAAGAGCATTTCTGGGGCGTCAACGCTTTCCTCCGCCAAGTCAAGCCGAGCTTTACCCAGGCGCCGCAGATGGGCCGCATGATGACCTACAATAAGCTAACGCTCCAGGATGACGAGAACGTTGCCAAGAGCAGCCTGGTTTACTACGAGAAGCGCAACGGCGTCATTCTAACGGCGCGGCCGGAGTTCTTGCCCAGCAACAGTGAAGAGCGACATGGGGCAGCTTTGCCGCCGGGCGCGCAGGGACGCCAACGCCGCGAGATGCTGGCCGAGTTCATCATCAATCATCCGCAATTCCCCAGGGCCATTGTCAACCGCATGTGGGGCGTCTTCTTTGGCCGCGGCTTCGTCAACCCCATCGATGATTTCAACGATCAAAATCAGCCGTCCAATCCCGAACTCCTCGACGAATTGGCCGCCAAATTCAAACACTACAACTACGATCTCAAACGGCTGATCCGCTGGATTTGCAACAGCAATCCCTACAACCTCAGCTACGTTGCCAATCGGACCAACGACAAGCCGGAGCACGAAGCGCTGTTCAGCCGCATGATTATGAAGGCCATGAGTCCCGAACAATTGTTCGAGTCGATCGTGACCGCCGCCAAATTGGAAAAGGCGGAATCCAAGGACGGCAAGAAGGCTTTGCGCGATCAATGGCTGGGCGCACTCATCACTAACTTCGGCGATGACGAAGGCAATGAAGTCAACTTCAACGGCACCGTCGTACAAGCACTGATGATGATGAACGGCAAGGACATCAACGACGCCATCTCCCGTCCCAATGGGGCAGTCGCCCTGGCTATCCGCAACCGTACCGAAGCCGCCGCCATTCACGAACTGTATCTGACCGCCCTCAATCGTCCGCCGACTCCCAAAGAGTATCGCACGATCCTGTCGCAGTTCCGCTTGCTTGATCCGCGCATCGGCATGAACGATTATCGCAATCCCAACCGCCGCTATGAGGATCTGTTCTGGGCGCTGCTCAACAGCAACGAGTTCATTCTCAATCACTAGGTCGTGTAAACAAGTAACGAGGGAAATGAAGGATTGAGGCGAGCGGGGGGTGTTTGTTATTGAGGCGAGCGGGGGGTGTGAACCCCCGGTAGCACAACCGGGGGGTCACACCCCCCGCTCGCCCTGCATAACCGGGGGGTTGACACCCCCCGCTCGCCCAGCGCACCGATGGCGGGTTGACGAAGGGAGCGTTTTTCCCGATCCTCACGCAGCGATTTAAGCTCCGTCTATTCCTTAGGGCGCTTCTCGAACACTCGTGACAGTCAGCAGGTCATTGCGGAGTTCGGGGACATAGGAGAGATGGCCCCACAACTCAACATTGCGGCCTTCAAAACTACTCAGATCGACGCCCGGCCCTGCTTTCACCGAGACGACCGGATTTCCCTTTTCATTCAACAGATAATAGCGGCGATTCACTTCATTCTTGAAAGCGTGTTGCAACCGGCCTTTAGCGTAATGTAGCTCTGGCCCCGGCGTGGACACGGCCCGCGTGGAGACAAGTTGGCCGTTGGTCACACCTGGAGCGGCCCCGCCAATGGGCTGAATCGCGTTAGCCCCCACGGGATTGGTCGGCAGTACGAAAGGCGAGACCGTTGTGGAAGGCTGCCGAGCAGGCCCATCAGGATAGTAATACGAGCCGCCGGGAGCATTGGTGCTGCTGTTGGCTTGCTCGATCCAGTGCGCGCGGCGATAGGCTTCATCGGCGCGTTGCGGGTTGATCGACAGATTGGCGTCGCCGGCCAAGCGATAGAGCCGGACGGCATCATTCAAGCGTCCGGCGTTGTCCGCTTTCAAGGCGTCGCGCCAGAGGGTATCGGCATCGGGTGCCTGCACCGTCGCCTTGGCGGAGGAGGTCGTCAGGGCGGCGCCTCCGGGTTTAGCAACGGCTTCCTTGCGGAGATAACGGACTTCGCCTTCGGGCGGCTCGATGGGCAGCCAGGTGCCTTCCTCATCGGTCATGCCGCGGCCGATGACACGCACCTGGGCCCCCCGCGGCAACCGGACGCCGATCCGGGTAGGGCGGTCAACTTTCAGGCTGCTGCCGATAAGCACCGGCACATCATGGCCGTCATAGGTCACGACATAGTTGGCGTACTTGGAACTGATGTACTGTACGAAGCGACTGTTGATCCAGCTGAACGAGCCAGCCGGTGGACGTATGACCAGCCAACCGCTTTCGAGTTCGCGCTCCACCTGGACCCGGTCGCCCTGCCGCAGCAAGTTGGTTGGATACAGACCATTCGACGTGCTCGGCCCGCACCATACCTCCGCCTGCGGCACCGTCACGATGCGGACATCGGGTACAGGCTCTCCAGCCCACAGGGCCGGCAACGAACCGAAAGTAGAAGCGACGGCTATCCAAAAGGCGAACACGGAAGCGGAACGCATGAGTGTCCTCCCTGGTAGACGCTTGCCCCCGCCTTGCGCAGTCGTCCCCTTCCTCTCTCGGCGTGAACTGTGGCCAAGCATGAAGCGCATCCGAAAAGGGCGCGCAGCTTACTGTTCCCGGGCGTGGGATTTTGCTCGTTGGATCGCTTATAACGAAGGGAACGGAGAGAGCAAGGCCAATTCCTCGCTTGTCAGGCACACGGATCCTGCTTAAATTAGCGAAGAGGCGCTCTGGGATTAGGCCCCCGTAGCTCAACTGGATAGAGCAGCGGTCTTCGGAACCGCAGGTTTGCAGGTTCAAATCCTGCCGGGGGTATTCTTGCTCCCTGGAGGGGAGCCGCTTCATGGCACATTCTGCGGACGACGCCGTATCGAAACACGCCCCCCTCGGCCTGTGGGACGTAGTCAGCATCATGCTCGGCATCGTCGTCGGCGCCGGCATTTACGAGACACCGCCGCTTGTATTGCAAAACGTCGCCGGCCCTTGGGAGGCGCTGGCGGCGTGGGCGCTGGGCGGCGTTATGTCGCTGGTGGGCGCTTTTTGCTTCGCCGAGTTGGCCGCCGCTTATCCGCATTCTGGCGGCGATTATGTTTACCTGACGCGCGCCTTCGGAGCGTGGTTGGGTTTTCTCTTCGCCTGGTTTCAGCTGGTCATCATTCGCGCCGCCAATATCGCCATGATGGCTTTCGTCTTCGTTGATTATGCCGCTTCGATCAGCAACGTGCCGTTCGCCTGGCAATGGGTCTGGGCCAGCGCGGCGGTGGTGTTTCTGACTCTGCTTAATCTCCTCGGCGTCGTCTTCGGCAAACGAACGCAGAACGTGTTGACCTTGGCCAAGGTGATCGGCCTGGCTTGTGTGCTGGTGGTCGGCTTCACGGTGGAGTGGAACACCGGGTCGGTGCAGGCGCGGCACGGCGCGGAGCACTTCGGCCGCCCTTCACTGGCCACGGCGATGGTATTGGTGTTGCTTACCTACGGCGGCTGGAACGATGCCGCCTTCGTCGCCGCCGAGGTGCGCGGCGGGCCGCGCAACATCGCCCGTGCTCTCGTGGTGGGCACGGCCGCCATCACGCTGCTTTATCTGCTCCTCAATGCCGCCTTCCTGTGGGGACTGGGGTTCGATCAAGCCCGGCAATCGCACGCCATCGCCGCCGACTTGCTGGAACACCGGCTCGGCCCTTGGGGGGGACGGGCCATCGCTTTGCTGGTCATGGTCTCGGCCCTGGGCGCCATCAACGGCATGTTGTTCTCCGGGGCGCGGGTCTATGCCTCGCTGGGCGTCGATCATCCAGTCTTTGCCTGGCTGGGCCGGGTGCATCAACGAACGCGGACACCGTGGGGCGCGCTGATAGTGCAGTCGGCGATTAGCCTTGCTCTGATCGGCGTGGTCGGCACACCAGCCGGCCGAGCCTTCGTCAACGACGCGCTGAAGGGGGCTGGCTTGTCCGCAATCCAATGGGAGGGCCACGGTGGCTTTGAGGTGCTCAGCGTGGTGACGACGCCATTGTTCTGGCTGTTTTTTCTCGGCTCCGGTTTGTCCGTGTTTGTACTACGTCAACGTGATCCACACTTGCCACGGCCCTTTACAGTACCGCTGTATCCGGAAGTGCCTCTTCTATTCTGCGGCATGTGTGCATACATGATCTGGGCGGGCATCACCTATGCCCAAGCGATTCACCTGCTCGGTGGACTATTTGTTGTGACCGGCGTGCTGACTGCGATTGGTCTGCTACTGTATCGCGTGTCGCAGAAGATGGACATGGACCGGCGAGCGGGGGGTGTAAACCCCCCGGTTGTTCCTGGCGAGCGGGGGGTGTGAACCCCCCGGTAGTTCTCTACCGGGGGGTTCACACCCCCCGCTCGCCATGTTCTCTACCGGGGAGTTCACACCCCCCGCTCGCCGGCCCCGATAGACCTTCGCCTATTTCTCGTTCTTGCTCAACTCCTTGAACTGGATGTCCTTAAACGTCACCTCCATCGACTTGAAACCGGCGTGTAGCTGCCAGGCAATGATGCCCTCGTCCGGCATCTGAGGAAAGTCGCCATCGACCATCGTTTCACCGTTGACTTTGATGGTGACATGCTTGCCCACGCACCGGATAGAGTAATCGTTAAAGTCGCTCGGTTTGACGACTTTTTTGACGAGGTCAGGCGGCGATTGCTTCATCATGCCGCCGAAGCGTTCGCCATAGAGGCTGCCCCAGTAGCCGGCACCGATGTCGCACTGCGGCCCGGCCACAATGAATTTCTCCGGGTCTACGATTTTACTGCGGATCTGCACGCCGCTGTTGCCGATGCCGTCCTTAAGACGCACTTGGAACTTCAGCTCGAAATCGCCATACTTCTTCTTGCTGCACAAGAACGTGTTGTGCTTGGGATCTTCCGGAGTGTAACCGACGATCGCGCCGTCTTTGACGCTCCAATACTTCGTCAATCCCTCCCAGCCGGACAGATCTTTGCCGTTGAAGAAAGTGAGGCCGGAAGCCGCATCGTTGTCGCGTGCGGCCAGCGCCCCGACCGATAAAACTGCCATAGCGAACAAAGCAAGCCAGAGAGTGAAACGCATGGGATCCTCCGTTGAGTTGTCTGTTGCCCGTCGTCAGAGATACAGTGTAAGGAGTTCTTGCTGAGTGACAACGGCCATGCGCATCATTGCAGTCCTAGACGTGATGCACGGTGAGGTAGTTCGAGGGGTGGGCGGCCGCCGCTGTGAGTATCGCCCCATCGTAAGCCGGCTGACCCCGTCGAGCCGACCGCTGGAGGTGGCGAAGGCCCTGGCGGCCCACCTGGGCTGCCGCGAATTGTACATCGCCGATCTCGATGCCATCGGCAGCGGTGAGCCAGCTTGGCCGCTGTATGCCGCCTTGCGCCGCCAGGGATTTCAGCTGTGGGTGGATGCCGGCATCCGGCGTCGGACCCGTGCTTATCAGCTGGCAGAGGCCGGCATCGAGAGCATCGTCGCCGGTTTGGAAACGTTGGCGGGGCCGGCAGAATTGGCAGCAATGGCCCAGGCATTGGGCGAACGTCTGGTGTTCTCGCTGGATCTGTACCAGGGCCAACCACTAGGCGCCTGGCGAGCGGAGGGTGTGAACACTCCGGTTGGGCGAGCGGAGGGTGTAAACACTCCGGTTGGGCGAGCGGAGTGTGTGAACACTCTGGTTAGCGCCGAAAACATCGCGGCTCAGGCCGTGCGCCTCGGTGTTCGCCGTTTGCTGGTTCTCGATCTGGCCCGTGTGGGATGCGCGGGCGGAACGGGTACACGCGAACTGTGTGCCCGTCTGTGCGCGAAGTATCCACAGGTATCTGTCAGCGCCGGCGGCGGCGTGCGGCACCGCGGCGACCTCTACGAATTGCAGCAATGTGGGGTGCAAGCCGTCTTGGTGGCGTCCGCGCTCCACGATGGTCGGATAACCCGTGCCGACTTCCAAGGACTATGACGGCCGCCATTCGCAAGTGGCCGACTGGCCGACGTTCTCTTCGACTTCGACACGCAGCACAGCGGGACGATACTTGTGCTGGCGTTGCAATTCCTCCAGCAGACGCCCGGCGATCCAGCGGGCCAGCAATTCCGCGGTGGTGTTCTCGATGGGCAGCAGCACGCAATCCTCGCGGGGAAAGACCCATTCGCGGTCCCGATAGCGCACACGCACACTGCGCGGCCCTTCCTCAACGCGGATATGTGGATTGCGCGTCGCCAGCAACATGCGGTGATCGAGTTCATCGGTGATGGCCTTGGTGCGCTGTTTCAAGGCGATGAAATCGAAGACATAATGGTTCTCATCCAGTTCGCCTTCGATTTCGACGGCAGCACGATAGTTGTGGCCATGCAACCGCTCGCACTTGTCTCCTTCATAACTGATGAAGTGCCCAGAACAGAAGACCAGATGGTCCTTGGTGACGCGGACCTTGAAGCGCTCGCTCATGGCAACTCAGTCTACCACAGCACGCCGACACCGTCCAGCGTGCCCCAGAATGATGTATACTGGGCACGGTTGAATTGGGCCCAATTCCCCCTACCCCAACCCTCCCCCACAAGGGGAGGATTAAGGTGGGGGGGCAAAAAATGTCAAATCTCCCCGTGCCCAGTATAACACGATGGCAACCGGTAGACAGTGATAGTGCCGGGCGAGAGCGACGAGCGGCTTGCGTGCTTCGGCCTGCACATTGGTGGCGTCAATGACTGTCAGCCGTCCCAATGCCAACCGCTTGGCCGCAATCAAGTGCAGCACCTCGAACGCTTCTTTCGATACGGCTTGATTATTCTCGTCGTCGCTGACCATTCCCCGGCATGCGTCGGAGGAAAGGATTTCTGTTGGGCGAAAGTGCTTGCGTGCAAAAGTACTTTTGCCCGACCCACTGGGACCAATCAGGACGACAAGGGACAGATTGGGGATAGAGATATTCATGGGCAATCACAATTCTCGATCTTCATCTTGTCCGTGAAAACTCGCCAAGTAAAGCATCCCACCGTCACTACGAGCAACGGTCGGCTTCCCCAATCTCTAGGGCGCAGTAAAGATTGTTCCAGACATGGGCGAGCGGAGTTGCGTCTTCTCTTCGGGTCGCAGCTAGCCAAGAAACGCTACACCATTCCCCAAGGCGCTCGAGAGCAAAACATTATGGCAGACCATTCACGCCCTTGATAATCGTAGCCTGACGAGCAAATCGTGCAGGGCCGCGCCTCCACGCGGTGCTTCCGGCAACTCGCTTGTATCATGTGCCCGGTGAAGCGTGTCACGCAGTCGGTCGTATTCGCCCCGGTGAAAATGGAGGTCCGCTGAAGTTAGCCGCTCCTTTTCCGCTCCTGCGAGCTTTCGTTGGATCAAATCATTGAGATACGGCAATTTCACTGTCTCGTTGAGCCGAACCAGGTTCGCTTCAATCATGCCAGTTTGCATCAGGTGGATGCCCGTCAGCAGTACCCGGTACACGTAAAGGAGCGGTTTGAGCCGCGGCGGCGTCTCTTTTTCGAACAGCTTCCACTGCGTTTCCGCAAAACCGAGATAGTGATAAGCGTGATGCCGGGTGATGCATTGAGCGGCGATCGTCTTCAATTCGGCATGTTCCGGCGTCGTGTGGACGATCAGCGGCGAAAACACTTGCTCCAGCACGTAGCCATTTTTCTTGAGCAACAGGGCGAAGAACTTCTTGGCATCGTGCGTCACCAAATCGACTTCGAGGCCATCTCGCACGCCCGAGCGCTCGATGGTCTCCGAGCCAGTTCGCAAACCAATCACTTCCTTCAGCGGCAGCAGATGAACACCGCGCAAATCGACATCCGAATCCGATGATGGAAATCCATACAGATGCGCGCCACTGATGGTGGCGAAGATCAGTGGATACGGATGCTGCTCAACCTCTTTCTTGAGCAACAGCATCGGGATCATGGCAGTTCCTCCGACACGGCTCGCCGACGGGCACGGATGAGGAACGCATTGGCACGTTCATAATCCGGGCGTTCCGGCAACTTTGTGGTCTCGAAGGCGGCATGAAATTCTCGATGCAAGCTGAGCCGCCATTTCTCCACGTCCTCCCACGGTACTTGGCCGCGCCGGATCGCCAACAGTCGGTCGCGGTGAGCGTCAACCTGGACAGGCACAAAACCCGCGCGGAGCGTGCCAATGCCGGAAAGCAACAGGCGAATCAGATGCATGACGTGCTTCCACTTGACCCTGCCATGATTACGAAGGTCCGCCTGCATCTTGTGGAACTGTGACATAACATAGCCGTTATAGGTCTGATATACCAAGCGCGACAGAAAGATCTCCCTCATGCCCAGAAGCTCTTCGGCCAGCGACGTCGCCTTCTCGACCAACGGCGTGTAAAGGCACTCCAGCACATTGGGGTTGGCTTTCAACGCCAGAATCAGGAATTTCTGGAGTTCCCAGTAGGCTTCTTGTGTCTCCTGGTTTTCCAGTTGCTCAGGCACGCCGTAGAGCGACCAGTGCAGATCGGCGGTCGGCAAATAAATCCCGCGCCGGTCTACGTCCGATTCGGCCTCGGCGAGACCATACGCTTGCGAGCCAATCACACAGCGGTAGATGACCCGCTGGTAGAGGTCCTCTGGGGCGGCGTGGGTACGGTCGCTGATTTCTCCCTCCTTAAACTTGGCCAGCATGGTAATTTCGCTGCGCTTGAGTGCCGTCTCCAAGCCGTCGGGGAAACGGACGCGATAAGAGTGCTCGTGATCGGCCGGCGATTTCACAACCACGCCGACCGTTCCGCGCGGATGAAGGACAAGGCCAGCGGCACCAGGAATATCCACGAGTGTTACGACCTGCGTGCCCACAGAGAAAATCAGGTTAGGAGGATAATGCACTCGATCCGTCACGATGAAACACTCCCATCTGCGTCGGTGCGCCCAGGGTCTCGTGTTCGGGACCGACCGGCAGGAACCGCACTGTATAGCCGAAGCGCTTGGCAACTGCCTGCGCCCAGTTTTGAAACTCTTGCCGCGTCCACTCGAAACGATGATCGGGATGACGGAACTGGCCGGCGGGCAGCGTTTCCCACAAGACATTGTATTCTCGGTTCGGCGTGGTCAGTACGATGGTCGGGGGCTTGGCGAACTCAAACAGAACGCGCTCGAAGGCCGACAGCCGCGGCGGGTCCAGGTGCTCAACGACTTCGACGACGGCGGCGGCATCGAAACCTTCCAGCCGTTTGTCCCGATACACCAGGGAGCCGTGAATCAATCGGACGCGGTTCGCTTGTGCTGGCGGCAGGCGATTCAACTTCAGCCGCCGTTGGCCGGCTTCGAGAGAGCGAATCGAGACATCCATGCCGACGATTTCACGGAACTGCTTGTCTTTCAGCAGTTCTCGGATCAGCGAAGCTGCACCACAACCGAGGTCGAGAACGCGTTCGGCGCCGCTGGCCCGCAACGCGGCCATGACGGCGCCGAGCCGTTGTTCGTTCAACCTCAAAGGCGTTTCCAAGACCTGCTCGGCACCGTCGATTCCGGCCTGTTCGCCGTCCTCGGCCTCGGCCGGCCCTTCTTCTTGCACCAGGCGAGCAAGGGCCATGCGGTACAGGCTCGGCTTGAAGCACAGGTAACGGCGAACGATCTCATCCTTTTCGGGATGGCGGGAAAGCCAGCCCGCGCCTTTATCCAGCAGCTTCTGCAACTCATCTTCGCCGACGAAATAATGCTTTCGGTTATCAAATACAGGAATGAGCACATAAAGATGCGCTAACAGGTCCGACAGCGTGGTTGTTTTGTGGATGGCGACCGAGAAGTACGGACCCTCGCCCCATTCGGGAAACTTCTCGTCCAGCGGATAACGGATCGCTTCGAGCTCGTATCCCAACGGCTCGAAGACGCGCCTCAGGAACGTCTCGCCGCCGCGCACCGGCAGTACGTCAATGCGGGCTGAGAGGGGAATGGCAGCGGCGGCCAATTCAGGACGGTCCTTGCAACGGCCTTGCAAGGCCGAACCGAAAACTTGCGCAATCGCAACGCTCAGGAACGAAGAGGCGACGTAGGGACGGTCATTGACGTACTGGGCCAGTAGAAAATTCTGCTCGGCGTTCTGGCCTCGGACCATGCCTATCGGGTCCACGTCCAGCAACAGGCAAGCCGTACATCGCTCGGCATGGGCCTCTGGATAAAACACATACGCTTTACCGAAGCTCAAATCGAAACCCTGAAAACGCTCCGGGTGCTTGTGCAGCAGATAGCCCAGGTCGAGGGCAGGCCGGTAAGTTGTCGTAAGGGTCAGGAGCATGGCTTGGCGCTCTGGCGGATCGTTGTCCGTATCATGCGGACACGTCGGATGGGCCGAAGGTTCGAGCGATCCACGGCCGCTGCGACGGCAAGGTTATCGTACCTTCCCGCAACAGAACAAACAAACACGCCGTCAGCAGATCGGCCGTAGCGCCGGGATTGCGTGCGTGGCCCTCCTCACGCAGCCAGGCATCGAAATGATCCAACTCCGTCCCGCCGGCGGCAAGCACGTCCTTGGCCCGACGCGCCGCTTCTTCGGCTTCGGCCCAGCCGCGCTTACGAGCGATGAGCGTGTCGGGATGATGCGCCATCAGGTGCAAATAGGCAAAAAGGATGGCTCCTTCCATCGAGCCGGTGCGCTGCAATCCGGTCAACAACGCCGGTACGCCGTCGTCGAACACCTCGGCGAAGCCGTTGGCGTACTGGCGGGCAATGAGATCGCGCGGGGCGGCCAAGGCCATCACCTGCCGCAGCGTTTGCGTCGGCTCCTGAGATACATCTTGTTCGGCAGCGCGCCCCAAGCCGCCGGGTGCGGCCAGGCGGATCGCTTCGTAAGCCAGCCAGGCATCCTCGACATCGAGCCCGGCGAGAACACCTTCGACGCCGCTGCGCAACTCTTGCTCCGGTGGTACGCTCGCCAGCGGGGCCAAGAGCAGCACGATGCCGAGGTTGGTGTTCGTGCCACAGACGCGGCGCGTGGCGCGGACGGCATCGAGAATGGTGACGCCGACGCGCCGCTGACAAGCCATTGTCATCACCGGCGCGATCGCCGCGGCACTGAGCATGAAATCGATGTAGCTGCTGTCGGCAAAGTCGCGGTAGCGATGGACGTTGCCCGGCTTGCGGGCCGTCGCTTCCCAGATACAAGCGATCTGCGCGCATAGGCCGGCATCGGTCATTTGCACCCCCTCAAGCGATAATCGTGTATCAGAAAATCGATGACGGCGGCGGCTACGTCTACGCCCGTCACGGGAGCCAGGGCACGCCAACCGGGCACGGCGTTCGCTTCAAGGACGTACCACTCGCCTTGGGATCCCGGCAGCAGATCAACGCCGGCCATCGCCGCCCCCAGGGCGGCGGCGGCGCGCAAGGCCAGACGCTCTTCTTCGGCGCTCAAGCGCACGACTTCACCACGGCCGCCCTGGGCGACATTGGTACGCCAGTCGCCGTGGTTGTAACGCCGCATCGCCGTCAACACCCGCCCCCCCAATACAAACACCCGCAAGTCCCAGCCTGGGTGGGGAATGAACTGTTGAAGATACAAAACACTCTGTAGGCGCTCCAAAGTGCGGAACGTGCGCCAAGCCATTTCTACATCCGAAACACGTACCATGCCGCGGCCCTCGGAACCGAACAACGGCTTGACGACGACATCACCTCCCAGCGCCGTGAATGCTTCCAGGGCAGCATCAGCGTGCTGACATACGACCGTCGGCGGCACTCGCAGCCCTGCCGCTTTGAGACAGGCCGTCGCCAGATACTTATCGACGCAGGTTTCGACCGCGCGCGGTGGATTCAGCACAGCTATACCGCCGGCCTGCGCTCGATGCAGCAGATCCATACGGAACACCACTTGTTCCAACGAACCGGGCGGCATGGTACGGACCAGGACCGCATCGAACCCAGCCAGCGTCTCCATTCCGTGAGCCACCGCTGCGGACAAACGACGAAAATCGACAGCCACGGCTTCATGACCTTGCTGCGCCGCCGCACGCTGCAAATCGCGGACGTGCCAACCATCACCGGCAGAGAGAAGGGCTATGCGCATTTCGGTTTTTGGTTTTTGGTTTTCGGTTTTCCGTGATCCATGATGTGGGCTTTCTGAAAACCGAAAACCGGCTAAATCACGTAATGCCAGGTCTCGGCACTGGGCACGGCGTCGCGGGTGGCGGTAGGAGCGCAGCCGGGGAGGTAAAAGGCTTCGAGCGCGGGCCGCAGGGGACGATTCATCCACAAGGGCCGGCGCAGGCCGCCGGGATTGGCGCGGCGGACCTTGGCCAGCCAGCGCTGATAAACCTGATGCGCCTTCTCCGTATCCACGAAGACATCGCCGTAATGATCTTCGGGCCTCGCCTTACAGATGGTTACCTTCTGGTGCCAGCAGTGCATGCCGCTGATCGGATCGGGCTGTACCGGGAAGGTAAGGTTCTGCGGCACTCCGCCCTCGCGCCACCAGATGCGTGACGAATCCGGGTCGGCACTGGCGAACGGAGCCGGACCCGCGATCTGACGGACGAACCATTTGCCTGCTTCCGGTTGGGAGATGGCGACGACGTTGGCGCTGTAGCGGTTGCCGGGCAGGTCTTGCGGCCGGCGCCAGCGGCCCAGATGGTGCGAACAGGCGGCCACGCCAGGCCGAATCGCCTCGGTCAGCCAGACGCGATCGACGAAATAACCGATCTCGGTTTGCACTCTTACCAAGTCGCCTTCGGTCAGCCCCAGCCGGGCGCCATCGCTGGGATGCAGCCACAGCGGATTGCAGTGCGCGATTTCATTGAGCCATTTGGCCGCGCCGCTGCGGGTGTGGATAAGCGTGGGCAAGCGAAACGTCGGCAACAGACAGAATTCGCCGGCTTCGGGATTGAGCGTGCGCCAATCGACGTGGCTGGGAATATAGCCGGGAATAGCATATTCCGGCCAGCCCCAATCTACCAACGTCTGCGAGAACAGTTCCTGCTTGCGCGAAGGCGTGGGGAACCCTTCCACCGCTGTGCCGTCAACTTCGATACCCACGGCTCGGCCGTCCTTGATAAGGACTTTGCTAACGGGGCCCACTTCAGCGCCTTGGCGTTCGCTGGGGCTTAGTGCCCTCTCATGGCAGCGGTAAATGGATTTTTTCACCTGGAATGCGCCATAGCGGCGCATGTACTCCAACGGATCAAGCCCCTTGGCCTTGGCCGCTTCGGGAAGGCCCGGCACGCGCTCGAAGATATAGCGATAGTATTCGTCGATGGTGATCTTTTGGCCGGGACGATACGGGCTTTCAAAATGCCGGCGGATGCCCAGTTCGCCCGTGGGGTCCACTTGCCAAGAAAGCTCGATCCAGAACTCGTCTTCTTCCCAAACCTGGCCGGGGTTGGCTTCGTAGGTGAATTGCACCGGCTGACCGTCGCGCTCGCGAGCCACACGGTAGACTGGCTGGCGGAAGGCGATCCACATGCCGCTGTGCGTCTCATAACTGTTCAGATCGTGGCGCTCCGGTCCGTGACCCATCGGCAGTACAAGGTCAGCCCAGTAGGCGGTTTCGTTCCAGATGGGGGTCAGGGCGACGTGCAGGCCGACTTTTGTCTCGTCCCGCAGCATTTCGATCCAGCTGAACCCATCTGGATAGGTCCACACCGGGTTGAACACGCGCGTGAAATAAACGTCCAATTTGCCGCGGCCTTCTTTCAGGAAATGCGGCAGCAGATAGCTCAGCTCGTAGTGGGCGAGAGGATATTCGCGGGGGAAGTGCAGCTCGTTCCAGACATTCTGCGCCGGCGGCTGGTCAAAGAATTGCGGGCGGAACTTGCACCAGGCGCTGGGATTGGTCCCGCCCTCGGTGCCCACAGCGCCCACCAGGACGCTGAGCAGGTGCAGCGTGCGGGCCACTTCCCAACCGCCGAGATGTCCACTGGCCGGCCCACGCCAGTTGTGGGCAGCGAAGCGATGTCCCGCCCGCCCGATCCGTCGGGCCACTTCGATGAGGGTGGCGGCCGGGATGCCGCACTCGGCCTCGGCGTATGTGGGGGTGAAGCGGGCATAGTCGGCCTTAAGACAGGCAATGAAACTCTCAAATGTCTGCGGTTCTGCCGGGTAGGCATACTCCAAGTAGGCTTGCCAATTCACCCAGCGGCGGAGGAAGTCCGCATCGTACAATTCTTCCTCCAGAATCACGCGCGCCATGGCCAGCAAGGCGGCGGCTTCGGTGCCGGGGCGAGTAGGGAGCCAATAATCCGCCATCGATGCGGTGTTCGAGAGTCGGCAGTCCATGACGGCCAGTTTGGCCCCGCTCAATTTGCCCTCGATGATGCGCTGGGCATGGGGATTGAAATAGTGGCCCGATTCGAGATGGGCCGAAATAAGCAGGATAAACTCCGCGTTGGCATGGTCCGGGCTGGGTCGGTCATACGCCTGCCAAATGGCGTAGCCGAAACGCGCTCCCGAGGAGCAGATGTTGGTGTGGCTGTTGTGGCCGTCTACACCCCAGGCCTGAAGGACACGTTCAACGTAGCCTTCATTACCCGGCCGGCCGACGTGATAGACCACCTCATTGTGGCGGCCTTCTTCCAATGCCCGGCGAATGCGGCCGGCGATGAGCGCCAGCGCCTCCGGCCAACCGATCGGCTCCCATTTGCCTTCGCCGCGCGGACCGACCCGTCGCAGTGGTTGCAGGATGCGGTCGGGATCGTTGATCTGATTGATTGTCGCCGGACCTTTGGCGCAGAGGCGGCCGCGGCTGCCCGGATGGAGCGGGTTGCCTTCGAATTTACGAATCGTGTTTGTCTCTTTATCCACATAAGCGAGCAAGCCGCAGGCCGATTCGCAATTGAAGCAGGTCGTGGGAATCAATCGATAGCGCCGCTCCACCCGTTTGCCGGGCCAGCCGCGCGGTTCCACTTCCACCCAATCATCCCACTGTTCCGGCGGCGGGGCGCTGGCGAGAGTACCAGGGGCATGACTCTCCGGCTGCGGCGGCGCTTCGGGAAGCAGTCCCAACCGCACCGCCCATTTTTCGATCCAACTAATATGTCCAGCCACAAGAAAACCTCCGCTCGCCCACAGCAACAAAAAGCAGCCTTTGCTTGTGCTGCGGACGGGTCTGAAACATGCCTTGTCCGTCCATTGTCAGCTCAAGGGAACTCGTTGCGGCGCCTGCACCCACAGCCATTCAATAACCAGCAGTCCGCCCAACGCCAGTACGCCCGCCAGCACCGCTGCCGCAGGGAAACCGGTCGCCAACAAGAGCAAGGGCAGTACATGGCCCACCCCGATCCCGCCGCCCCAGAACAGGCGGCCATTTGGTCGCCTGATGATCCATTGCAAAGCCAGGTGAGCATCGGTGGTCGGCGGCGTGGTCAACAACTCGGCGAGAAGCGCAACCAGACTGCAACCGACGGTGCTTGCAAGGACCAACGTGGGAAGGCGATTGCTGCTGCCCCCCGAAAAGACGTCGAGTATCCGCCACACGGCGCTGCCGGCAAGCAGCGCATGGGCGAGTAAATGAATCGCCAAAAGAGGATTTTGCCAAAAGTCGCGTCCTTTGGCCTGTGCGAACAAAAATGCAGTGTAGACTGCGGAGCAAAGCGCCAAGACCGCGCCGGGCCAAAGGAGCACGGCAGCGAAGGTCGCCGCGCCGGCCAAACGGGCCGTTAACCAGAGGGTGAGGATCGCGCCGTAGCCGGTCAGCAGATAGGCGCCGCGCACCAGCCACGAGCGCCACTGCGGCCGCAGCAACACACTCAAAAAGCGCCGAGGCTGCTTCAAGTCGGCCACGAGAAGCCCAGCGGTTAAGCCGAGGAACACCAGGGCCACAAGCCCCAGGGCCAGCGCCAAGCCCGTACCCAAGGGGGCACCCATTAGGAGCGGCGCAACGGCCACGGCCAGAAAAGCTCCCGTAGCGATCGATTTTGTCCAGGTATAGGCGGCTACCTCCCAGCCCCAGGCCGGCGCCCGCGGACGCACATCGTAGACGCGCCGGGGAGAAGGAGGTGGCGCGGCCAACGGCAGCGCTTGAGGCAGCGAAGGGGCCGCCTCACGGGCGTTTGGGCGAGGCGCGATACTTGGTTCGACAGGCTTCCCATCGGTGCCGACATAGGCGCTGCGGCCCCACAGGGTCGGCCCGTGGGCGGCAGTTTGTGCCGGTACCAGGGCGGCGGCTTCGCCTTCCAGATAAAACAGCTTGGGACGCGTCCCTTTTTCGGGCTTCCGCACCTGGGTCGGATGCCGATCCAGCAAGCGGGCGATCTCGCTCGTTGGATCGTCAAGGTCGCCGGCAACGATGGCTTGTTCAGGGCAGACAACCACGCAGCTCGGTGCCAATCCCTGGTCCAGTCGGTGTGCGCAGAAATTACACTTGGCAGCCGTTTGGCTGTCCGGGTCGATGTACAGGGCATCGTAAGGACAGGCTTGTAAACACGACTTGCAGCCGATGCAACGGTCGGAGTTGAAATCGACCACGCCATCGTCCCTTCGATAAAGCGCGGTGACGGGACAGATCGTGACGCACGGCGCCAAGTCGCAGTGATTGCAGCGCATCACCGTAAAATAACGCCGATTATGCGGAAAAGTTCCTTTCTCCACATATTTCACCCAGGTCCGATCGACACCGAGGGGCACCTGATGCTCACTCTTGCAGGCCACTGTGCAGGCATGACAACCAATGCACTTGCGGTTGTCGATCAAGAATCCGAAGGTCGGCATAGCGAAGGTGTCCTTTCTTGCCCCACAAGGTGTACTTTCTATTTGTATAGCCTTCGGCCCCGAGCTTGGGGAGAGGCGCCTTCCGTCTCCTAGGGCGGCCAATCGCCAATCGCTCCAGGTTCTCTATACTTATGCGCATCGGCTGAAGAGAGACATCCAATAGAGGAAGGAGGAGGCACATGGCCTTGGATATGTTCCGTTTGACTGGCAAAGTGGCCCTGGTGACGGGCGGCAGTAAGGGACTGGGCAAGGCCATGGCGCGCGGCTTGGCCGAGGCAGGAGCAGACATCGTTATCTCCAGCCGCCATGAGAACGAGTTGCGGGCCGCCCTGGACGACATTTTGCAAGGGACGGGGCGTCGCGGCCGCTTCGTCGTCGCCGACATGAGCCGCCGTGATCAGGTCGTCGCCCTGGCCAAGACCGCCCTGGAACAGATGGGCCGCGTCGATATCCTCATCAACAACGCCGGCACGAACAAGCCGCAAGCCATCCATGAAATCACAGACGAAGTATGGGACGAAGTGCTGGAGATCAACCTCAATTCGGTCATGGTGTTGACGCGCGCTTTGGCACCGCAGATGATGGCGCGGCGCTGGGGGCGCATTATCCATATCTCCTCGGTCATGGGTTTCCTTTCCAAAGAGAAACGCAACGTTTATTCCGCTACGAAAGCGGCACTGCTTGGTCTGGCCCGCGCCAGCGCCCTTGATCTCGGCGCCTTTGGCATCACCGTCAATTGCATCGCCCCCGGCCCCTTTCTCACTGACCTGCCGGCGGCGCTGCTGTCGGCGGAAGAAAAAAAAGCGTTCGCCGAGCGGACAGCTATCGGCCGCTGGGGCGAGCCGCGCGAGTTGGTCGGCCCTGTTCTGCTCTTGGCCAGCGATGCCGGCAGCTACATCACGGGACAAACGCTTATCGTCGATGGCGGATTTATGGTGCGGTAACTTTTTTGAGTGAGCGGGGTTGCGTTATACATAGGCGAGCGAGAGGTGTGAACCCCCCGGTAACCGAAGGCGAGCGGGGGGTGTCAACCCTCCGGTTATGCTACCGGGGGGTGAATAATTCAACCGGGGGGTTAACACCCCCCCGCTCGCCTTGTTCACTTGTTCACACCTCTCGCTCGCCTATGTATAACGCAACCCCGCTCACTCTTTGCTACGTCGCCGGTATCTTCGCTTTATCTAATCTACGCAAACCTCCCTATCGATCCTTCGGTTGCGTCTCAACTTGCCTGCGCCGGGGGCGGACGTTAGGATTAATAAAGGAGGAGGTCAGAGAGTGCCGTGACGAATGCGGATCGCTGTAAACCGGATGGAACAGACGTGACAGGGGAGAAGCCCGTGGAAAAGTCCAGCGTCTATGCCGAGGGCGAACAAGAAGCCCTGCGCTACAAGTGGATCGAAAGCGAGAAAGCTGGTTGCGATCTGGGCGAAGCCGCCATCCGCCGTTGGGTGCAGTGTCACTGGTGGGGCTACTTGCGGGCCCGCTGGCTGGAGCACCTGCAAGGCAAACGTTTTTGGGTCGAACTCGACCGCGGGGACTTCGGGCTACTGCAAAAGAAATTTCACGACAACACCCTTCTTCTCGACCGCATCCTCGATCGCCTGAAAGCCGGCCAAGAAAACCTCGACATCATCTGCTGGGCCCAAACCTGGGGCATCGACATCGAACCCGTCCTGCAAATCCTCGAAGCACTCGACATCAACAGCCGCCGTCTCGCTCATCGCTTCGATCCGCAAAGTTAGTCCAGGCCGAGCTGCTTCAAGCGTTCCGGCGCGATGGCCTGCAAGGCCCGAATCGCTTCGGGGCGCACGCCCGGTGTCCCATCGTAGAGCAGGCGTTCGATTTCCGGGACCGTTTCGCGCGCCGTGGGGCCGAACTCGCCGAGGGTCTTCAGGATCTCACGCCGCCACTGAGGGAACGACGTGCGCAGGGCCGCGGCCAGAGCCAAGACCAGGTCGGAACGAAGGCGGTGGTCGATATTGGCCAACAGACGTGCGGCCCAGAGGCGATCCTTGGGAACGGCGTCGGTCAGTTCAATCAGGAGCCAAGGGACGGCTTTTTGGGCCTCTTCCGGACCTAAAATGTTGGTTATGCCCTCGACGGCCCGGAAGCGAACGTCCAAGGGATAAGGTTGGCGGCTCAGGGCGACAAGGACCGGCCCGGCGTCCCTGCTGAGGGCCGGTTCGATGCGGCTGAGGGAATCGAGGGCCGCCAGCCGCACCATCGGCGAGGCGTCGTTCAAGGCGTCGCGCAGCAACGGTATGGCCTCGGTGAAATGCGGACCGATGCGCCCCAACGCCAGAGCGGCGGCATAGCGGACCTGGTCATCGGGATCGAATAGGCACTCCAAGAGCGGCCGCCGGGCTTCCTTGGCGCTGGCTTCCATGTGGCCCAAGGCAGCGGCCGCCGTCACCCGCACTTCCGGCTGACGAGCCTGCAAGTTGGCGACCAGGGCAGGGACGGCTTCCCTGGCTTGGGGGCCAAGCGCTTGCACGACCTGGGCAGCGCCGACCCGCACGGTGCTCTCGCGGTCCGCCAGCGCTGCGATCAGGGGGTTGAGGGCGGTCTGCGCCTTGGGGCCGATTTGTCCCAAGGCGAAGAGGGCTCGCTTGCGACAATCGACCTCCGGTCCTTTCAGCAAGCCGATCAGTCCTGGGATCGCTTCGGCCCAGAGCTCGTGCAGATTTTCCACCTCCGCTTCGGTCAGCAGCCGGTCGCGGAGCAAGGTTACCAGAGTGTCGGCGGCGGCCTGGGCCGTAGGGCCGAGGCGGGCTACGGCCAGCACGGCCGCTTGCCGTTGTTTTTCGTCTTCGGCTTGGAGATCTTTGACCAGCAGGGGCACGACCCCTTTCGCCTGGTCCGGGTCGATGCGCACTAGCGCTACCGCCGCCTCGGCTCGGCTGGCGCCATCGGTCAACAGCTCCGTCAACTCGGGCACCGCTGGCCGCGCCAGGGGGCCGAGTTGTCCCAGAGCGTGGGCATAGACGGCGGCGTGACGGCGATCTTTCTGGAGCGCTGCACGCAGGGCAGGGACGGCTTCCTTCGGTGGCGGCAAGACCCAGCCCAGCGCCTCGCCGGCCAGTGGCGCCACCCCTTCCCGTTGGTCCTTCAGCGCCTCGATCAGAGCAGGTACAGCGGGTCTGCCGATGCGCGCCAGGGCCAATCGAGCGTAGAATCGTATCAACTCCTGATCGGGCGTGTCCTTGCTCAGCTTCAAAGCGGCGATCAAGGCCGGCACGGCGGCGCGAGCCTCTGGTCCGATGTTCGCCAGCGCCAGGGCCGCGCCCGGCATGTCTAGAGAATCGGCTAACAATTGCACCGCGGCACCGCCGCGCGTCGCATCGACTTGAGCCAAAGCCATCGCGGCTGTAAGGGCCACAGCAGCAGACTTGTCCCGTAGCGCCTCGATCAGGGCCGGAACAGCGGGGCGCGCGGGGGGGCCGAGGCGTCCCAACACGTCGGCGGCCGCCTCACGCTTCGCTGTCTCGCCGGCGTGCAATGCCTTCGCCAAGACCGGGACAAGGCGCGGACCAAACGAGGCCAGTAATTCGCGCGCCGGGGCCGCTTTTTCGACCGCCCCTTGGGCGACCGACAGCAGCGCCGGCACGATGGACTCGGCCTTGGGCCCCAAGCGCCACAGCGTCCGTCCGGCTTCAGCGGCGACGAGGACGCGATCACTCTGGAAAGCTGCCAACAAGGCAGGCGCCGCCCTCTCATCGCCGATAAATGCGAGAGCTTGACTCGCTTTTATGGCCACCTGGTCTTCTGCGTCTTGGAGGGCGGCGATCAGCGCCGGCGTCGCTTCTTGCGCCGGTGGGCCGATCCAGCCCAGCGCCTCGGCGGCTTGTTCCCGTACTTCCCTCTTACTATCGCTAAGGGCGGCAATCAGGGCCGGAATAATAGCGCCTGTGAGGACGGCGTCGGGCCGATCGACAGACTCACCGATACGTCCCAAGGCAAAGGCAGCCTCGCTTCGCAACGGTGTGGGAGCCGGGCGCCGCTTCAGAAGCGCGATCAGGTCCGGCACAGCCTCGGCAGCGCGGGGACCAATCCAACCAAGGACGCGGGCCGCCGCTTCGCCGCCTTTTTCTTCCGTAAGCGCTTGGCGCAAGGCTGGCACAGCCGCTGGTCCTAGGCGTACCAGGGCGACCGCGACCTGGGGTTGCCGGTCCTTGTTTTGCAGGGCTGCCACCAATCCCGGTGCAGCCGCAGCACCAAGGCGCAGCAGCACGGCAACGGCGCGGCGGTGCAACCGGACGTCGCCTCGTTGGCAGGCATCGAGCAAGATCGGCGCCGCCTCCGCGCCTAGTTGGGCCAGCACGTTCGCCGCCCGCTCACTTACAGGATAATCAGGATCGTCCAAGTCCTCAATCCACTGGTCTAAGGTCTTGCCCGCGTAGAGCTGCGCAACGGGTTGGCGATAGCGCTGCCAGACCAGATAAACCAGGGCCAGCACTACCAACGCCAGAAGGCCACCTTGGAGGAACATCGACCGTTGCGAGGACCTCATGAAGTTGCTCCGAAGGGCCGCTACGCGGTCCCGTTTTAGGGGCGCGCTTCACAGCTCCCTGTACGAGTATAGCGTCCAAACAACCAGCGATCGAGGTCCACAGCGATTTGCCGCAGCGCTTCCTCGCAAGCCGAAAGCGAATCGGCTGCGGCAAAGAAGGTCAGGATAGGTTTCCCCTTGTCGATGCGTTCGCCGGCGGCAGGGATGTCGGCGAAGCCCGGCAGGAGTTGCACCGGCTTGGGTGAACGCAGTTCCGCCAGCCACGGTCCATCGGCGGGAAAGTGCAGATCCGCACGCGCGAAGAGGATCGCCTTGCCGATGGCGCGGCTGTGGTCGGCGGTATGGACAGGCCGGTCAGGTAATCGATGATGCGTGAAAACATGCGCATGCCATTGCAACATCGGCGTCCCCAGAGCATGTTCCAACACTTCGACGGAAGCGGAATAGCGTGGATTGATCTCCACCGGCCAGAATGTCCCATCCCGCAGTACGCCGTCCACGCCAAACAGGCCCTTCAGCATACATTGGGAAGCGAGTACATGCCCAAGCGCTGCCAGAGACGGGCGTTGCACCAAACCGGCGGCTAGAGGGCCGATGCTGCCGCAATAGTGAAACGGCGCTGCGTGCAGCCACGGTTCCCCGACCAGCTGCCGCGTCCCCCCCAGGAGATAGGCCGTCCGCCCGTCACCGAGGAAAAGCAGACTTAGCGGTTGTCCTTCGATAAATTCTTGACAATAGACATCGTTTTTATTCCATGAATCGTCTTTCGGCGTCCAGAAGCGGATGCCGTTTCCCCCCGCGCTCCTGCGCGGCTTGAGCAACCAGCGCCGTGCAGGAGACGATTGCTCAGCCGCTTCGGTCACCGCTGGTGCAGGCAGCCCAGCAGAACGCAAGGCCGCAGCGACGTACTGGGGATCGCGGCAGCGTGCCAGGGCCGTCTCTGCATTACCCCATAAAGGCCGCCGTTGGGCCATCCGCTGCACCAAGCGCGGTCGATTCTCCAGTCCGCCGCTGTACAGCCACGGTCCTGGCGGGCCGCTGTTGAGAAAGCGCCAAAATCCCTCCGGATAACGTCCCGTCAAGCGCGTGACCGTACAGCGTTGTCGCAGATCAACATCGGCAAAGAGATCAACGCACCAGGGACGCAACCCTGCCCGCAACGCCGAGAAGGCAGCAGCGCGAACGCTGGCCCCAACAAGGAGCAGGTTCGAAAACGACATGCGGATTTGATAGGAAGGCGTGCTCTTCGCGCCAAGCGCCGGAGAATACGAAAGCGGCCCGGAGAACGGCGGCAGACCCGAAAAGTCAAAAGGCCTTGACAGGCGCCGACGGCCCTCCTAGACTGCGCATTAGCTGTAATCCTAAACGGCGAGGTTGCGGCTTGCTCAGGGGTCGGGATTCGCTACATTTGCACACCCTCAAGCCGCCGACTGCACGCGGATTAATCGGCCTACCTGCAAGGACGGCCCTTGTGGGCGCGGCAGACGGATAATCCAATCCGCACACTCTCTCTTATGGCTGAGAAGCCGTGGCCGCACTGTCGCTCGTTTCACGCACTGTAGAGCGTTGCCTCTCTGGTAGATCGGACGTCTAACGCTATGCCATCGGGCACTATAACCGAGACCCTCTATCTGGTCGATGCGCACGCGCTCATCTTCCAGGTCTTCCATGCCATCCGCGGCATGACAAGCCCGTCTGGACTGCCGACCAACGCCTTGTTCGGCTTTGCTCGCGATTTACTGTTTCTGCGCAGCCTGGCGCCGGATTACCTCGTCTGCGCCTTCGACCGCAGCGAGCCGACCTTCCGCAGTGCTATCTATCCTGATTACAAGGCGCACCGCGAGGAAATGCCCAATGATCTGCAAGTGCAGCTGCCGCACATTCATCGGCTGTTGGAGGCGATGAACGTGCCCGTCCTCAGTGTCGCCGGCTTTGAGGCGGATGACGTGCTCGCCACCCTTGCCGTCGCCGGTGCCAAGCGCGGACTGGAGGTCTATCTCTGCACCAGCGATAAGGATTGCCGCCAGCTCATCGACGATCACATCCGTTTATACAGCCTGCGCAAACGCCAGGTCTTCGGCCGCGAGGAATTGTTGGCCGATTGGGGCATCAAGCCCGAGCAGGTGGTCGATTTGCAAACGCTGGTCGGCGACGCCGTCGATAATGTGCCGGGCGTACCCGGCATCGGCATCAAGACGGCGGCCAAGCTGCTGCAAGAGTTCGGCACGCTGGAGAACATCCTTGCCAACATCGACCGCATCCCCGGCGCCAAGCGGCAAGAAAACCTGCGCACCGCGGCGGCCCTCCTAGAACAAACACGACAGCTGGTGCGGCTGAAAACCGATGTGCCCATGTCGCTGGATTGGGAGGCTTGGCGCCTGCGCGAACCGGATTGGCCCCGGCTGCGGCAACTGTTCCAGGAATGGGGGTTTCACAGTTTATTCAGCCAGCTGGACGGGCAGAACGTTCGCGCTCCTGTTCAAGGAGAGCTGTTTCCCTTCGGGGCCAATGCGGATGGGGAGGATGCTTCGTTTAGCCGCGACCCGAAGGGGAGCGCGGACCTCGGGGCCAATGCGGATGGGGAGGATGCTTCGTTTAGCCGCGACCCGAAGGGGAGCGCGGGCCTCCGCGCTCCCCTTCGGGTCGCGGCTAAACGAAACGAAGATCACTGGCAGGCGGAGTATCACCTGGTCGATTCCGATGACAAATTCGAGTCTTTTTATCGCCAATTGCAGAAGCAGAAGCGCCTCGCCTTCGACCTGGAAACGACCAGTCTCCATCCGTTACAGGCCCAGATTGTCGGTTTGGCGTTTTGCTGGCGTGCTGGCGAGGCGTGGTATTTGCCGCTGCGTGGCCCAGAAGGCTCAGCCTTGCTCGACGCGGAAGCGACCCTGGCCCGGTTGCGACCGATCCTCGAAGATCCAAGCGTGGCCAAGGTCAACCAGAACATCAAGTACGATCTCGTGGTCTTGCGCGGCCACGGCCTCCGGCCGCGCGGCGTGGCCGGCGATCCGATGGTGGCCGACTATCTCTTGCATGCCGGCGAACGCAGCCACAGCCTGGAAGAACTGGCACACCGCTATCTGAACCATTCCGTCATCCCGATCACCGAGCTGATCGGGAAAAAAAGCCGCAAGACGCCGCAGTTAAGTATGGACCAAGTGCCGACCACGCGCGTCGCTGTCTATGCCGGCGAAGATGCCGATGTCGCCTGGCGCCTGTGCGAGTTGCTGGAAGCGCAACTAGCGAGCGCGGGTGCATTAGCGCCCCAAGACCTACAAGCTCCCGAGGCCCTAACGCAACCCTGCTCGCCCTTAGGCCAGCTCTACACCGACGTAGAAGTTCCGCTTATTGAAGTGTTGGCGGAATTGGAATACAACGGTATCCGTCTGGACATTCCGTTGTTGCGCCGCCTCAGCGCCGAGATGGGCCAGCAGCTGGCCGCCATCGAGAAGGAGATTTACGACCTGGCCGGACATCCGTTCAACATCGGTTCGCTCGTGCAACTGCGCCAAGTCCTTTTCGAGGAGGTGAAGTTACCCGTACAGGGCCGGACTGACATCACCGGCGCGGCGAGCACGGACCAGGAGACGCTGGAAAAGCTGGCCGTCCTCGACCATCCCGGCGCCGCTTTGCCCCGCAAGATCCTCCAGCATCGCCGCCTTGCCAAGCTCAAAAGCACCTACGTCGATGCCCTGCCAGAGATGGTCAACCCGAAGACCGGCCGCATCCACACGGCGTTCAATCAAACCGTGACGGCAACAGGACGGTTGAGCAGTTCCGATCCGAATTTGCAGAACATTCCGGTACGGCGTGAGGAGGGCCAACAGATCCGGCAGGCGTTTGTACCGGCCGAAGGTTGGCTGTTGCTGACAGCGGACTATTCGCAGATTGAGCTGCGCCTGCTGGCGCATTTCTGCGGCGATGCGGAGCTGCGCCGTGCCTTTGCCGAGGAACGCGACATTCATGCCGCCGTCGCCGCCCAAATTTTTGGTGTGCCGGAAGACCAGGTCAACGCCGAGCAGCGGCGCATGGCCAAAACGGTCCATTTCGGCGTGATTTACGGCATCAGTCCCGGCGGCTTGGCGCAGCGTTTACAAATATCGCGCGATGAGGCGGCGAAATTCATCGATTCGTATTTCGCTCGCTATCCCAAAGTGCAAGAATATCAGGACCAGCTGTTGCAAAATTGTCGGACCACCGGCTACGTGACCACGATCCTGGGCCGGCGGCGGCAGTTCGACCGCGACGCCCTTCGCGCCAACTCGACGTATCAGCAACGCAACACCGCCGAGCGTGAAGCGATCAACATGGCGGTCCAAGGTTCGGCCGCCGATGTCATCAAGCTGGCGATGCTCAACGTCTATCGTCGGCTCCAGCGCGAACGGCGACAAGCGCGGCTGTTGTTGCAGATCCATGATGAGCTGGTCTTGGAGACGCCGCCCGAGGAGTTGGACGCCCTGGCCGAATTGGTGCGCCAAGAGATGACAACGCCGGTCCAGAAAACGCTAGGGCTGCACGTGCCCTTGCGCATCGATCTGGCGTTCGGGCCCAACTGGCTTGACGTAAAGGAGCTGTCCTCCGCATGAAGCCGACCAAGAGCGCCAAACCAGTGGTCGGTCTGCTCGGCGGCATCGGCAGCGGCAAGAGCCAGGCCGCGGCCGCTTTTGCACGGCACGGAGCGCGCGTCATTGCCGGCGATCAGCTGGGACAAGCAGCCCTGCGCGATCCGGACATCCGTGCTCGCGTCGTCTCCCGTTGGGGCCAAGGCGTCTTGGAGGCCAACGGCGAGATCGACCGGCGCCGCCTGGCCGCTATCGTCTTTGCCGACCCGGCCCAGCGCAAGGCGCTGGAGGCGATCACGCATCCGTGGATTCGCCAGCGCATTTGCGCTGAAGTGGAGGAAGCCCGCAACGATCCTCATGTGCCGCTGATCGTCCTGGACGCGGCGGTCATGTTGGAAGCGGGATGGAACGAGATTTGTGATTATCTGGTGTTCATCGAGGCGCCGCGGGCGGTACGGCTGGAGCGCGTGGCCCGGCAGCGCGGCTGGAGCGAAAGGGAGGTGGAGGCACGCGAACGGGCGCAATTGCCCTTGACTGAAAAGGCCGTCCGGGCCGATCATGTGCTGGATAACTCGGCCTCCCTCGAGCACCTGAACCGCCAAGTGGACGACCTGCTACATCTCTGGGGACTGGCCCACGCTTGCTCCCGGAGCGAACGGGGACTGTGATAGAAGAGCGGACCCGATCGGCGTCGCGCCGGTCGCCGCTTGGTACTTGTTTTTTCGTGAGGAACCTTAAACCTTGTAATGAAGCCCGCCGCTGGGGCTTCGCCGCACCGGAGGCGACACGACGACATTTCCGCGTCCGGCCGGCATGAAGAGAGGTTGCTGAACCAACCGGTGTCAGCTGTCGCTTCGCCCACCTCATCCTTCTCTCTGCCCCAGCTATCTCAGAAGGAGAATGTGATATGGCTGAAGCCAAGAGCCGACGTGAACTTCCGTCTCGGACCCGTGCGCGGAGCAAGACGGATTTGCCCGCTAACGGCGACGACCTCGCCGCCGAGGAGCGCACGTCCTTGCTGACCGATGCTGCGCCCTTGGAGGCAGACGCGCTAGGGCCGCAGAGGGATCTCGACACCTCCCGCACGGAAGAACTGGAGGGAACGGTGTCCCGCCGGCCGCTGACCGAAGAACGCCTGGTCCCGGCCCAGGTGCGCGACGACGACGACTACCCTATCTTCGATGAAGAGATCAACAACCGTTACGAGGAGATCAAGCGCGGCAGCACCCATATCAGTGAATTGCAGCAGATGACCATGCCGCAGCTCCTCCGCGTCGCCAAGGAAGAGGGACTTAGCGACTATACGGGTCTGAAAAAGCAAGATTTGATCTTCAAGATCCTCAAGGAGCGCGTCAAGCAGAACGGTCTGATGTTCGGCGAGGGCACGTTGGAAGTGTTGCCCGACGGTTTCGGCTTCCTGCGCAGCCCGGATTACAACTATCTGCCCTGCCCCGACGATATTTATATCTCGCCGTCGCAGATCCGGCGTTTCGGCCTGCGTACGGGTGCCGTCGTGGCCGGCCAAATCCGCCCGCCTAAAGAGAACGAACGCTATTTTGCCCTGCTCCGCGTCGAGGCCATCAATTACCAAGATCCGGAGATCTTGACTCAGAAAGTCGTCTTTGACGACCTCACCCCGTTGCACCCGGACAAACGGCTGCGCCTGGAAACCGACCCCAGCGAAATCAACATGCGCGTCATGGACCTGGTGACGCCCATCGGCAAAGGGCAGCGCGGCCTGATCGTCGCCCCACCGCGCACCGGCAAGACCATCCTGTTGCAGAAGATCGCCAATAGCATCCTGCGCAACCATCCCGAATGTTACGTCATCGTCCTGCTTATCGATGAGCGGCCCGAAGAAGTGACCGAAATGGAACGTACCGTCAAGAGCGATCGTGCCGAAGTCATCAGCTCAACGTTCGATGAGCCGGCGTCGCGGCACGTCCAGGTCAGTGAGATGATTATCGAGAAGGCCAAGCGCATGGTCGAGTACGGCACGGACGTAGTGATTTTGCTCGATTCCATCACGCGCCTGGCCCGCGCCTACAACACGGAAGTGCCGCACTCCGGCAAGATCCTCTCCGGCGGCGTCGATGCCAACGCCCTGCACAAACCGAAACGATTCTTCGGTGCCGCCCGCAACGTCGAAGAGGGCGGCTCCCTGACCATTTTGGCCACAGCGCTGATCGACACCGGCTCACGCATGGATGAAGTGATCTTCGAGGAGTTCAAGGGCACCGGTAATATGGAATTGCACCTGGATCGTCGCCTCGTCGATAAGCGCGTCTGGCCGGCCATCGACGTGAATCGTTCCGGCACCCGCAAAGAAGACCTGCTCATGGATCCCGAGGAGCTGCGCCGCATGTATATTTTGCGCAAAGTCCTCAGCGACATGAACCCGGTCGAAGCAATGGAATTGCTCACCAATCGCATGGCCCGCACCAAGGGCAATGCGGAGTTTTTGATGAGCATGAATTTGAGTTGACATGGTTAGCCGCGAGCCGGCGGCGAGCGCGGCATGAGTTGACATGGTTAGCCGCGAGCCGGAGGCGAGCGTGGCATGAGTTGACATGGTTAGCCGCGAGCCGTAGGCGAGCGTGGCATGAGTTGACATGGTTAGCCGCGAGCCGTAGGCGAGCGTGGCATGAGTTGACATGGTTAGCCGCGAGCCG